>NZ_CP124543.1:2496736-2808828 GCF_029953635.1 Halotia branconii CENA392 | reverse complement strand
TCGCATTGTTAGTCGAGACAATCGCATTGTCAGTCAATGGGGCAGTTTTAGATGACTTGTGTGTACACTAGACTTCTTGCAAAAGTCCTTATTCTTAGCTTCTTCTTTGCGTCTTTGTCTTGAAAAGTTTGTTACGGAGGGAAACCCTCCTGACAACTTTTCGCTGCGTCTTTGCGTGTTAGCGTAGCGGGGCGTAGCCCGACAAAAAGATATTTATGCAAGAGGTCTACTGTCTCCCCTTGGGAGAAGATCGTGCTGTCTTGCCTCTGCGCCTCTGCGTGATAAAAATCATCCCGCATTTGTGCAACACCAGACTTCCAATGTGAATTTTTCAGTAACCTTGTCTTAGCTTGTTCTTAACTAAAAAATAGGAATATCTGCTGTGTAAGCAAACAGTTTGAGAACAGCAAATGCGAAATTTCAAGCGTAAGCTATATCCTCTACTCAGTCTGCTGATAACAGTGGCGATCGTAGTAAGTGGTATTCAGTTAACCAGCGCTGTGCTTGCTACTACTCCTGTTGGTGAACTTCCTGAAGGTGGGGCATTACTACCCACAGGTCAGATAATCACACCCGCAGCAGCACCAGGTTCGATCTTTGCACCTTTAGCAACTAATTTGCGTACAGATGATAATGCTGATGCCGCTGAAGCTGTAACTACAGCCCTTAGCCCTGATGGTAAAACTCTGTTAGTACTTACCAGTGGCTACAACCAAAACTTCAGAGATGAAAATACTGGTGATCTTTTTACTTATCCTGTACTAGACCCTTTAACAGGTAAACCCACTGATACAACAACTCCAAAAGCAGAATGGGTTTTTGTCTATGATGTCAGCAATGGTAAGTTGACTAAAAAGCAACAGATTAATATTCCTAACACTTACAATGGCTTGGCTTGGGCAAAAGATGGTAGACGCTTTTATGTCTCAGGAGGGATTGATGATCGCGTTTATATCTATGCATCCAAGGGTAATCAGTACTTACCAGATGCCCCTTTTATTCTGTTAGGTCACAATTCTGACCAAACTGCGCCTTTTCCTAGCTATGACGGTGGTTTGTTAAAGGATACACCAGCTGAAACTGCCGCCACAGGCGCAGTAGTTGCAGGTCTTGCCGTAAGTAAAGATGGTAAAACTTTAATAGCAGCCAATTTTGAGAACGATTCAATATCAATTGTCAATACTGCTACTCGCAAGATACTCCAAGAAATTAAGTTCTTTAAACCGGGTGATAAAGTAGCAACCGGGGAATTTCCTTTTGATGTAGCCCTCAAAAGCACAGAAAACGGTGCAGCAGGGAAAGTCTTCATTAGCAGCCAGCGCGATAACGAGGTATTAGCTGTTGGCATTACTTCTGGGGAAATTGTTCGCATACCTGTAGAAAGTCAACCAAATAAGATATTGCTCTCACCTGATCAAAATCGTCTTTATGTAGCTAATGGTAATAGTGACTCAATTTCCGTCATTAATACCAATAGCAACAGTGTTGTCCAAACCATCTCTTTATCTCGACCAAATGACAAGTATAAAGGAGCAAATCCTAACTCTGTAGCGCTGAATCCAGATGGAAGTACACTTTACGTTACTTTGGGCGGTGAAAATGCCGTTGCCGTTGTAGATTTACGTTCTGGTCGGGTGGCTGGACGTATCCCTACTGGTTGGTATCCCAATTCTATTAGTATTAGTCGAGATGGTCAAAAGTTATACGTTGTCAATGCTAAGAGCAACTCTGGCCCTAACCCTTCAAATAACCGGACGACTGAGGCAGGAGAAGCACGCAACACTACTTTTAGAAACGAGTACAACTGGGCTTTAGAAAAAGCTGGAATTGCCATTATTCCCATTCCCAAGGGTGGAACTTTAACTAGCCTTTCGGCGTTAGTAGACAAAAACAACGGTTTTGCTAACCGCCGTCCTGACCGGACAATGAGATTTTTACAAAGTAAGATTAAACACGTTATTTACGTGTTGAAAGAAAATCGCACTTATGACCAAGTACTAGGCGATTTACCTGTTGGGAACGGCGATCCAGCCCTAACTTTATTCCCACAATCTATTTCACCCAACCATCACAAGCTAGCCCTTGACTTTGTAACTTTTGATAACTTCTACGATTCTGGTGAGTCCAGCGGTGTGGGCTGGAACTGGTCTACTTACGGACGGACTACTGATTATACTGAAAAAACTCAGTCAGTACTTTATGGCAACGCTGGGTTTAACGGTCTAACTTACGACTACGAAGGTACTAACCGTAACATCAATATTGCTTTACCACAAACATCTTCTAACCCTTCTCAATTCAATACACGGGTAACAGGAGTTTTAGATCCCTCCGGTCAATCTGCGATTTTGCCTGGAAATAGAGATGTAAATGCTCCCGCAGGCGATGGTGAGCTAGAATCAGATGCGATCGGCGGCTATCTTTGGGATGCAGTACTACGTGCTGGTAAAACTGTACGTAATTACGGTTTCTTTGTTGATGGTAACTACAGTACTTCCCAAGCAGATCCCACACAACCCGATCCTAGTAACCCACGTTACGTTCCCATTTCTCCAACTCCTGCTGCTGATAATATTCCTCAAGCTATAGCAGCAAAAACTGTCTTGCTAGATAAAACTGACATTTATTTCCGGGGATACGATCAGAAGAACTCAGACATTTACCTATACAATGAGTTTGCCCGCGATATTGACAGCTATTTAGCCAGAAATGAATTACCTAACTTGATAATGGTGCGTCTACCTCATGACCATTTTGGTAACTTTGACAACGCTGTAGCTGGTTTAAATACTGCCGAGTTGCAAATGGCTGATAACGATTATGCCGTTGGTTTGTTGGTAGAGAAAATCTCCAAGTCTCCTTTGTGGAAAGAGACTGCGATTGTTGTGTTAGAAGATGATTGCCAAAACGGCCCCGACCATGTTGACAGTCATCGCTCGGTAGCTTATATTATTTCGCCATACACCAAGCGGAAAACCCTCATTAGCACTAACTACAACACTGTCAATGTGCTACGGACAATGGAGGATTTCTTGGGAATCGGCTACTTAGGCATGAATGATGCCAATGCCAAGCCAATGTCGGATGCATTCACTAGAGAACCTGACTTTACCCCTTATACAGCTGTTATACCTGGTAACTTGTGCGCTGAACCTGTAGATCCCAACCTTGTACCAGCTTGCAAAAACTCCAATGCTAAAAAGGCTGCGGCTATTGCATCCTTGCATAATCAACAGTGGTGGACACAAGCAACCAAAGATTTCTACTTTGAAGTTGAAGATAAGCTTGATCCGGATAAATTTAACCGTGTGCTTTGGTCTGGTGTTAAGGGTGAAAATGTACCTTATCCTACAGAACGTAGTCATGCTGATCTTCGCGAAAATCGCCAGCAGTTACTCGCAACTCACGCAAAATCATAAATTAGTTGCGATCGCGAATGAAAATTAGATAAGGTTGTCAGATCCCCGACTTCTTCAAAAAGTCGGGGATCTTGCAGCTAGGGTGTGAACAAGGTAATCTCGCCACAGTCTTGTACCAATCAAATGAAATCGAGTTTTCTGAAACTAACGGTAAGTGAAGCCATTCACTGATTTTTCCTGTTCCCTGTTGCCTTTCATAGTTGATTTCGGGCTTTGAGTTGCAAATATCGTTCAACAAGTTGCTCTGTGATCTGATTTGCTGGTGCATCAAGGACTAACACGCCTTTTTGTTTCAACTTTGCAAAAGCAACTTGCCGCTGTGCTAATAAATCTAGAGCGACTGCACGTCTGTATGCATCTGTAACATTTTCGGTGAATTGGTGTGCCAGATAATCAACTTGAGGATCTCTAAGAGTCACGCAAAACGGTAGATAGCGAGGTGCTAAACAAGAGAGTGCAGCCAATAGTTCGGTAGAAGCAGTGACATCAACTAAGTCTGTAATGAGTACCACCAGCGCCCGGCGAGTTTGCCGTTGCACAACACTGGTTACAGCCCCTAAGTAGTCAGATTCCAGCAGCACAGGTTGAATAGGAGTTAGGCGATCAATTAGCTGACTCAACTGAGATTGACCTCGTTCTGGTGAAATCCATGTATGCATCTGGCGATCAAATACACCTACCCCGACGCGATCGCCTCGATGCAACCCTGCTAAAGCTAAAGATAAAGTTGCATTCAATCCCCAGTCAAAGCGCTGCAAACCTTGCACTTTAGCAGTCATTAACCGTCCTTGATCAAGCAAAATCAGTAATGTTTGCTCTTGTTCTGGTTCTAGAACCCTTACCAATGGCGGTGTATTGCTGTAAGCACCGACGCGGCGGGCTGTAGCTTTCCAATCAATAAACCGTAAATCATCACCAGTACGATAGTTTCGTAGTTCTGCAAACTCTGTACCGATACCCGTTTGGCGAATTTTGCGAATTGAACCAGATGATTGCAGTGTCAAGCGAATTGAAAGCGATCGCAACCCCAATAAATCTGGATAAACTTTGACGTGCAGGCTTTGGGGAATCTGCCAATTGTCCCAGGCTAACCCCCAAGTTCCTAACTGTCGTATTTGAATATTCCCCCAAGCAAATTCTCCCCGCTGTTTGGGTTGAACTGTATATCTCAACTCTTGGGTGGTATTCATAGGAACAGTGGCGTTAAGTGTGGATGTAGATACGCCAAATTCTGGGGGATAGTCATCTCGAATTTTAATTACAGCATTGGCATTTGCTGATTTTATTGTTAACACAACCAAATTATCCCGCCCAATAGACAATCGTGGCGGTAATTCACGGCTAATTTGTACGCGTCCAGACTGCGATCGCCAACCATCCACAACCATCAATCCCAAAACAGTAAAATCAAATAGCACAGTGACGACGATGCTTGCCGCAATGCTAAAAAATAGGGATATGACCAAGGCGATCGCAATGCCAAATATCAACAACCAATAAACACGTTTTGACGGAACCATTTTTTAAGGGTGGAGGATAAAATTATTAATACCAATTTTCTTTTGTATAGAAAATTATGGTAGCAATGACCAAATAATTACTAATTCGTAATTCGTAATTCGTAATTACTTGGTGTCATAAGCTGTTCCACATTTAACTTACATATTTTTGCCGAACTGTACACTAGTGGTTTAACAATGTACCAATAAATCTTCTGCGCTATATGGAACTATATTTAATTCGTCATGGCATCGCCGAAGAACAGACGAATAACATAAAGGACGAAGAACGAAGTCTCACCCCAGAAGGTCGGCAAAAAACAGAGAAAGTTGCCCAGAGAATTAAAAATTTGGGTTTACAGTTTGATTTAATTCTCACCAGTCCTTTAGTCCGCGCCCGCCAAACAGCTGAAATTCTCATAGCCGCTAAACTTAGTTGCCAACTAGAAGAATCTCACCACTTGGCCTTTAATGGTGACATTTCTAGTTGGCTGGTTGACTGGCTAGAACCCAAAAATTATTCCCAAAATACCCAACTTGCCTTAGTAGGCCATGAGCCTTGTTTGAGCAATTGGGCAGAAATTCTCCTTTGGGGAGAAGCCAAAGACAGTTTTGTCTTGAAAAAAGCAGGTATGATCGGAGTAAAACTACCAGAAACAGGTTCGCCTGTGGGTCGTAGTCAGATGTTTTGGTTGACACCACCCAAGTACCTGCTGTAACAGGTTTTCAACTCTTCTCAAAAAATTGTTGTTAGATCGGCTACTGTTATGGCAAAAATAATTTCTGGTAAGTTAGCGTGATCGGATATTTCACAAAGTAAATGGTGTTGCCATGATGGTGTGCGAATACAAGCCTGGTTTAGAAGGCATTCCCGCCGCCCAATCAAGTATCAGTCATGTAGATGGGCAAAAGGGAATTCTAGAATATCGTGGCATCCGGATTGAGGAATTAGCAGAAAAAAGTACCTTTCTGGAAACTGCTTATCTCTTAATCTGGGGCGAACTGCCAAGTCAAGAAGAATTGGCAGCGTTTGAGCATGAAGTTCGCTACCACAGACGAATCAAATATCGCATCCGGGACATGATGAAGTGCTTTCCAGAAAGCGGTCACCCAATGGATGCTCTACAAGCCTCTGCTGCTGCTTTAGGGTTGTTTTATTCGCTCAGAGATTTACATAACCCTGCCTACATTAGAGATTCTGTGGTGCGGCTAATAGCAACTATTCCCACGATGGTAGCGGCATTCCAGTTAATGCGAAAAGGTAATGACCCTGTAAAGCCGCGTGATGACTTAGACTACTCTGCCAATTTCCTATACATGCTCAATGAGCGAGAACCTGATCCGTTAGCGGCGAAAATTTTTGATATCTGCTTGATACTTCATGTCGAGCATACAATGAATGCTTCTACTTTCAGTGCTAGGGTGACAGCTTCGACCTTGACTGATCCTTATGCCGTGGTTGCTAGCGCCGTCGGAACTTTAGGAGGCCCGTTGCATGGCGGAGCCAACGAAGAAGTGATCCAGATGTTAGAAGAAATTGGCTCTGTAGAAAATGTACGTCCTTATGTAGAAGATCTTATCCAACGCAAAGCCAAAATTATGGGTTTTGGGCATCGTGTTTATAAAGTCAAAGATCCACGAGCCACAATCTTACAAAACCTTGCAGAACAGTTGTTTGCCAAGTTTGGGACAGACAAATATTACGAAATTGCCCAAGAAGTAGAGCGAGTGGTCACAGAAAAGTTGAGTGGCAAAGGGATTTATCCTAATGTTGACTTTTACTCAGGTTTGGTGTATAGGAAAATGGGGATTCCTACAGACTTGTTTACACCCGTATTTGCGATCGCCCGTGTTGCTGGTTGGCTAGCCCACTGGAAAGAACAACTAGCAGAAAACAGGATTTTCCGTCCTACCCAAATTTATAATGGTCAGCACGAAATTCCTTATAGACCCATTGACCAACGTTAACTAGCAGTCATCTTAGCCTCCAGTGACCAAGTAAATTAGAAAACCGTTGTCAAAATGGAGGCGGTAGTTTTATCTTGCCTTTTTGGGCTAAGAGTTAGTCTTAGGGACTAGGAAAGGGGAGGCAGGGGTAACTTTCTTCATCCCCCGGTCGCTGAGCGTCTTGTACTGAGTTTCGACTGCGCTCAACTACCGCGTAGTCGAAGTAGCCAAGGCGTACACCCCGCACCCTGCCCCAATTCCTTTTCTTCCCTATGCCCACTTTCCATAAATCTTAATCATTATCATAAGCAAAAGTTCTCCTATAGTTTCAAGAGCCAAAAACCATCCAACGATATACTAGGCATGGGAATTTGCAAAAACATCTTCAATCAGGCAGGGTGAAAGCATGAAGGCTGAAGGATGTTAGCGTAGCAAGGCGTTAGTCCAAACTGAAATTTTATACTTCATATTTCACACTTCAGTTGACTTAAAGAGCAGAAACATGAACTCAGGAATTGACCTCCAAGGAACTTTTATCGAATCCTTAATGGATTTAGGACTACCAGCAGGTACAGCCAAAGCTATTTGGATGCCTTTGCCGATGATACTAATGCTCATTGGAGCAACAGTGGGGGTACTGGTTTGTGTTTGGCTAGAACGAAAAATTTCGGCATCAGCACAACAGCGGATAGGCCCTGAATTTATTGGGCCTTTGGGTTTACTAGCTCCAGTAGCAGATGGTCTAAAACTGGTATTTAAAGAAGATATTGTGCCAGCTAAAGCTGACCAATGGTTATTTACTCTAGGCCCAATCATTGTTGTATTACCAGTATTTCTGTCTTATTTGATTGTTCCCTTTGGACAGAACATCGTCATTACAAATGTGGGAACAGGTATCTTCTTATGGATTGCTTTGTCTAGCATTCAGCCAATTGGGTTGTTGATGGCCGGCTACGCCTCTAATAATAAATACTCTCTCTTGGGAGGGTTGCGGGCAGCAGCACAATCAATTAGCTATGAAATTCCTCTAGCGCTGAGTGTACTAGCGATCGTGATGATGTCTAACAGCCTCAGCACTGTTGATATTGTTAATCAGCAATCCGGTTATGGTATTCTCGGCTGGAACATTTGGCGGCAACCAGTGGGTTTCATCATCTTTTGGATAGCCGCCCTTGCTGAATGCGAACGAATGCCTTTTGACCTGCCTGAAGCAGAAGAAGAAATAGTCGCAGGTTATCAGACTGAATATTCTGGAATGAAATTTGCACTGTTTTATCTCAGTTCTTATGTCAACTTAGTGCTTTCGGCTTTACTCGTAGCAGTTTTATACCTAGGTGGTTGGGACTTTCCTATCCCTATCAACATCATTGCTGGCTGGCTGGGAATTAGTGAAGCAAATCCCGTATTACAGGTAGTCACAGCCTCCTTGGGCATCGTTATGACTGTAATCAAAGCCTACTTTCTAGTGTTTACCGCTATCTTATTACGCTGGACAGTACCACGGGTTCGGATTGACCAACTGTTAGATTTAGGATGGAAGTTTTTGCTACCAGTTGGTTTGGTTAATCTCTTATTAACCGCAGCCCTGAAATTAGCCTTCCCCATCGCCTTTGGTGGCTAATAGAGACTTATGAGTTATGAGTTATGAGTATTTTATTAACTCCTCACTCCTAACTCTTATGACCTGAAGAGAGAGAGTAAAACACGATGCTAAAGTTCTTAAAGCAAGTTGGTGATTACGCCAAAGAAGCAGTACAAGCCGGTCGTTATATCGGTGAGGGACTATCTGTCACTTTCGACCACATGCGCCGACGTCCGGTTACTGTGCAATATCCTTATGAAAAACTGATTCCTAGCGAACGGTTTCGTGGCAGGATTCATTTTGAGTTTGATAAATGCATTTCCTGTGAAGTCTGTGTTCGGGTTTGTCCGATTAATCTGCCTGTAGTCGATTGGGAATTTGAGAAAGCTAACAAAAAGAAAAAACTTAAGCACTACAGCATTGACTTTGGAGTTTGTATTTTTTGTGGTAACTGTGTGGAATTTTGCCCAACTAACTGTTTGTCAATGACAGAAGAGTATGAGCTTTCCACTTACGATCGCCACGAATTAAACTATGACAACGTAGCACTTGGTCGCCTACCCTACAAAGTCACAAATGACCCAATGGTTACACCCTTACGTGAATTAGTTTACTTACCCAAGGGTGTTATGGACCCACATGATCTGCCTACTGATGCGCCTCGCGCTGGTTCGCATCCAGAAGACCTTATGGAACAAACTGAAAAATAGTCATTAGTCATTAGTAACTAACAACACTTCCACAAGCTCAGTGCATCGCTGACAATTAATAACTGAACAAAGGACAAAAAATAGTGAATCTAGCCGAAGGAGTACAGTTTGTTTCGTTTGGCATATTAGGTGTAATGATGATTGGTGCAGCCATCGGTGTAGTGCTGTTTTCTAACATCGTTTATTCTGCTTTTATGCTAGGAGGCGTATTCATCAGCATGGCAGGAATATACTTATTGCTAAATGGTGACTTTGTCGCAGCAGCACAAGTATTGATTTATGTGGGGGCAGTGAATGTGCTGATTTTGTTTGCCATTATGTTGGTAAACAAACGCCAGGATTTTGCACCATTTCCTAGCGCTGGAGTTAGGAAGATACTCACCGCCATTGTCAGTCTAGGATTATTTGCGCTTTTGAGTGTAATGGTATTAGCGACTCCTTGGGCATATTCAACTTCTGCTGTAGCTGGCGAAAGTTCCGTAATTTTGATTGGTGAGCATTTCTTTACCGACTTTTTGTTACCTTTTGAACTGGCTTCTATTTTGTTGCTAATGGCAATGGTAGGAGCGATTATTTTGGCGCGTCGTGAGTATTTGCCAGAACCATCAACAACTTCAGAATTGTCACAAACCGTTTTGACTTTGCCAGAACGTCCCAGAGAACTAGTATCAACAGGCATAAAAACTGCATCCAGCGATCCTAATACCCATCGTGGTGATTCTCGTCGGGAATAAATTAGGGACTAGGGACTAGAGAAAAATATATTTATTATGTCTACTATGTCTTTCTTTTTGCCTCCTAGTCACTGAGCGTAACCTAAGTAGCTTGCGTTGCCCTGAGCTTTGCCAAAGGGTCGAAGTACTGCCTTCTGACAACTGACAACTGACCACTGACAACTGACAAAAAATTCATGCAACTCCAGTACTTTTTATTACTTGCAGCAGCTTTGTTCTGCATCGGTATTTATGGTTTAATTACCAGCCGCAACGCTGTACGGGTGCTGATGTCAATTGAGTTACTACTCAATGCTGTTAATCTGAATTTAATGGCATTTTCCAACTTTCTTGACTCAACATTAATTAAGGGTCAGGTTTTCACAGTATTTGTGATTACCGTGGCAGCTGCTGAGGCGGCGGTAGGTTTAGCGATCGTGCTTGCCATTTATCGCAACCGTGATACCGTCGATATGGAGCAGTTTAATCTCCTGAAATGGTAATTGCGTGTGCAACTCAAGCAGGTAATCATTGCTTATAAGGCGCGAGATTCTCAAAGTAAACGCTGGGCAGAACTCTGCGCCAAACAACTGGAAAATCGCAATTGCCAAGTTTTGATGGGGCCTAGTGGCCCTAAAGATAACCCTTATCCGGTGTTTTTGGCTTCCGCTGGTCAACCCATCGATTTGGCTTTAGTACTTGGTGGTGATGGTACTGTTCTAACTAGTGCCAGACATTTAGCCCCAGCTGGTATCCCCATTTTAGGAGTGAACGTGGGTGGTCATCTGGGCTTTTTAACCGAGTCAGTAGATGAATTTCAAGACACAGAGAAGGTTTGGGATCGGCTGTTTGAGGATCGCTATGCTATCCAGCGGCGAATGATGGTACAAGCAGCCGTGTATGAGGGGCATGGTACGAATTTAGAACCAGTGACTGAACGCTATTTGGGTTTGAATGAATTTTGTGTCAAACCTGCTTCTGCCGATCGCATGATAACCTCAATTCTAGAGATGGAAATTGACGGTGAGGTAGTCGATCAATATGTAGGAGATGGATTGATTATTTCCACTCCTACAGGTTCTACAGGTTACACAGTTTCTGCTAATGGCCCAATCATGCACGATGGTATGGAAGCGATTACCATCACTCCCATTTGTCCCATGAGTCTTTCTAGTCGCCCTCTGGTTTTGCCTCCTGGCGTAGTTGTTAGTATTTGGCCTCTGGGAGATTACGATTTGAGTACTAAGCTATGGACAGATGGGGTCTTAGCTACTTCAATTTGGCCTGGACATCGTGTTGATGTGCGAATGGCTGATTGTCGGGCTAAGTTTATTATTTTGCGAGAAAACAACTCATACTATCAGACGCTACGAGAGAAGTTGCTCTGGGCGGGTACTAGGGTTCGCTACACTAATAATCACCGAAATTGATTGTTTTCTCCAGTATCTGCAATCTGACATTCCCTGGCTTTAGCTAACGCCTAGAGCTAGGGTGTTTTTGTATCTGGCTATGACTAAATAATACTAAATTGTAAAACAATATATTATTTGAAGCACAAAATGAGCAATAATTTTATCTTGGTAACTCCTTAACTTGCATCAAATCCAATCCCCGTTTAAAAATTTCATCAATTGGTAACATCTGACCATCAGTAGTCATAAACTTATGGTCTTTTGTTGCCCGAATTGTTGAACCATCTTCTAAGCAATATTCAAAAACTTCTTGTTGACCGCGATGATGCCACTGTGCTATTGGTTGCGTATAAACATTACCATTACTATCAATACTATAAACAGTGCATTTAATATTTTTTTCTACAATCTTGCCAATAGGCATTAAGCCATATTCTACAGTCAATATTTCTGTGTCATAACTTAAGCAATATTCAGCAAATTTTAACATTTGCTCAAATAATTCATCAGCTACTTGTTTTTTGACTCCATTTTTAGCTGCACCATCAACAAATTTTTCTCGCTGTTTTTGCATCTCCGAAACTTTCTTTTTACCCATTGCACGGCGTAACAAATCAGCTTGTCCTAAAGAATATCCAGCCATATCTTGAGCAATTTTCATAATTTGCTCTTGATAAACCATAATTCCGTAGGTTTCATTCAATACTGGTTCAAGAATAGGGCTTTGATAATCAATCGTTTCCCGTCCATGCTTACGGTTAATAAATTTAGGAATTAATCCTGCATCTAATGGGCCTGGTCGGTAAAGTGCCAAAATTGAAGAAATATCTTCTATATTAGAAGGCTTCAAATCTCGTACTATTTGACGCATTCCAGAAGACTCTAATTGAAATATTCCTTCTAATTCACCCGCTTCTAAAAGTTCGTAAGATTTCTGTACATCTTTTGGTAAAGTGCTATGTTCACCTTTAGCTAATATTTTCTGAGCTTTTCTTTCTTGACCTGTAATTTCATCTGGGTCAATACGATAGCCATTGGTTTGTTCAATCAAATCAATAGTTTTTTGAATCAATGTCAAGTTCCGCAAACCCAGAAAATCCATTTTCAACAAACCCATCGATTCCAAATCTTCCATGAAATACTGGGTAATTACAGAACCATCATTGTTTCTTTGTAGCGGCACAATTTCATCTAATGGGTCAGCAGAAATTACCACACCTGCGGCATGAACACCAAAGGTTTTGTTAGTTCCTTCGATTCGCATTGCCATATCAAGCCAATGACGAACATGAGGGTTATTATCGTATTTTTCTTTAAACTCTGGTTCTGGAGTTGCATCAGAAATCATCACCTTGAGTTTAGTCGGTTTACCCCTCACTACAGGAATTAATTTCGCCATTTTATCGGCTTCGCCGTAGGGAATATTTAATACTCTGGCAACATCTTTTAAAACAGCTTTAGAAGTTAAACGGTTAAAAGTAATGATTTGGGCGACTCTATCTTTACCGTATTTTTCTGTTACATATTCAATAACTTTATCTCGCTTTTCAATACAGAAATCTGTATCAATATCAGGCATGGACTTCCGTTCTGGATTCAAGAAACGTTCAAATAGTAATCCATGATGTACTGGATCAATATTGGTAATTCGCATTGCATAAGCAACTAAAGAACCAGCAGCTGAACCACGTCCTGGACCTACAGGAATATTATTATCTCTAGCAAATTTGATATAGTCCCACACAACTAAGAAGTATGTAGAAAAACCCATTTGCTGAAGCATTTTAAGTTCATATTCCAATCTTTCTTTATAGACTGGATCAACTTCGGTACGGGATTTGCGATTTAATCGTTCTAAAAGTCCTTGCCAAGCTACCTCTTCGGCATAAGTATCGGGAGTGTGACCAGAGGGAATAGGAGGAGTAGGAATTTGAGGCTCGCCCATAATATGGTAAGGCTCAACTTTATCGGCAACTTCTTCGGTAGTAGCTATAGCTTCAGTTATGACATCATCTGGCAAATGGTCACGAAATAATAACTGCATTTCTTCGGCGGATTTCAGATATTCTGTACCGCTATAACGCATCCGATTATCTTCAATAATGAGCTTGCCAGTTTGAATACATAACAAAGCATCATGTGCTTCAACATCAAAGCAAGAAATAAAATGAGAATCGTTAGTAGCAACAAATTTGATTTCTAATTCCCGCGCAATTTTGACAATTTCTACATTGACAATTCGGTCTTCTTGAGAGCCGTGGTCTTGAATTTCTAGATAAAAATCATCACCAAATACTTCTTTATACCATTTGGCAACTTTACGCGCTGCATCGGGTCTACCGCTGAGAATTGCTTGAGGAATTTCACCACCCAAACAAGCACTTGTAACAATTAAACCTTCATGATATTGTTTGAGTAAATCTTTATTGATACAAGGACGAGAAAAAATCCCTTTACCTTGTACACCTTGGAGATGAGAAATAGTGGTTAATTTAACTAAATTTTTGTAACCTTTAGTATTTTTAGCTAAGACGACTTGATGATATTTAGGACGACGTTCTTGTTTTTCAATATCACCGTTGATGATATACATTTCGTTGCCAATTATTGGCTTAATGTTTTTACTACGGCAAATCTTAATTAATTCGACAGCACCATACATGACACCATGATCGGTAAGGGCGATCGCTTTGATACCCAGTGCGATCGCTTGATCTACCAACTCTGGTAGCTGACTTGCTCCATCAAGCAAACTGTAGTCACTATGAATATGTAATGGTACAAAAGACATATACGTCTCCAAGCACAAGCCAAATATATCTCTGAGGATATCCCTGATCAATACCCCTTCGAGCAGGAATTTTTAAAGCAACGGGATCTTAGATTAACTTGTTTGCGGAAATTTAACTTCCGAAAGAGATGTTTTAATAGTTACATTAGTTAGATTACTCAGTTTTTAGTAGTAATAATGACACTGCCGTTTACGAGGCAATATCTGCGCTGTCTATCTCCCAAGTAAAGACAGTGCTATGTCTCTACTTAGACTTTAGGTAACGTATAATTAGTTTCCTATGATGTTTAGTAGTTAATTTTTATTGACAATATGACCGTCAATATATTAATAAACGGCAAAAAGCCACGTTCTTGAGACGAGGCTTAGTTTATTAATTGGTATTCAGTGCAACAGTGTTTATAAGAATCTAATGCTGTTGAGGTCCTTTAGCGTCACATTCTTTAGTCCAACACCGTTGAAGAAGTTGAATCCGCCAGCCTTGGGCAAAGCGGCGAGGATTCAATTCTAATTGAGAATCATTACTAAACAAAGGTTGGTTTAGATACTGCCAAATAGGAAATTTAATTTTGTTGTTTTGTGCGGTCATAGGAGGAACAATTAATATGAAGGCGTGGCAGCAGTAGTTGGCATTTTATATAAGAATTGCCAGATACTGATTTTCTAGTTAAAGATGACATGTTACTTATTCAGTTGTCTTGGTGGCAATTGCGGAATCTTACTGAAATATTTCTGCCAAACTCGCTAGACTAACCTTTAAGTGAAAAGTTCCTAATTAAATATTTATGATCAGAAATCCGCAGATATACGGAAACTGATATAGTAATCCGGTTTGATTCGGTGAATTTATTTGTGTAGGTAGGGAACAGGAAACAGGGAACAGTTAAGAAGGGATAGATATGTACTAAATCGTGTTCAAAAATCAAATAGGAGTCCTATATCAGACTTATTTGATTAATAGAAAATCTGGTATTGCTGAATCAAGGGATGAATTTTGTTTCGTGCATAGACACGGTAGCGGCTTCCCGCAGGGTAGGCGCAAAGGCGCGAAGAATCAATCTTTTGCTTTGGTCAAAAATTTTAATTCATCCCGCATTTATGCAACGCCGAAAATCTAACTCTATCAAAGCTACAGGAAGGGGAAAAATTCAAAACCTCTCTCTTTTCAAAAGAAAGAGAGAGGTAAAAACTGTAACTTACTCAACTAAAAGCCGTTACAATTGTTTAGTAATGAGTACCTGTTTTGCGATGATTAATAGCAGTAACCGCATCAGGTTGAATTAATTTACCGTTGTCAACAGTTGCATATACTACCCAATGGTCGCCACATTCCATGCGTTGGCTGACCGAACATTCTACATAAGCTAAAGCATCGGTGATTACAGTACAGCCGTTATCTGCAACTGTGGTGCTAAAGTTGGCAAACCGATCTTCTCCTGGGGCAAAGTTTTTGCGAAAATGCTTCATGTAATCTAAATGATTACCATCAGCCAGGATATTTAGAGCGAATTTACCTCCTGGATACATGAGAGATTCTACTGCTCTATCTTTGGCGATCGCAATAGTTAAACCAGGTGGGTTAAAGGTTGCTTGTGATACCCAAGCGCCTAACATCCCGGTAGACACATCTCCTTGTTTGGCAGTAATCACGCATACTGAACCGACAATCCTACCCACTGCTTGTTCTAAAGGAGTAGCAGATTGCTGGGGTACGCGCACTTTTTTAGCTTTTCTCAGTGTTTGGGCAAAGTCTGTACCGACTTCTTCACAGAATTTGAGAGTAACATCATCAGGCTTAAACTTCACTTTCAAACTCTCAAATCCAAAGCGGTGTCCTGCATCCCGCAGTTTACCTTCAATCATGTCTATCGCTTCACCACTCCAGCCGTAGGAACCAAACACCCCAGCTAGTTTGTTGTTGTCACCAATGGTTAACACGATACCCAAAGCGGTATGAATCGGAGTAGGTGCATGGCCACCGATAGTTGGAGAACCAATTACAAAACCATCCGACTGTTCTACAGCAGTACGGATTTCATCAGGTGAAGCAAATTCGCAATTAATTGAATGGACTGCGACTCCTCCCTTGGTTAGCCCCAAACCCATCGCCTGTGCCAGGGTTGCTGTATTGCCATAAGCTGACGCATAAAGTAGAGCCACAGAAATTTCTCGATCTCTTTGAGAACGACTCCATTCTGCATAAGCTTTGGTGAGTTCGATTAAGCCAGTGCGTACTAAAGGCCCGTGACCGACAGCATACATTCTCACCTGGAAATCTGATATTTTCTCCAAAGCTGCTTCCACATGGGTCGCTTGAGGAGCCATCAGACAATTGTAATAATAGCGCTGGTCTTCTTTAAATGATTCCCAGTTCTCATCAAAAACTTCATCACTACAGATATGACTACCGAAGAGTTTATCTGTATAAAGAATTTGGGTTTGTTGGTCGTAGGTACAAAGTCCTTCTGGCCAACGAGGACTAGGAATAGGCAAGAATTTTAAAGCATGACCCTTACCTAAATCTAAAGTTTCTTTCCCCCGCATCACCAAAATTTCTGGTGTGTTATCTGGGAAAGCGTTACGTAAATGTGCAGCGCTAGGTAAAGAACAGACAAAGGTAATGTGTGGCGCTAGTTCGAGAACTGCCTTGAGAGTGGGAATACGGTTAGGACTAAAATGACCAAGGATCACATAATCCAACTTTTTCAAGTTTAGAGTCTGCTGCAACGCCTCTAGATAAATTTCGGTGAAGCTTTCCGCTGGCGGGTCAATAATTGCAGTTTTATCACCTTCAATCAAATAGCAGTTAGAGGTAGTACCTCTTTCTAGTGCGTATTCAATTTCAAACCGCAAACGTGACCAACTACGTGCTTTGAGGATTTTAGTATTTGTAGCAATGGGGAGAACTTGTACGTCACGGGGTTTGGAATCGGTCATAGATTTTCGGTGAAGTGTAGAAAAAAAATGGAAAAACCGGGTAGATTTTGCCCAGTTTTTAGCCGATTGCATGAAGCCAGTCAAGGAATTTAGAAAGCTCATGGAAGTTGTGAAATGCTGGCGGGGAGAAGAAGTAGGGGAGGCAGGGGAGGCAGAGGGGCAGGGAGCAGGGGGAAAAGGAGAAAGAGCTAATTTTTCTTCATCCCCCTTGCACCCCGCACCCTGCCCCAATTCTTCTTTCTTATGCCCTATTAGTAGTAATTACCTACTTTGCGATGACGAACTGCTGTTAATGCATCGGGTTTAGAAACACGACCTTCTTGAACGGTGCAGTAGACAATCCAGTGGTCGCTGCACTCCATGCTGCTTTGTACTTCACATTCCATGTATGCCAAAGCGTCTGTCAGAATTGGGGAACCGTTTTTCGCGGTTCGGGTTTTGACTCCAGCAAATCGGTCAGCGCCAGGATGTAAGCGCTTGAGGAATTGTTTTTTGAGTTCTTGATAATTTCCTTCTTCCAAGACGTTGAGGACGAAGCGATCGCCTTCTTGCATCAAGGAATCAATGGCGCGGTCTTTGGCGACGGCAATTGTAAATCCTAATGGTTGCAAACTTGCTTGCGATACCCAAGAAGCTAACATGGCACTTGACACATCACCTTTTTTGGTGGTGACAATGTACAGTCCGCTGCTAATCCGTCCTAAGGCTTTTTCCATGTTCACATCAAGAGATTTGATCTGCTTGATGTTGCGTTCGCGCACTAGCAACTGTCCTAAGTCTGTACCTGCTTCTTGGCACAACTGGAATGTACTGGCGGTAGGAACTTCTTTAATCCGAATCGCTGGGAAGGCTTCTTTTACACCCAAGTCAATAAATTTTCTGCGAATTGTATCAACGGGTTCATCATCTCCGCCATAACATTCAAATAGCCCCACCAGTTGCTTGTCTTTAGCAACTGATAACAAGGAACTGATACCAGCCTGAGCTGCTACAGCAGTTGTTGGGGGCATCCCAATAATTAGACCAGCGGCTCTACCTGCGAGTTCTTGAATTTCTTGCAATCCGGCGGTGCTAAGATCGATAACCTCTATGGCAACTCCAGTTTTTTGGATGCCTTCAGCGATCGCCATACCTAACTGATCGCTGTATCCGTATTCGGAAACATAGAACAAGCCGACGGTGGTTTCTGCTTTCGCTTGTCTTTGACTCCAACTGTCGTAACACCCGGTCAGCACATCTAAATGATGATGTAACAAAGGTCCGTGACCGTTGGCGATAATGTTAATCTTGCCAAGTTCACTCATTCTCTTCATGGCATTCAATAGAGAACGAGCATTAGGCCCCATCAGACAATCATAGTAAAATCTAAAGTCAGCTTCAATCGCCTCTAAGTCTTCATCAAAGGTGCGATCGTCGCAGAAGTGCATCCCAAAAGCATCACAGGTGAAGATAGTTTGGGTTTTGCGGTCGTAGCTAAAGATAGTGTCAGGCCAGTGCAGGTTAGGCGCACTCACAAATTCAATTTCGTGTCCCTTGCCAATATCGATGCGATCGCCACTTTTGACAATCCGCTTCGAGAAGGGATCGTGTACCAAACCTTCCAAAAACTGAAGCGCAATTTTGGAAGCCAATACAGTCGCTCTAGGAGCTAACTGAAGCACATCTTCTACTAAGCCGCTATGGTCTGGCTCTGTGTGGCTGACAATAATGTAATCAATAGTCTTGGGGTTTACCAGACCTTTAAGTGTGTCTAAATACAGCTGACGAAACTTCTGGTGAGAAGTATCAATCAAAACTGTTTGTTCGCCCCTAATTAAATAGGAATTGTAAGTCGTACCGTTTTGCAGTCCGAATTCGATATCGAAGCGATCGCGATCCCAGTCGAGAGAACGAATCGCCGTTGTGTTAGGGGCAATTTCTACAGTCTGTATAGTTAGCCGATGCTGAACATTTTCTGCGATCGCTACCATTCTTCGTCTCCGAGCGCAAATTAATAGTATTGTTTCTCTGCCCCCATTGTGCCTGTAAACAATTTTTAAAGTTGTAATGAAGATGATATTTCGGAAATTTCAAGTTGTATCAATTATTGCTTTTTCTCAGCATTATTTTTAACTTCAACAATCCCTTAAAAAGTTGATTCTGTTGAAAGTATTACGTTTAAAAAATTGATATTTATTAGCATAATTTAAAATCCTCAATTCATCATACACATCTTGTTTTTATGACAAGACTTTCGTAATAAAAAATATAAATTTTCTATGGTTCATGATATTTAACTACAAATGATTTTAATAATTGAATTTATTGCAAGGTCGTAATTATACGCGCCTACTAAATATTGGATTTTAAGTATATTCACGCCTGCAAAATATGGAATACGTAGTTATGGTTGCCATATAGGTTAAACTTTTTATATAAGATTATGACTTCACTGAGATCTACCACAACTTATACCTACGATGCCAACGGTAAACTCATATCCGAAAACATTGACAATGATAATAATGGCATCACAGATTCAGTCATAACTTACCGCTATGATCGCATATCTGAAAGCTTTGATAACGATGGTGATGGTATTGCTGATAGCAATAAAATCTATAGCTATGATGCTAACGGTAATTTAGCATCCGAAAGCTATGATACTAACAGTGATGGCATAGCTGATAGTATTAATACTTATATTTATAATGCCAATGGCAACCTAACATTTATAGCTTATGACTCCAATGGTGATGGAGTAGCTGAGTCTATCAGCACCTTAAGTTACGACATCAACGGCAACAAGTTATCCGAAAGTGTTGACAATAATAATGACGGCACACCTGATTTTATTTATAGCTATAGCTATGATGCCAAAGGCAATCTGACATCTGAAAAATACGATAATAATGGTGACGGTATCACAGATTCAGTTACTACCTATACCTATGATGCTAATAGCAACCGCACGTCCGAAAAATACGATAATAATGGCGATGGTATAACAGATTCAGTTAATACTTATACCTACGATATTAATAGCAACCGCACATCTGAAAGCTTTGATGACGATCGCAACGGCACAATTGACCGCATCAATAATTATACTTACGATGTTAACAGTAACAAAACATCTGAAAGCTTTGACGATAATGGTGATGGAATTGTTGACCGCATCAATACTTACACTTACGATGCTAACGGTAACAAGACATCAGAAAGTTTTGACTACGATGGTGATGGCATAGCTAATAATATTAATACTTATGCCTACGATGCCAATGGCAATCTCATTTTAGAAAGCTATGATAACAATGGCGATGGTATAGCTAATAATACCAACACTTATATCTACGATGCCAATGGCGATCGCGTATCTGAAAGCTACGATAACAATGGCGATGGTATAGTTGATAAAATCTATACCTATAGTTATAACGCTGCTCGTAATTTAACTTATGTAGGTATTGACTACAATGCTGACGGTCAAGCTGACTATAGCAGCACTTATACGTACAATGCTCAAGAAAAACTAACATCTATAGCCGTTGATAGTAATGGTGATGGCAGTATTGATAGTCTCACGAACTATACTTACGATGCCAAAGGTAACAAGACATCCGAAAGTTATGATCATAACGGTGATGGTCAAGCTGATAAAATTGTTAGCTATACTTACGATCTTAATGGCAACTTAACATCTGTAACCACTGACAACAATGGTGATGGTCAGGCTGATAAAGTTGTTAGCTATACCTACGATGCCAAAGGTAACAAGACATCTGAAAGCTATGACAACAATGGTGATGGTCAAGCTGAGAGAATCACTAATTATACTTTTGATGCTTATAGTAATCTGACATCCATCAGCTATGATTACGACGGCAACGGCGAGGCTGAAACTATCACAAAATACAGCTACGGACGCACTAGTGCCAGCTACAGTGATGCTGGGGTTACAACTTACATTTATAATGTCAATGGTCAGTTACTATCTGAGCGAATTGACCAAAATAATGACGGCAGCATAGATGCGATCGCAAATTACAGCTATAATACCGATGGTCAGTTAATAACCAAGAATTTTGATAATAATAATGACAGTATCGTTGATGAAGTCACCACATACATTTACGATGCTAATGGTAAACTAACATCCGAACAAATTGACCAAAATAATGACGGCAGCATAGATGCGATCGCAAATTACAACTACAATACCGATGGTCAGTTAACAACCAAAAACTTTGATAATAATAATGACAGTATCGTTGATGAAGTCACCACATATATCTACGATGTTAGCGATCGCCTGATCTCTGAATACATTGATAATAATCATGATGGAGTCAATGATACTCTTGTCAGCTACAGTTATGATGACAAAGGTCAACTCATATCTAAATCTATCAATGATGATTTAGTACAGGGTTTAACTCTTTACGGCACAAAAGGAAACGATAAACTCATTGGCGGTGCTGGTAATGACCAACTCTATGGTCTGAATGGTAATGACACCTTGATTGGTGGTGCTGGCGCTGATATCCTTGTCGGTGGCCGTGGCGGTGGTCATGATAAATTTGTTTTTCAGCATCTCACGGATTCTTTACTGTCCAATTTTGATGTAATTACCGATTTTAATATCTGTTTAGATACCATCGATGGGAAAAAAGCAGTTTCAGCCGCTAAAGTTGCCAATCTTGGCACAATCAACACTTTAACTGAGTCGGAAATCCAAACTTTATTAAACCAATCTACGTTTGCTGCAAATAGGGCGGCGACATTTAGCTTAGGTACAGGTAATGAACAGCGCACATTTTTAGCTCTCAATGATGCGACCAAAGGATTTTCAGCCACCACAGATGCCATTATTGAAATTACTGGCTTTAGTGGAAAGTTAAGTTCGCTGTCAATCGTTTAATAGCAAACCCCTCTAAAACACAATACAGTTTAGTTAAGATTAAAAACTCAAACTGATGTAGTTTAGAGTGCCACTTCATGTTAAATAAAGTGGCACTTAATGATGTAGACAAGAATGTTGTTAGCTTCCACTTTAAAAATTATTTCTGGTGGTCAGACAGGAGCAGACCGCGCAGCTCTTGATTGGGCTATAGTTCATCAAGTTGATCACGGAGGTTGGTGTCCCAGAGGCCGTAAAGCAGAAGACGGTATTATTAATGCACGCTATAAATTAACTGAAACACCATCATCTAAATATTCTCAGCGGACTGAATGGAATGTCCGTGACTCTGATGGAACTGTTATATTTTCCATTTCTCCAGAGATTTTTGCAGGTACTTTATTGACTGTTGAATCAGCTCAAAAATATCAAAAACCATATATACATGTGTGTAAACAATTAACTGATATAAATCCTGTCAGTCAACTTCAATTATTTATCTCAAACTTTGGAATAGTAAACCTTAATGTTGCTGGGCCAAGAGCGTCAAATGAACCAGAGGTTTATCAGTTTGTCAAAGAAATTCTTGACCGTGCTTTTTTGCCTTATACCATTTATTTGTAAAGCTGCGCAAAATTTCCTTTGCTTCTGATTTCTTCTTTGTGTACTTTGTGTCCTTTGTGGTTCGTTTCTTATATAGTTCGGCGCACCTTCATACAGAACTGGTATTAGATTATAGTTCTAAATTTTGGAATAGCGATCGCTTACAATACAGAAGAGATTACCTGACCAATCCGCTTAAGAATTTGCAAAACACTGTACAGTTCTCTGGTAGATGCAAATGGAGCGAAGACCCTTGATAGGTCATACTGTGGCGTATTTATTTGTGTTACTTTCACAAATAAAATATCATCCCCATTCGTCACCATACCGAACACAGGTTTATGCAGGTTGGGGTTAGCCATCAGGTAAGCCAGGGCTTGCGGTACCGCTGACCAAACTGAAAGCGTGGTTTTTTTCGACTCTAACACCATGACCCAGAACTGGTCTTGTAGCACTAAAACGTCAATCCGTCCGCGTAGTATCTCCTCACCGTCATTCAATATCAGTTCCACGGATGATTCAGCTTTGATCCTAAAAGGAGGATCGTAAAACCCAGTGAGTGCAAGTATTGGTGATACTAGTAACAACATGACTGTCCCTTCTAGTAAATCACCTCCAGCACGATGATAGAGATACCTACGCCGCAGGACATCCACAGAAGCTTTTTCCTCTTCTGTAATTTCAGGTAATCCTTCATACCACTCCGAAAAAAACTGCTCATCCTCAACACGCACAAAACCGAATCGATTTTCTGCATCCAATAGAGTGGTAATCGCTTCTGTAATTGCTGTGGTTTGTGTCATTGGTTCTAAGCAACAGCTACAAGGCTCAAATCTGGCTTTTTTAATTACAAACTAGGTTGCCGAGCGAAGTCGAGGTACGAATTGCCATAAAACAAAGTCCACTTACATCTCAAAATGTCAAGTGGACTTGTTAACTATCTTTTAAGTGGATCCGAGCAGAGTCGAACTGCTGTCCAAATTGGGTATTGACCCCCCGCTCATTCACAGGTTTAGCCTATCTGACCCTCAAGGCGGGAATCGTTCATTATCCCGAACGTAGGATGCTCTGATTTAATCTTAGCTAACAAGCCAACCAGAGAACGCTTGTTAGAGCATCCGTTGGGGGTTGGTCTCTAATCCTTAACGGAGTCAAACTAGAGACGCTCGAACCTGTAAGAGGCGTTTTAGGCTGCTACTAGAGCTTCCCGACGAGCAAATTTTACGATGTTATTCGCATTTACTTTTGTTTTGAGCCTTTGATTTGCGAGAGGAGACTCACTCTCGACCTGAATCACAGAGTAGCGTTCGCCAACCTGTCGAAACCGTTACGGACCCATGTGCTTCTATACTTTAATTATAGTTGGTAGTGAGGAAAATGTGTTACAAGATCAATACCTCTGCCAAATTACGAGGGTTCAACGCCCGTAGAAACGGGATGAATGCGTCCTAAAGAAGTAAGCTTGGCAAAAATCTGGTTTAATAAAATAGGCTCAGGGATTTCTGGAAGCATTTTTAAAATTTCATGGATATATCGAAAGCCACGATAATGAGCCTTAAGGTCAATAATGCCGGAGCCGGGATTAATGAGGCGAAAATCAGCGAGAAGATGATGAGATAAATTAACCATAAAAAATGCGAAATTAGCAGCGTTAGTTACCGCAGTTTGCCTCAGATTCATAAAATCTTCCAACCCCCAAAACTGCTTTGCATCACGGAAGTTAAACTCGATTTGAAAGCGGAGTTTGTAATAATCAATTATTTTTTCAAATGATAATTCCAGGTCACTGGAGAATAGAACTACATGGCTACGAACATTAGTCTTAAGATTGGTTTTGACTAAAATCACTACATTTAGAGCTTGGGCAAATTCTTTGTGAAGGAGAGTGGCTTGATAAATATCACTTTGAATCTCATCCTCAATGCTACTTTTAGATAAATATTTGTCAGGTATATTACTATAGTCTAGTTTGTCACCGTATTTACGACGAGAGCGTTTATGATAGTCAGGATTTTCATAAGGGATATATAATGCTGAATCGTGGCGCAACTTGGAAATTATGTGCAAGTTCACTTGTCGTGCCATCTGTAAAGCGTTGTTGTTACCAAAATGACCATCTACTACCAAGTATGTTAGGGGAATAAAATTAGCTACTAACTTGAATAGTGAATTAATCATCTTTTTAATTAGCAATAGTTCAGATGTGAATATCACTTCGGTTTTATTTTTGTTTTTACTCCCTTTTGGTCGTCCACGTCCACGTTTTTCTTTGGTTTTTATTTTTTCGCTTGACAACTGAATATTTGTTTTAGTATTACTCTTGATTACTTGTTCTATTTGAATCGGAAATGACTGTCTTTGCTCAACACTTACTAACGACAAGACAAAGAAAGATAGCCCTGATATAGGTTTGTTTACTAGGCTAGAGAAGAATCTATCCAACCCATAAGTCTGTTTACCCGACTTGCTGACTACAACTTCATCTCCGGCAAGCAAATATACTTCATCCTTTCGCCATAAATGTTTACGAAAAAACAGCCAAAACAATGTTGCCCAAGGTATTACTGTATGAAAAAATCTCAACATTGTCCGATAACTACCACCAATGTCTGTCCAACGAGAAATTCCCAACATGGTGGCTCGGCCGCTCATTGCTAACATGGCCATGATGATCTGGTTCATTCGGCGCATCGTCGTAGCGTTGATCTGCGGTAGCAGGCATTGTAACAGTGATAGGATGTCCAACATGGGCGAATTGTAGCTTTTGAGTTGTCGTTTGGGAAGACAACAACTCTACTACAAAGCGCCCTCTCTCTTCATACTCTTTTTTTGGCGAAGGTATTGAAGATGACAAAGAAATATTAATCCTCATTCTGCATCCTTAACTGTCATGAGCCAGACTACAGGCGGTGTTCGTTGGACAATTCAAGATATTGCAGCTTTACCCGATAACGAATGGATTCGTTATGAAATTATTGACGGAGAATTGTTTGTGACGCGATCGCCCCACCATAAACATCAGCACGTAATTGGATGTATCTTTTCAGTGCTAAACACTTGGTCGATAGATAGTGGTTTGGGAGAACCATCCATTATGCCTGGACTGATTTTTTCTGACTCCGATAATGTAGCTCCTGATGTGGTGTGGGTGAGTTATGAACGGTTGGCACAAATTCAAGATGAAGCGGGGCATTTTCGCGGAGCGCCAGAACTAGTAGTGGAAGTGCTATCTGTGGGAAAAGCTAATGAAGAACGCGATCGATTAGCTAAGTTGAAATTGTATTCGGTTCAGGGAGTGCAGGAGTATTGGATTGTTGATCGCATTGCTCAAAGGATTGAAGTCTATCGGCGAGACAATGCTCAGTTAAAACTGGTGACGACGTTGTTAGTGAATGATGTGATCACATCACCGTTGTTAGTGAATGATGTGATCACATCACCGTTACTGCCTAACTTTACTTGTCAAGTAGCGCGTCTTTTTGTGTCACGAGGTTAGGAGCGATACGTCATATAGATTATTCAATAAAAGACTTTACGCCAAAACTGCGGAAAAACATAGGGTGTCTTTGTAGGAAGTTGGCTGTAACCCGAATGGCACTAAGAAAAGCTGTAAGGTATGTGAGATAAGGATTACAGCTTTTAATGCCAGGGAGCGGAGTAATGGCATAGATTACTGCGATCGCTCTAGGAGAGATGATGTAGGGTTGCCCAAAAAGTTTTTGTAGGTAGAAAAAGCTTACTCGTCTGTGAAATACTTTTTTTGAGACGAGCAAGCGAATACGATAATTACTACTGTGACACTACGAGTACAAATCCTCAAGGACAAATTGAATCAAAGTTTAGGGCTACCTTTTAAAGAATTATTGCCAGAATCTGCAATTAGGCAAACAATCTCTGATTTAAAGATCAAATACAAAAAGCGATTATTTGACCCATTTATAACGTTGTGGGCATTTTTATCTCAAGTTTTAGATACTGATAAAACTTGCCACAATGCTGTGAGTAAGATAATTGCACATTTGGCAGAATCAGAGGTAGAAGTTCCCTCAACAGATACAAGTGCATACTGCCAAGCAAGGTCGAGATTACCAGAAAAATTATTGGAGAAACTCTTCAATTATTCAGCACAAAATTTAGAAGAGAAAGTGACACAAGAAAACTTATGGTGTGGTCGGAATGTGAAAGTGATAGATGGCTCGACTGTCTCCATGCCGGACACTGTAGAGAATCAAAAAGAATACCCTCAACCTAGTAGTCAGAAACCTGGATGTGGATTCCCAATTGCCAAAATTGGGGTGATATTCAGTTTAGCTACAGGAGCCGCTATTGCATTATGTATCGATGTTCTGAACACCCATGATATTAAATTAGCAAGGAGGTTGTACAGTTTTCTCAAACCAAATGATGTGCTTTTAGGGGATAGAGCGTTTTGCGCTTACGCTGATATGTTTGCTATTAAACAACTTGATTGTGATGCCGTATTTCGTAAGCATTCATCTCGCACAACAACCATGCGAAAAGGCAAAATCGTTGGAGACTGTGACAAGCTTGTTACTTGGTATAAACCTAAAAGATGCCCTTCATGGTTGAGTAAAGACGAATTTGATGCTCTACCTCCTTCAATAATTGTACGAGAAATTTACTACTACATTGTAATTCCTGGTTTTCGTACTGCAAGAGTCAGTTTAATCACTACTTTATTAGATCAAGCAATTTATCCGACCTTAAAAATAGTTCAAATCTACTATCAACGGTGGCAAGTTGAACTCGATTTAAGACATTTGAAAACTACTCTAGGTATGGATGTTTTGCGATGTAAAACCCCTTCAATGGTACGCAAAGAAATTCATGTTTATTTACTTGCTTACAATTTACTTCGGAGCTTGATGTGGCAGGCTGGGACTACTTATAATACCCCTCCAAGTCGTTTATCGCTACAAGGTACTCGCCATCATTTAATTAATTTTATTCCCAAATTCGAGGTTGCTGACTCTAAAAAACGGCTTAGACTTTATTGCACTTTGCTAAAAATTATCGTTCACAAAGAAGTTCCTGACCGTCCCGCACGCACTGAACCACGAGTTATTAAACGCCGCCCCAAAGCTTACCCCAGATTGACCAAACCCCGGCAAGAATTACGCAAACAATTGCAGAATGCTTAAATCACAAGCCTTTTAGGTTTTCTTAGTGCCATTCGGCTGTAACCCATCGGTATAATTGGCGCAGAGGGTGATGTTTTTGTAGCCGTTTTCCTGCAAACACATAATAAATTCATCGCGCCCAAACCAATGGAGGGTTAAATATTGCAACTCTGTGGCGATGAGTTTACTATCCTTCCATTTCTCGTAACGAATCACAGTTGTATTGAGTTGATTGAGCCAGTCTATACCAGATGTGGATTGCAAGACGATTGTTGAGCCATCAGGGCAAGTAATTGGCGGTCGCTGCTTAACAAGATTTTCTGTTTTAAAATCTTCGATAGGTAGTTCTAAGTCAATATAAATACGTCCGTGCGGTTCCAAGTGACGAGTAAAAGCTTGCAACGCTGCAATAGCAGCAGTTCGTTCTAGCAACATGAATGAGCCGAAGGAAACTGCGATCGCCCTAAACTTGCCAGGAAGGTCAAGATTTTCTACACTACCTTCATAGAGAACGGGATTTAGCTCTCTAGCTGTACAATGCTTTCGACAGTTAGCTAGCATATCCGGTGAAGTATCAACGCCTTCAACATTGAGACCAGCTTCTAGTAATGGAATAAGTAGTCGTCCCGTCCCTACCATTGCCTCCAGGATTCTGCCGCCGACTTGAGAAAGATGTTTAATGTAGTAGGGAACGTCTGGATACTTTCCACCAATGGGCTTAGTAATCTCATACGCTTTGGTACACAATGGCCCGTATATCGTGGATGTCATTTAATTCTGGAGTTGATATTTGATGATTTATTGCGATCGCCATGACTAACCAAATTCTGATGCAACCAGAAGGATAATTGTAGGTTGGGTAGAGCGATAGCGAAACCCAACAAAGCGGCTTTGATGTTGGGTTACTCTTCGAGAAGCCCCTTCAAGTCTACGTTCCTCAATCCAACCTACACCAAATCAGTTTTTTAACGCTAACTGAACCGTATTGCACTATAAGCGAGGAGAGCGTCAAACCGTATTGGTATTAACAGACTAATAATTTTCCAAGAAATTGGGCGTACCATTACTACCACTTCTTCCGACAGCCGGGATTTCTACGAAGCTATCTGTAGCTTTGCCTGTACTGTCATTAGTCACAAAGGTAGAGCTACCCGGATGTCCGTTGGGAACGAAAAGTTGCGGATGATCGAAGGGCGCTTTTTCATAGCGGACTCGCTCATCGGTCAATCCTTTGAGAAAGGCTACCAAGTCGTCTTTTTCAGTTTCAGTTAATCCCAGTGGGGCGAGGGCACTTTGCTGGCGGAAGTCTCCACCACGGTTATAGAAGTTTACCACTTGCTGCAAAGTCAAATAGCCACCGTTATGGAAGTAAGGCGCAGTGAGTTCTACATTACGCAGTCCGGGAGTTTTGAAACTGCCATCCTTAACTATTAAGTCATTGGAGGTGACTGTAATATTGGGATCTGACCCCAGAAGCTGTTTAAAAGTTCCCAGTAGAGCCAGTTGTGTCTCAGAAAGCGAATTACCAAATGGATCTTTACCACTAACACCGATGTCTTCTAAGGTAGGTCTCACACCAATATTAAAGAAACCATTGTCAAATAAGATTCTCAAATTAGGAATGTTGAGAATCCCAATACGTTGCTGCTGTGCAGCGCTAACTGAAGCACTCGTGAGTTCTGCCCCATTGTGACAAATAGTGCATTGAGCTTTACCCTCGAATAATTGTTTGCCTTTTTGTTGCTGCTGGGTTAGAGCAGTGGTGTTTCCTTCCATAAAGCGATCAAAGGGTGTGTCGTCAGCGATGAGTGTAGACTCATACATTTGAACCGCCAGCCCAAAGAAAAGGGGGAAGTTGTATTCCATCAGTGTGTATTCATTAGTCTCCAAGTTGCGGTCAGGCTTTTTGACGAAACTCCTGACACCGTCAGCATTAACTTGGATAAGTTGATTAGACTTCCACCACTCTGGTTTGAAAGCATCTTGAATTAGCTGGTCGTAGGTTTTATTCTTCAGTCCGGGTTGAGGAAATCTACTGTACACACCCAAAACGCTGTCCTCTGGATGTACAACTTGTTTCCCTAGCGGCCTGAGGGGAAGTAATTTTTTTGCCAGTTTTCGAGGTAGTTTCTTACCCTTAGCAACACTGTGGGATTTCTTGTCAATTGACCCAAATTTATCACCAATTTCTTCAAAGGTGCGACCGTCGGCAGAAGACTCAAAAGAACTCAGCGGTGGAGTAACAGCCTGGGAAGCTAAAGAAGAGTTATTGAGGCTAACTTTGACAAATTCTAACTTACTAGGAGTTTCTGCTTTGACCACAGAAGCGTTAGGGTCTCTCAATCCGAAGGAATTTACTCCATTAAAAATATTCTGCGCCCTTCCGTCCCAGAAGTTGCGGAAGTTAAATACCGCATTAATCATGCTTGGCGTATTACGTGGTTCAACACGCCGCACATTTGTACCTCCTACATTAAATACTGAATCTGGTACAAGTTTTACTTTATCTTCCGCCTGGCCAGGTATGACATCAATAAACTGGCTATTAAAAACTCCTTGAGAAGAAGCAACATCATTGCGGTCAGATACAACAGTTGAAGGATCATTGGAATTTGACAGTTTGTGGAAGGGAAAATCTTCCGGCTTCAATTGGTAGTTAGGCGCACCGCCTAAATCAAAAATCGTATCTGGATTATCTGTACCATCTGCGTTAATACGTAAAAGTCCAGGAGCAAGTTGATTTTTAGATCTGTTATCGGCTCCAGCATGAAAGTGGCAAGTAGCACAGGAGTTCATACCGTCACTACCAACTTGCATATCCCAGAACAAAGCTTTTCCTAACTTGATTGTTGCTACTTTATCTTTGATAAAGTTTTCCAGGTTATCAGGCTTTGGAACAGCTACGGTCTTGAGGGAAGCTAGAGCTGCTGTGCCTGTCACCTGAGCAGATACAGTGTTTCCAGCTATGATTGCTACCAAAACGATCACAGCAATTGTGATTGATTTTGATAATCTTGATGCTAATCGTTGAGGTTTTGTTAAACCTTTTCCAACAGCCTTAACAGATGATGTGGACGATGAAGTTGTTTTATAAGACTTTTGAAGTTTAAAAGATGGTAATTTGAATCTATCTGCTAGGCTTGAGAGTGCCTGCTGGCTTTGTACTGTCAAAAATTTGAGCAAAAATCGATTTTTTGAGGTCAACAATAAACAAATGGGTAAGCTAGTAAGTACTAGCACACTTATTAAAAGTATAATTTTCATGCTTTTCAGTCATAAAAAACACTGAATAAACATATTAGATTGTACATAAAGTTTTTAAGCTAATAGTAACTGTACAGAAAGTTATTATTTCTTTATTCACAAAAAAATATTTAGTTAGATGAATTTCTCCTTTGCCTGCAAAACAAGGAAAAGCTCAAGATAGCGCCCGGTGAACTTGCGTTCAGCAAAGTAGAAAGGACTTACTAATCAAATTTTTGTTACGATCGCTAAATGTCACTACATCAAAGCTCTGGTCGTTGGCGTTTAGGTCTAGCGTTATCCCTGCTGACCGTCTTTTTATGGGGAATTTTACCTATTGCACTCAAGGTAACGCTGCAAGCACTTGATGTCTATACCGTCGTTTGGTTTCGTTTTTTAGCATCATTTATATTGCTAGCAGTATATTTAGGGGTACGCGGTCAATTACCAAAGTTAGAACAATTACGTTTTGTCTCTGGGAAACTGTTGACAATTGCTACTTTATTTTTAGCAGCTAACTACTTCCTGTTCATGCAAGGTTTAGCTTTAACATCACCGGCTAACGCTGAAGTACTCATTCAATTAGCTGCTCTTTTATTAGGTTTAGGTGGTTTAGTGATTTTTCAAGAACGTTACACACTCTATCAATGGCTGGGTGTCAGTGTTCTTACTTGTGGTTATTTGGTATTTTTTCATGACCAGCTGACTAACTTAATTACAGCACACGATACATATCTTTTTGGTAGTGGTTTGGTTGTGTTAGGAGCAGCTGCATGGGCTATTTATGCTTTGGCACAAAAGCAATTATTACAATCTTTGTCTTCTGCTAATATCATGCTAATTATTTACGGAGGATGTGCTTTATTATTCACTCCATTAGCCAAAGTAGAATCTATTTTAACGCTCAATAGTTTACATCTAGGAATGTTAGTATTTTGTGCTTTTAATACTTTAATTGCCTATGGCGCTTTTGCAGAATCATTAGAACATTGGGAAGCATCGAGAGTCAGTGCAGTGCTAGCTTTAGCTCCTGTTTTTACTTTAATTTCTGTTGAATTAGTATCAGTATTTGTACCTTCTTTAATTCCTCCAGAAAACATAACCTTAATAGGTGTATTAGGAGCATTATTGGTAGTCGGTGGTTCAGTAGCGATCGCCTTAGGAAAGTCGAATTAATTCAATTGATGCAGCAGTTTCAATTGATACTAAAGTAAGTCTATCTATTGTACGTTTAAAGCTACACAAAAAATACTGAGGCAGGGTAATTTTTCATTTGTTATGATTTCATAGTGAGTGCAAGCTAATCTCTGACTAAGTGAATACTTTGTTTATCTACGTGTCTCTACCTGATGAAAATTTTCACATAGTAATCAAGAGAAAAAACTCAAAATAATTCATAATTTTTGAGGCGAACAACGAACAATATTAAATCAGTTATCACAGTTTCAGTCGAGGACTTAAGTCAGTTATCAGTCATCACTGTTAATTATTAACTGTTCACTGATTCAGTCTAAGACTTCAATCCAAATACATCATTGATAACTGTTCACTGTTAATTAGGGTGTCTGAATAACTACCAAAGCCAACGCCTCGTGAAACAAGATCACCGAAACAGTTGAGCGATGAATAGTTTGTTTAGTAAATGGACTAGCACCCTGAGAAAAAATTCGCTCTTGCTGGTTCTTTCAATGCTGCTGCCAACATTTGGAATTACTAACTCTGTAATGGCAGCAGAACGAATTTATGCATCTTATTCGGCCTTAAATTTGTCAATTTCAGCCACTACTTTAGAAAATTATGCTAACAACGGCGTAATTGATGACGAATTGGCAATTTATCAGCAATATTTGCCACCAAAACAATTTCAAGAATTACAACAAATTTTACTTACTCCTGTCAAAGTGAGTCCGGTGGTAGCTTCTCAATTTCTCCATACACCTCAAGGAGAATCACTGTTAAGTCGTTTATCAACAGCGATTAAAACTAAATCTCGTCAACCACAACCAAGATTTTATGCTTTGCGGTCAGCGCTAATTGCTGCTGCTGCTGAACCAGAAGGTTTAACATTATTAAATCTGTTGCGTAAGTATCCTACTAAGATTATTCATGTTGATTTAGCACGTAGCTTTGCTATCGCTGGGGAATTAGAAAAAGTAATCAACCAAACTCAACAAGCGATCGCTACGGTTACTCAAAAGTCTAATATAGAAGCTGATACCATTACAAAACCTCTTACTCAGTTACCAGATTTACGGGGTCAGGGAAAATTTAAGTCGCAAAAATATACATTAAAATTTTTCGACTCGACACGCCAGCGGCTTTTGTTGACTGATGTTTATCTTCCCAATGTTCAAAGTCCTGCACCCGTAATTGTGGTTTCTCATGGTTTAGGTTCAGATAGCAGTAACTTTCAATATTTAGCCAATCATCTAGCGTCATACGGGTTGGCTGTAGTTGTTCCCAATCACCCTGGTAGCGATGCGAAACAACTGCGATTATCATTAGATGGACACGCCAACGAAGTAGTAAAACCAAGGGAATTTGAAGACCGACCTTTGGATATCAAATATGTATTGAATCAACTAGAAAAGATTAACAAGTCTGATTCACGATTTAAAGGTCGGTTAAATCTCCAACAAGTGGGAATTTTTGGCCAATCATTAGGTGGCTATACTGCTTTAGCTTTAGCTGGTGCAAAGATTAACTTTGCACAACTAAAAAAAGACTGTCAACCAAAGACACTAAATAAAAGTTGGAATATGTCTTTACTATTTCAATGTAGTGCTTTGGCATTAAACAGTAAGTCTGGTCAACAGTATAACTTGCGAGATGAGAGAATAAAAGCCGCGATCGCAGTTAACCCAGTTACTAGTTCAATTTTTGGCAAAGCTGGTTTAAGCCAAATTAAAACTCCTGTGATGATTGTTGGTAGTAGTGATGATACTGTTGCACCAGCTTTATATGAGCAAATTCTACCTTTTTCTTGGTTTGCCACTTCCCCAAAATATCTTGTGATGCTTGTAGGTGGAACTCACTTCTCCACAATTGGCAATAGTAACCCAGGCAGCCAACAAGTCTCATTACCTGCGGATGTAGTTGGTGATGCTTCTCAAGCGCGTTACTACATGAACGTTTTGAGTTTACCTTTCTTCCAAGCTTACACGGCAAGAAAGTCACAATATACTTCCTATCTCAGCGCTGCTTACACCAAAACTATATCTAGTCAATCTCTGGGTTTGAGTCTTGTCCAGTCTTTGAGTAAAACCGAATTGGCACAAACCGACCTCAATCAAGTTCCAACCTTAGCGAAAAAGACTCCAAACTCCATAGTAAATTTTAGCTTTTGGATGTTAGATGTTAGTGTTGCACTACTAAATGTGATGATTTTTATTTGACTTACATTTCACAAATAAGTAGGTCGGCGTAATCCCATGTTGCAAGAATACCAATCTCTCAACCGCGCTGAAGCGATATTAAAGGTATTACAAAAACATGCTAGAACAGTATGTCACATAAGTTTGATCGTGCGATCGCTCTATGGGCTTTCTGAGCGCCTTCTTGTTGCCAGCTCGTTACGATCTCCATGATTTCCTCCTGTTCCTCTAGTCCCATTGTACTGATTGCTGCCTGAAAAACCTGTTTCTCGGTATCATCCAGGCGCAAATACGTATCAACAAATCCCGAAATCAATTGCATCCGGGCTGGATCTAGTTTTAGCGTTGCCAGCAGCCGCAAACATTCCGCCTTTACCTGTGGACGTTCAAGCTTTGGAATATTCATTTTCGACATTAAGGCAGCGGCAACCGGATTAGGCTGAGTGATAAAATCCCGCCAACTTAAGCGATTTAATTGAATGGCAGCAAACTGAAATTCCAGTACATTTAAATCAGGAAAACTAACGCGATAAATTTGAGGCTCAGGGCGCAGTGGTTCATCAAAAGAAAATACTACAACTGGATAAATTGGTAAATCATATTTCTCATGAAGCCGAGCAAAATATTTAAACATTCGTTTGGCAAATACTGTTTCAGTATAAGACTGATTTTCGACGTGAATTAAAAAACAAGTTTCCTGCCCTTAATAACGCACTTGAGCCAGCAAGTCAATTTCCTTCTTTTCCCTAGAGGTGACATCTGTAAACACATCCTGGGGTAAAAATTGAATAGAATCGCGGTCTATTTGGTTAACTACTTGAGGCAAGAATAAATCAAGAAACTCAATAAAAAACGTAGACAGTAATTCTTTGAAAAGGCGATCATGGTCAATCATGATATTTATTTTAAATACAGTGTTTTATCTTCATATAAATATTTGTCAATTTTTACAAAATATCTGTTTTGAGTACTAAATAAGTCTGAACAGTTTAAAACTTCAATACCTTCAGCTTCTAGTTTATTCTTCTGCTCTGGAGCATATTTTATTAAACAGCCTTGAGAATCTAATATTCTGTGAATCGGATAATCATCAGTTGATGTTTTTTTGAGATATGTGGGGATAGCTCTAAGATAGCTGTTATCTACTCCAATTGCTTCAATTATTTTTTTATAGGTTACTACCTTCCCTTGAGGCACTTTGACTATAAAATTTAGAAAACGTTCATAAGGTTTTTCAGATAAAGCTGGAAATTTATCAGTTTGAATCTGAGCATTATTTCCAATATAGACTGAACCTGATTTGATAATTACACCTAAAATACCTCTTTTACCTTGAATATGTTTCAAGGAATCAACTAAATGAGATATCCGTTTACATGGTTCACAACGAAAAGTTAAACGAATAGCAGCACCATTATCAAAAGTTATAACAGAGCCAGGGGTGAAATTTTCAGTTTTTATCCCCGCTACAACAATATTTTCTCGTAATTCTCCCGGTGGAATTGCGAAGTCTACACCATCTTCATATCTAACAACTAGGACTTGTCTAGGACTGATGGGATTAGCATTAACGTCTCCTTCTATGCCATGACCTACTTTTAGGTTGAGTTCTTCAACCTTTTTCATTGCTACATTATGTTTGTATTTAATAAAAAGATGTAAAATGCAACTGCTATTATTAGGCATAATCTGAGGCTCTGATCTAAATATATTCTTGACAATTGATGCCAAGCACCGTATCTCAATGATTACAACTTATTAATTGTAGTAAAAGCTATGAAATTATCAGATTTATCCACAGAAACTCTCGAAAAAATCAAGCTAGTCAGATGGGATAGAATTATTGAGAAACACGAAGGGCCAGAAAGTTGGGAATCGGTTTTAAGATATGAACAACCAGAATTTTTAGAAGTTGGAGGATATGCAATATTATTACCTGTAGATAAATCACATCATTCCAATATCAATATACTACGTTATATCTGGAGTACAGATAATAATTCTGTAACAATTTTTCTATCTGATACTACCTATGAAGACGATCCCTTCTTTTCTGGATTTATGGCAGTATGCGATCGTCTGAAAAATGAAGAATTTTTCTTAGCAATCTTGTATCATGAGTGGTTTATTATTGAAAAAGCCGCAGTTTTTGAATAATGAACTTTTAATAGTCGTTCAAAAATCCGAAAAATACTATTCAAAACAAAGATTTATAAAGTTGTGAAACCTACTGGAGTTTGGCATATCTCCGAGATGAAATGTGCGATGAATCTTACTTTAACATGGAAGTTCAGGCTTACATTGAAGTAGACGAGAAAGGTTTTGGCGAGTTTTAATTTGGTTTAGTAACTGGACAAATTGATTATGAAATCATAAAGGATGATGCCAATGCAAGATTAAATTTTACATGGGAAGGTAGTGACGAATGCGATCCCGCTTCTGGCAGTAGATGGGTAAAGTTAAAAGACGAAAATATATTGGAAGGAAAAATAAAATTGCATGGGGGAGATAGTTCCATGTTTTTAGCAAGACGTGCCTAAAAGTGATTACAAATGTTTCATAAAGGATTTTAGGGAACATGTTCTGAGGGCAAGCGTGACTAATTCCCCTTTGATAAGCCAGTCCCGATAACTAAAACAATTGCTGACTTCGGGGGTATTGTTAGCGAAGCGGTAGCGAGTCATCGAGCGTCACCTCACTCACTCAGCACTCCTATCCCCCGTCGCCGCCAAGTCACAGACTTTGGCGAGAGTACCCCAGAGGTTTGGTTTACATGGCGTGCATTGCCACGTGACTTGGCGTTTATATTCTGCAAATATCGATGAAGTCGAGTTGAAAAGTCGTTCTAAATGCATATTTGTATTCAGTCATTAGAGATAAGTCATTTTAGTAGTACATGGGTATTACAGGGAGAGGAATATATTTAGATTTGTCTCGACAATTAAAGCAAAGGAACCGACAACAAATGGCAATTGAAGAATTACGAAAAAATGACATGATGGCACACCTGCTTGATTCTCTTGATGCAGGTCAAAATATTGGTCATTACGGAAGGCTAGTATTTGCAATGGTGGCACGTCATTTTTTAAGTGAATCTGAGTTAATTGACTATCTTCGCAAAGACAAAGACTTCAGCGAAGAACAAGCGCGTTCAATGTATCTACAAGTGCAGGGTAAAGATTATAATCCCCCGCGACGAGAGCGCGTTCTTGAATGGCAATCACAGCAGGATTTTATCATTTGCCCAAATGCCGATGACCCAGATGCTTGTAATGTCTACAAGGACTTACAGTTTCCTGAAGAAATTTATGAGCATATTTCTGAATACCACGAGCAAAAAGCTTGATACATTACCCCATCCACGCCACCCAATCAGGCGCAGCCGACACCAACTGAGCAAATCCATCGGGGCAAACTTCCTCAAACTCCACCATCACACCCCACCTTTCATCACTCGTCAGTGTACTAAGTAGTTCTTGTACCACACATACTCACTCCATGTTTTAACCTTTGGGCATACTTGGGACTCGAAATTACTGCAACAGCTAAGTAGTAGATGAAATACTGTGTTCCATCTGCGATAATCAAGCCAAATGTTTATCGAGAGTACTGCTAAATTCTTCATAAGGTTTAACACCGACCATCGTTTCTGCTAACTCGCCTTGCTTAAAGATCATGACGGCGGGAATACTACGAATGCCAAATCGTTTAGCAACAGGTTGGTTGGCATCGAGGTCTAGCTTGAAGACTTTGGCACGAGTGCTGTACTCTGATGCCAGTTTATCTATCAAAGGGGCAATAAGTTTGCATGGGCCGCACCAAGCAGCGGTACAATCTACTACAAATAACGGTTCGGACTCAAGGAGCATATCGAACTCGGTTTCGTCTTGAATATAAAGAGCAGTCATAAATTTTCTGCAAAAGAGCATTATCTCATAGCGTGTTGCACCTACTTCAACACGACGTGATAATCAGTCAAACTTCCTACTTCCTACTCTGGTTGATTGGCTGCTAACCAATTAAATAAGTCCTCAATAACTGTAAAGTCTAATAATGCTTCACCAAGTTCCTCCAATTGGTTTAGAGGTAAATTTTGAACACTTACCCGGACATCTTCTGGTAAATCCCCAACCCGTTTTTGTAGTTGTCGTAGCACAAGACTTTGCTCACCTTCCTCTCTTCCTCGCTCGTAGCCAATGCGCTCCCCTGTGGTAATGTAGCTCATAGTAAGCTCCTGTTCAAATTGTGTGAACTCTTGCCTGATTTTGCCTGTATTTCTACATCCCACATTCCGCACCCTTACTGTCACACCCGAAAGAAACGGATCTATTTAGTACATAAGAACTAATAATTGAGAAAATTGGCTAGAATTGATGAGAGCTAAAATTGAATTTCAGAAGATTGACCATCTAGGAATAGTAGGAGACATAGTAGATTCAATTGGGATAGTAGAGATAATTAATAATTTACTGTCTTCAGAGCCAGGAGAAAAAGTCAGTGCGGGTCAGGTGGTAAAGGCGATGATTTTAAACGGCTTAAGTATGATGTCATATCATGTCCGGCTTATTAGTTATGAATCCCGCGTCTGTGCAAAAACCTGAAAACTCTTTCTCCCTCTGCTCCCTGCCCCCTGCGGTCTTGATGAGAAGTCTTTAACCGGACATGGTATCACAGCCTTTATATATGTTTCCAAAATTCTTTGAATTAATCGCTTGTGAACACTTGATTGGTGTAGGAACCAAACCAGAATACTACACCGCAAAGAGCCAATCGCACACCACCGACTTACACCCGTCCTCAAAGTTAACCCATGCCTGCCATTTTCCCAGATATCCATTCCAGTAAGGCTCCCAGGGCGGCCGCATCATGTCAATAAGACTAGTTTATTCTCAATAGAGTCAAAAATAATCTCATTAATCTCTACTTATTGACAAAGATTTTAGCGTAGACGCTTTGCGGCTTGCCTTTGGCATCGCTTTGAGCCTTGGAAAATAAATTAAGCCAGAAATACTGATTTTTCGTTGGGTCTTAATCTTGGTCGTGATTAAGAGTACTTTAGATGCGTTTGCCCTGGTAAGGTTCCCCTCCCCATCAACAACACCAACAGCCTCGCCGACTTTGGCGGCTTTAGAGCGTTATTTGGAGGTAACTAAGAAGCTAAGAAGCAGAAACAAAATGCGAATCTCTATTTTAGATTTTTGAATAATGTAGGGAAATTTATCTCTGACAACATTGGGATAAAACAGGCTCACAGTAAAGATTAAGACAATCTTGACATGATTGATAGGTGCATATACACTTAAATGATGAATAAATACATTAAGCTAATTAACTCAGATCTATTAGATCAAGTGGCTTCAATATGTGCTTATTTCAATCTCCAAAGGGCTGCTCGTGCGATCACGCAACACTTTGATGAAATTCTCAAGCCTAGTGGATTGCTTGTTACTCAATTCACAATTCTTGTGGCTGTAGCGATGGCAAAATCGGGAACGATAGCTTCCTTAGCAAAGATGTTAGTAATGGATCGCACAACTTTAACCCGGAACCTCAAAGTTAAAATCTCAGCCAGGAAAAGACCAGCGCACTCGTATGATTAGCTTGACATCTGATGGAGAAGTTGTGCTTGCGAAAACCTTTCTACTGTGGGAACAGGCTCAAAGCACGGTTGAGGAAATCCTTGGACAGCAAAGATTAAGCATTCCGCTCGAATATTTAATACAAACGACTGCATTATTTCGTCAAGCCTAAAAATTTTCTCAAGAACATGTACATACACTTAATTAGTCCTTACTGAACTGAGGACTTTGTATCACAGCATCGAGCAGCCTTTGTCTAAACGCGAATTCAAAAGGAATACAAAGAGGTAAATCGCAATGAAGGAACAGATATTGGACAATCCTGGGATAATTGCTTTCCCACCAGCACTCTATACTGGAACGCTATTAATCGGATTATTACTCGATTTTGTTTTTCCTATCGATTTTCTGCCGCGCTCTGTAGGATTAGTTTTAGGAATGTTGGCGATTATTTGCGCGGGATTGTTCGCAATCTCAGCTTTTCGGGCGATGAATAGCGCGCGTACTGCAATTAACCCTTCACAACCGACAACAGCGATTGTTTCGGATGGTGTTTTCAGTTTAAGCCGCAACCCGATTTATTTGTCTTTGACGCTGCTTTATATGGGTATCACTTTGCTATTCAGTGCGCTTTGGGCGTTGCTGCTGTTATTGCCCCTTTTAGTCATTGTGCAAATCGGAGTCGTTAAGCGCGAAGAGATTTACTTGGAGCGCAAATTTGGCGATGAATACCTGTGCTACAAGGCACGAGTGCGTCGCTGGGTATAATATAAATTGTCGGTGTTGCATAAATGTGGGATGAATCGGCGCTCGATACCATAGTATTGTTAATTCGTTCCGACTTGCGCGAAATCATTCCGTGATTCAGGTTGAGACGGCAGTTATTAACCCAGATAAACTGTTTGCGAAAACACCGCTGACTGCGATCACCTATGGTGGGCGGGTAGATTATCGCCACAACTGTAAAGATACAGACTTGTATTATACTCATAACCTATTCATTCACAACAAAATTTTATGACTTGTCAACATCTCAATGAAGTGACTCTGGAAAACTTGATTCACAAAGCCAACTATCCTGTGTTTCAGTGTCAGGAGTGCATTCAGCTTAACGAACGCTGGGTACATCTGCGTATTTGCCAAACCTGTGGTCAGATGCTGTGCTGCGACTCTTCCAAAAATCAACATGCACGCCGTCATTATGAAGAGAGTGGACATGCCGTCATTAGTTCCGCAGAATTAGGAGAAGAATGGCTGTGGTGTTTTGTAGATGAGCAACAGAAGAATTATTGATAAATTCGTTCGCTCTCAAAACTCAAAATTTTCACCCTATCCACGTCATCTAATCAGGCGCAGATGCCACCAATTGAGCAAACTTCAGCATCACCTCGTCACATATTCTCGTTAAGGCTGACCAAGAAAGTCTTGCTTACCAAGTTCTACGCCGCAGTGTCTGAGAATGTCATAAGCTGTAGTGACATGGAAATAAAGGTTTGGTAAAACAAAGTACAAAAGATATGGCATTCCTTGAAATGATGCAGTAGTGTCACGCATTTGTAAGGTAATTTCTTTTTCTTCTGAACCGTCAATTTGCTCAGGTTTAAATGTATTTAATTGAGAGATAGTTTTGTGAATACGTTCAATAAGTTGAGCGAATGTAGTTTCATTGTCCTCAAATTTGGGTGCTTCTACAATAGCTAGTCGTGCAGCACCTCTATTTACTATGTCAGAGGCAATTTGTACTTGTTTTGATAATGGAAGCATATCGGGGGATAGACGACTATTGATTAATACAGAAGGATCTATTTTTTTAGTTTCTGCATAAGCAGCACCTTTTTCAAGAATATTTGCAAGGTTATTCAGTGCGCGAATAAATACGGGTATTGAAGCTTGGTACATTGAAATGGTCATTGATTTTCTCCACAAAAAATTCAAGCGATTTTGAGTTAACCCATCTAATATTAGAAGAGATTAGCTGTAATCTGGTGTTGGATAAGAACTGTCAGCTAAAATGATGAGGGTAGTTATGCAGGAGCGCCGATGAATATCAGTATTGATATACCTGATGAGGTGCGCGTTTATGTAGAAGCACAAGTGATAGCAGGTGCTTATGGCAGCATTGGCGAATATTTTCTAGATTTGGTAAAGCAAGACCAAAAAAATAAAGCACAAGCGGAGTTAGAAGCACTTTTGCTTGAAGGTATTGATGGAGAAGGACAGGAAGTAACGCCGGAATATTGGCAAAATTTGCGTTCTACTGTTTTAGGTCAGAACAGCATGGGTAGCTCAGGTGACAGATGAACTACCGATTAATTGTCAAAGATCGGGCAACGCAAGATTTACGATATCTGGCAAATTATATATTGGTCAATGGGAATACGGATACAGCAGTTAAATTTTTAAGTGCTGCCGAAGTGACTTTTGCTCAGTTGCAAAAGACTCCTGGAATGGTAAAGGTAACGCAGCTAGTGGTATCGAGATTGGGTGAAATCCGACAATGGCGCATCAAATTTAGACTGAAACAGTCATGCTTTATGGGGCAAGGTCATCAAGCCGATTGTAGTCGTTTGATGTCTCGCATTGGTGGCGCACCAAACAGACGAGAATATTCCCGGCTGAACTGTGAGGGACTTTCGTACCCGACCTGATAGGCAGCAGAGGTGGCATCGCAACCTTCCGTCAGCATCAGGCGACGGGCTTCTGAGAGTCTTAACTGCTTTTGATATTGAAGTGGACTCATTGAGGTCACTTGCTTGAAGTGCTGATGAAACGACGAAGTAGACATTCTCACTTGCTTTGCTAAGTCTTCAACTCGCATAGGCTGAGTAAACTTAGACTTGATCTGTTTGATCGCTAAAGCGATTCGCTGCATACTACTACCAGATGTAGCAATTTGGCGCACGGCTTCACTTTGTTCCCCCATCAGTAGACGGTAGTAAAGTTCCCGAACGATCATTGGTGCCAGCATGGGAATATCTTGTGGTGTATCTAAAAGCTTAGTAAGGCGAAGGGCACAGTCAAGCAACGTGGCATCAGCGTTACTTACAAACAAGCCTCGGACAGAGTTCTCTTTCTTCGCTGAACTGAGATTCATTTGAGTAACCATTTCACACAGTTGCATTGGATCTAGGGTCAGCTTTAATCCTAAATACGGTCGATTGGGTGTCGCCTCAACAATACATCTACCGAGGGGAAGATCGACTGAGACAACAAGACATTGCCCTGCCTCATAGGCATACATTTCCTTCCCTAACACCATGTCTTTCTTGCCTTGAACGAGAATGGCCAGACCTGGTTCATAATCCTGGTAGACGATGGCAGAGGACGCATCCGAGCGCGAAAAGCTCAATGGTGCGATCGCAGTTGGATAGATCCGGTTGCCATTGAGTTCGGTGTGCCGCGCCACTAATGTCGCCAGCGCTTGGCACCGATCTACAACTATCTCAGAATTGGGGATTTTGACTGTCATGGTAAAGCCTCGACTCATTCAATGCCCTACAAGATTATAGAATGTCTTCAAATTATCCATGCTAGAGAATTAGGCAAGAATTAAAGAGCTTTAGGCATTGGAAATGCTGGATCGAATTTGTAGGATGAAAGCATCTGGTGCAAAACGTTATTTCTTTTGTGAAACAATTAAAAACTTCTTAGAGGAAATAGCAATCTGTCCAAACAAACTTTGTCAGCAGTTTTACGCTTTTGAACCCCTCAATAACAACTCAAGCAATTAGCAGGAGAACCTATTTATGCAAAATACTCCCCAACAAATGAAAGCAATGGCGGTGGACGAGTTCGGTCATGCTGACAAGCTGACTTTGCATACCTTACCTGTGCCTACGGTGGACACAGGCGAAGTTTTGATTCGCATCGAGATTGCCGGAGTTGGTATCTGGGATGAGATGGAGCGGGAAGGCAATCTGGTGTATAACGAAGTTTACTTTCCGCGTGTATTAGGGGGCGAGTGTGCAGGCACTATTATTGCGATTGGCGATGACGTTGAGCGTTTTAGTGTTGGCGATCGCGTTTACGCTCAGAGCTTCATGAACGACAAAGGCGGTAGCTATGCCCAGTACGTCGTTGTCTCGGAAAAAACGGTTGCACCGATGCCCGATAGTCTCGATATGGTGATGGCGGGTGGGCTACCCATTGCTGGTATAACGGCGCTCAGTAATTTGCAGACGCTGGAGATAAGTGACAAAACTAAATTGATGCTGTGGGGCGCAAGCGGTGGTGTCGGTCACGTTGCGCTACAACTAGCTAAACGCATGGGCACGAACGTTTTCGCGATCGCATCGGGTGCAGACGGTGTAGCTCTGGTTAAACAGTTGGGGGCGGATGAAGCAGTAGACGGACACAGCGACGACGTTGTGCAACGCGCCCGTGCCTTTGCGCCTAATGGCTTTGATGCTGCACTGGTGCTAGTGGGCGGCGACACCGTTCAATCGACGCTGAGTTTAGTGCGTCAGGGCGGGATCGTCTCCTTTCCTAATGGCGTGATGCCCGAACCTAAAGCACCCTCAGGTGTGGAACTCAAGCAGGCAAATGGCTTCGCTAACCGGATGTTGTTAGACGAACTCAACCGATTAATCGACATGGGTGAGTTTCAAATTCACATCGCGCAGACGTTTGCGCTGGAAGAAGCGGCGCAAGCGCAGTCAGCGATGAAACAGCATTATCTAGGTAAAATCGTGTTGCGCGTCAGCGGCGAATAAGAGTCTATTGAATAATGATGCTGGATTACCTTCATTACAGCAGTTTTCATGTATTTAGACCACAGTCTTGTTTCTTCTTTTCTTCCTTTGCGTCTTTGCGTCTTTGCGTGAGATAAAAATAGTGTGGTTCATTTACCTGAAAATCGCTGTAAATCACTAAAAAATTCTTAGAGAAAGTCGCAATATGTCTGAGCAAACCAACCTTGGCGGCTCTTTGACGCTGCCGAACACCTCAATCACAGTAAAGCGCATAGGCTATGGTGCTATGCAACTGACGGGTTCAAATGTAATGGGTGCGCCATGTGATGTAGATGCAGCCATTGCTGTTTTACGCGAAGCGATCGCACTCGGCATTAATCATATAGATACCAGCGACTTCTACGGCCCTCACATCACGAATCAGATTATCCGACAAGCACTGCATCCTTACCCGAAAGATTTAGTGATTGTAACCAAGGTCGGGGCGCGTCGTCCTGAAGATGGATCGTGGATTCCGGCGATGTCGCGGCAGGATCTGACCGAGGCTATTCACGATAACCTGCGTAACCTTGGACTCGATACGATCGATGTCGTCAATCTCCGCTTGATGGGTGACACTCAGGGAGTATCTGAGGGTTCTCTCGTCGAGCCGCTAACGACCTTAGCCGAACTTAAGAAGCAGGGATTAATTCGTCACCTCGGTTTGAGCAATGTCACGCCTATACAGTTAGCAGAGGCGCAAAAAATCGCAGAAATTGTCTGTGTGCAGAACCAATACAACGTAGCACATCGCAAAGATGATGCTTTCATCGACGATCTCGCACAGCAGAGCATTGCTTATGTGCCGTTCTTCCCCCTGGGTGGATTCACGCCGCTACAATCCTCTGTGCTTGAAAGCACCGCCAAATCTTTAGACGCAACACCGATGCAAGTAGCGCTGGCATGGTTGCTTCAGCATTCCCCCAACATCTTGCTGATTCCCGGCACGTCATCGGTTGAACATCTGCGTGAGAATATCAAAGCTGCGGCGCTGCAACTTCCGCAGCAAATAGTAGCTGACCTAAACGCAATCGCTGCAAAATCGCTGGCAGACCGCATGATGTGAGGGGGTGACAACGAGGTGTAATTCAAGCAGATAAAGCCTTTTGTTATCAAAGCTGCTGAAAAGATGAGAATTAATTTGAGCGATTGACAATAAATAATCAGCTAACAGTGGACGAACACATTCTGGTACGCGAATATCCATACTTCAGTGCAGAAATTTTTGTTCTCCTTCAATGGTAAGCTTTATAGCTTTTTTTAGTGCCATTCACCAATGACCCTTTATATATTCGTATCAGCGATGCAGTTAAAGTGCAAATAGATTTAGCCGCAGAAAATGCGATCGCCGCAGAACGCGACACTGAAAAAATAGCATATGTCTGGTAGCACTTCACAATCAGCCACATCATTAGTAGTCACCACTGCACCTAAAATTTCACCACTGTTCTCATCAACACCTAAATGTAATTTGCGCCATGTCCGCCGTTTACCAACCCCATGTGTACGAACTTTCCATTCCCCTTCACCATAGACTTTCACCCCGGTTGAATCCACTACTACATGAATGGCTTTCTCTTTGGGAATGACTGGCAGTTCTACCGACAACTTGCTTAAACGACGGCATAGGGTAGAGTGATCTGGCACTGCTAGCTCAACCTCCATAAGCATGAATAGCGATTCTAAAAATCCTTCTGCTTGCCGCCCAGGTAAATGAAACACCGCTTGAATCGTACCCGTTGTCGCGATTGCCACATCGCAATAGTAATTTGATGCTCCCTTTCTCCCCGTTTTTTGCTGATTGCGCCACTGCTCGATGACTTGTTCATTCACCCAGAATGTTATACTGCCTCGTTGCTTTAGTGCTGCATCATAGGCGTTCCAATTCTTAACTTTGTACTGGGCTTTCGTCTTCATTGTTGGGCTAAGCGGCGAGCGAACATAGGCGATAGGTAAAATTTACCATTTTGCCTATTCATGCAACAACGCCGTGCTGCGTGATTTGCGCCGAATGCAAGCAAAGGGATTGTCAAAAATTGAGGTAGATGTTCTAGCAGGTGAACCCAGCCAAATTGAACAACTTATTGCAGAAAATAAACGTGCCTTCATGCGATCGCAAGCAATCAAAACAGGTATGAAACGTGCTAACAACTGGGGGCAACACGTTGGGCGACCTTCAATTGGTGAATCAGTAGAGGAATTTTTAGCAAAGCCCTCATCTCAACGAGTAGTTGCAGCACTAAATGGGGGTTTGTCGTTGCGTTAGACTGCTGAAAAAGCCGATGTGGCAATCAATACAGTTCGTAAGGTTAAAGTATTAATTCAGGAGCTAGAGAACAAGTGACTAATAAATCTTTCTGAAGAGGGACAGACTTACTAAAACCTCACGAGAATATGGAAAAAGTGAGGAGAGCTTGTCATAACCGATAAAACCTATAGTCTGGAGTTAATAATATGGCCGATGTCACAAATATAGCGACTAAGCTTGCTGATCTAAAGCTGTTTCAGAACGTTCTGTTAGAAAGTGAGCAAAAGTTAATAGCACAGACGGACGACAATACGATTTGCGAGCGGCTCGAAGGAATGATAAACAGTGATCGCGAAAATCTTGGCATCATTGAAGCTGCTATTTCTAGATACGGCAACGCAGCAGAACCTCGCGACATTAGTCAACAACATGCCCAAAAGGTAAGCCAAATGATGAGCGGCTCTGAGCTAACTCTGTATGACAAGTACTTACAGCTTGAGTTGCTAAAGCATCAACAGACAATGACCGGGCTGGTTCTACACAAGGTTGCCCAGTCATTGAATGATGACCTTCAAGATTTGATGGAACCGCTCAACCGAGTGAATTTTGAAAATCGCGCTCACCAAGAAATTCTTAAAGGCGTTCTTTACTTTGTCGGAACGCGAGAGATAGGCGGTCAAGAACCTGACATGGGCATCTGGGCTAGCATTGAACAGGGAATTGCAGCCCTCAAGGGTGCTGTAAGCAGCGCGGTAAGCTAGTAGCAGTGAGTACTACGGTGTCACACAAGTACTATCTATAAGGCTTGAAACCCTCATAAACCATTTAATTTGTCAAAAAGAAGGGTGTGGGGTGTAGTGAAGACGGTATTGGTTAAGACTTGTGACTCCGACCAATGCAATCGTCTTACCCTGATGGGGCTTGTGACCCAAGGGTGGTTGGGGCTATCTCGGACACGCAACCCCACACCCTGCCCCAACGGGGCTTGGTCATTACGAGTGCAGCGATAGCTCAATGAAGTAATCGCATAATCATCTGGTTTTTGCGATCATACGCAATCACAGATTTCTTAGAGCGAGCCAACAGTCCAGAGTTCTACAAGCAAATCAAGCGTGAAGTGTGGGTTTGCAGACTAAGTGAAATTTTTTGAACGCAAGAATGAGGGTTTGAGCAACCATTATTGCAGACTAAATAATTTGGGATTGATTAAACACTTAGTTAAATTACACATGGAAAGTGAAAATTAAACCAAAGCAAAATACAAAAAACCAGGAAATCAGTTTTTACCAACTGTGTTGTACATCCTTTACCAATGATCGTATTTATCACTTCGCCTTTCAGCAACTCTAACCTTGTTTATTTTTTCTTTTACTTTATGTACGTATCAGGAAACCACTACCCTTCTATTTAGTAAAATCCGCGCTATTAACCAATAGAAAATTCTCAACTATAGTTTTAAAATAAAGTTATATCAATAATCTATAGTTATTAGTTAGCAAAAATTAGCTTTTTAATGAACTTTAGAGAAAATAAAAAGCGCCAAAATAAGTTTGAATTTAATACCGTTAGTAATAACAATCATTTTAGCAGCAGAATCAACTTATTTTGCTATCACAACTAATTCACTAAACTAAAAAATTAATTGCAGATATCAGTTTGATAATTAACGGAGAAAAATTTTGCCTCATATCACCAAAGACAATCTCCTAGTAACAGACTTAACAACACGCCCTACAAAGTTGTGGATGCCTCAACAAGTCATGTTTACTCCGGCTGCTTTAGATGAGCCTTGGGGACAACAAATTTTGCAACGCGTTCAGGCTTTAGGCTTGCCGATTATTGAGTTACAACGTAACCGTTTAAGAAGCTTGCGTGGTGAAGATGAGCGCGAAACTTATGATATTGCCAAACGTACTCTTGCTGTCGTCACTGCACCGCCTAGTCACTTCAAACTTAGTCCTATACGACCCTCGGCTGATTGGCAATTTCATATTGCTGAGGGTTGTCCTGCCCATTGCCAATATTGTTACTTAGCAGGTAGTTTATCTGGTCCACCTGTTATTCGTACTTTTGCTAATTTACCGCAAATTTTAGACAACTTAACCAATTACGAGCGACCTGACCAACTCACAACTTATGAGGTTAGTTGTTACACTGACCCACTTGGGATTGAGCATTTAACAGGTAGCCTTGCTGAATCTATCCGTTACTTCGCTACTCGTAGCAATGCTCATTTGCGCTGGGTATCCAAGTTTGATGCAGTAGATGGCTTACTTGATTTACCTCACAATAGACATACTCGTTGCCGGATGAGCGTTAATGCTGCACCGATTTCCGGTAAATTTGAAGGCGGTACAGCCTCAGTGATCTCACGTCTTGGGGCATTACGTCAATTAGCTGATAGCCGCTATCCAATTGGATTAGTAATTGCGCCAATTATGCCTATAGATGATTGGCAAATACATTATCGTCGATTGTTTGACTCTATTAGCGAAGCCATTGATCTCAATTGCGCTCTCACTTTTGAGTTAATTTCCCACCGCTTTACACCAGGGTCAAAAGAAGTTCTACAGACTTGGTATCCATATTCCCAATTAGATATGGATGAGGAAAAACGCCGACTAAAGCGTAATAAGTTTGGTGGATTTAAATATGTTTATGATGCTAACACAATGAAAATCATGAAGCACTTTTTTGAAGCAGAGATTCAGCAGCGTTTTCCAAATGCAAAAATACTATATTGGACTTAGCTTTACTGTACTTCAAATTTATGAATAATGGCTAATATGACTTGAAAAAGATTTTGGACAGGTTGTCCAAGGTTGCTTTCTAAAAGTGATAAATAAAACTTCCGTCTGGGTCTTTCTCTGAAATATTTTTGTTTGGATTATATATTCTAAAAGTATCGCTCAAGGGATTAGTTACACCTGCTTGCATTTGCCACTGCCAATTATTAATTGCCAAGTCGCCATCTACTAAATAGTTCATGTAATGTTTAGCTCCATGATGCCACGAAATACCACAGTTGATAGTCAAGAATGTGGCACACATCGCCCTCATCCGAAAATTCATCCAGCCCATTGTTTTTAGTTGTCGCATACTGGCATCAATTAGTGGAAAACCTGTCATTCCTTGCTGCCACGCCTGAAATAATTCTTGTTTAGCAGATGATAGCGGTTCTGGTGTGTACAAACTATCAAATTCTGGGTAACGGTTTTTGTAAGCTATTTCTGGGTGAAAGTAAAGACGCTGTGTAAAACTATCATGCCAACGCAAACGCTCCCGAAATGCTTTTAAGGAGAAGTCTGATGCGGGCTGATTTTTTAGTTCTTCTGCTCTGGCTTTAATTTTTTGATAGACATTACGAACAGAAATAGTTCCAAAAGTCAGATGAGAAGACAAATGTGATGTTGCACCCATTTGTGACAACATTGGACGTGACAGTTTCCAGTGATATCCTTGATATCTACTCTTCAAAAATGAATCTAATTTGGAGATTGCTTGCGTTTCTCCCCCTGGAAAGTAAACTTTTTCTACTGCCCAAAAATTATGGTATTTGTGTTTTAGTTCTTCAAAAGTTAACTGCGGTAGGTTAACGCTTAAATCCGGTGTATTGATAGTTTGAGGTGTTTGATGTTGGGGTTGTCTTTGGTAACTATAATACTCGTTATACCATTGAACGCGATTTTCTGATAATTGTAGAAAGTTATTTAATCCAACGTGGTAATCAAGTTTTAATTCTTTGTAGAAATCGATTACATTTTTGTCTCGACTAATTCCATACTCTACCTGTACGTCGCGGTTAAACAAAAGTGATGGCTGATATCCTTGCTCTATTAGCTGTTTAGTCAACTGTTGCACAATGTCTGTGGAATTGCCTTCAAATAAGTATAACCGACTACCTAAATTTCGCAGGTTGTAGTCCAAGTTTTTTAAAGACTCAAATAAAAACCTGACTCTTGCCTTTCCCACATCAGCCCAGGTATAAAACCAAGGGTCAACAATGAACAATGGTAAGACTGCTGCACCGTTAGCGGTTGCTAGTGTGACTATCTCGTTATCAGTTAGCCGCAAATCTCGACGGAACCACAAAAGGTACATATTTCAACTTTTTCTGCATACAATACATTTGTACCAATAAATCGCTTTGGTGTCCAAGTTGAGTGAAGCGATTTTGAAGAGTTAGCTATCGCCTCAGACATCAAGATTTGCTCATTGTAAAATGGGAATATATACAGAAATTCCTATACCGAACCAGAATTATTTTTTGTGTCCGTTAAGGAACATGAACCACATCAAAAGCCCCCACTTTCTGGGGGTATTTTTGTGACGATCACCTAATTTGGCTGCTCCCTCATACATTACTTATTAAATTACTCGTATTTTCCGCAAAAACGCAAATTTAAATGGGGGTGTTATCGCTATGAGTTTAACAGAGAATGAATTAAATAAACGCTCAGATTTTGGGGCTTTCATTCCTGCTTTTTTAGATAATTATCCACTTGAGTCAGAAGAATTTAGAATTTATACACACATACAAAAAAGGGCAGAAGTCAGCGGATGTTTTGAATCCATTCCTAAGATGTCTAAACATTGTTACATGGCTAGAAAAAACTGCCAAAAATGCCATCAAACTTTTGCTGGCTACAGGAATGATTCAAATACAAGAACGTACTGGAACTACCAATATTTATACTTTAACTCCAGCAACTCAATGAGTTAAACCGGATCAAGTTCAACTCCTGCGATCGCAAATCAAGACTAAAAAATCAGGTAAGAGCAAATCTGACCTCAGTCAAAAATACACCGGGGGTAGGAGCGAAAATGACCCACAAAGGTATCCAAATTAAAAACAACACTATATCGCTAGGAATAGTGTTGTTTTTTTTGGGAAGGTCTTGCTTTATTTAGTAAATCTATGGCATACTCCTCTGTTATGTTACTAAATACGGTAAATCGACTGGTTTGCCGTAGATTAAAATTGCCATATACATTTTTACTAGCCTTTAAATTACGCTCTTTTGAGGAAGCCCAATTTGTTAAATAGATACCACTGGTTACTAAATTGTTTGAGCCACCGCCAGTATCGGCTAAAGCAAAGATGCACCAAACCTGTTGTGCAAAGACAAACCTCGAAGACGCGTTGTTTATCTGTTTCCAGATTGGCAACGCTATTAACTACAAGTCTATATTTGAGCGTAGTAGTATGTGCTTGTAAACCTACGGATTCGCTAAATCTGCATAGCGATCGCCCGGTTACGAATATCAGTTCTAATCAAAGCGTTGAAAACAAAACAATTCGCATTGGTTATCAAAAGTACGGTACACTCAACATTCTCAAAGCCCAGGGGAGTTTAGAGCAACGATTGAAACCTGAAGGAATTACCATACAATGGCTTCAATTTCCTGCGGGGCCTCAACTGCTAGAAGCTTTGAATGCAGGTAGTATTGACTACGGCCATACAGGAGAAGCTCCACCGATTTTTGCTCAAGCGGCGGGCGCACCTTTGATATATATTGCTCACGAGCCACCCAATCCCAAAGGGGAAGCAATTTTAGTCGCTAAAGATTCGCCAATTCAAGACGTAGCTGGGTTGAAAGGCAAAAAGGTCGCTCTCAATAAAGCTTCAAACGTGCATTTCTTTTTAGTTCGGGCAATCGCCGCCGCCGGGTTGAAGTATAGCGATATTAAACCAGTTTTTCTGCCACCAGCAGAGGCACGAGCAGCTTTTGAACAGGGAAGGGTGGATGCTTGGGCAATTTGGGATCCATTTTTAACCGCCGCGCAACGGGCGACAGGAGCGCGAGTATTGAAGAATGCAGAGAATTTGGCGGCGAATCGGGAGTTTTATTTAGCTGCTAAACCCTTTGCCGATCAATATAGCGATCGCATTAAAGCAATTTTAGAAGAAACCCAGAAGGTAGATGATTGGGCTAAAGCGAATCCCACAGAAGTAGCAAAGTTGCTGTCGCCGCAGTTAGGAATTGATGTACCGAGTTTAGTAGAAATTTCCCAGCGTCGTCCTTATGGTGTCCAACCAATGCAGAGCGAAGTTGTGGTATATCAGCAACAAATAGCGGATACGTTCTTCAAATTAGGACTGCTACCTAAGCAATTAGAAGTAAAACAGGTAGCACAAGTACCGAAAAAGTAGATTTAGGCAAGATATTCAAGCAGGAGATTATAAATGCAACTACTTTGGTTTATTCCTACTCATGGAGATAGTCGTTATCTCGGCACTTCAAACGGAGGACGAGCGATGAATTTTCCTTATCTGCGGCAGATTGCCCAAGCGGTAGATGACCTTGGTTATACAGGGGCTTTGTTACCTACAGGGCGTTCTTGCGAGGATGCTTGGGTGGTAGCTTCGACCCTTGCCTCAGTTACGCAAAAAATGCGTTTTTTAGTAGCAGTTCGTCCTGGTTTAATGTCGCCGACAGTAGTGGCACGAATGGCAGCAACCTTCGATCGCTTATCTAACGGACGCTTATTGATAAATGTAGTTACAGGTGGCGATCCGGTGGAGTTAGCAGGAGATGGAGTACATCTGAGTCATGAAAATCGCTATGAGTTGACAGATGAGTTTTTAACCGTATGGCGGGCGATCGCATCTGGAGAAGAAACTAACTTTAATGGGAAATATTTCAATATTCAAGGTGGTAAACTGTTGTTCCCTCCGCTACAAGCGCCCTATCCGCCATTGTGGTTTGGGGGTTCATCGGCGATCGCACAAAAAATTGCTGCCAAGCACGTTGATTCTTACCTAACTTGGGGCGAACCGCCGCAGCAAGTAGCTGAGAAAATCGACACTGTACGCAGATTAGCCGCGGCCGAGGGACGCACTTTAAAGTTTGGCATTCGCCTACACGTAATTGTCCGCGAGACGCAAAGCCAAGCTTGGGAAGCTGCCGAAAAATTAATTAGTTATGTAGATGATGAGGCAATTTCTTCTGCTCAAAAGGTTTACGCCCGGTTAGATTCTGAAGGACAACGGCGGATGACGCAGTTGCATAATGGCAGCCGAGAAGCACTAGAAATTAGTCCGAATCTGTGGGCAGGAGTTGGTTTAGTACGTGGCGGTGCGGGAACTGCTTTAGTCGGAGATCCTGACACTGTTGTCGCGCGGATGTTGGAATATACCAACCTCGGAATTGATACTTTTATTCTCTCTGGCTATCCCCACTTAGAAGAAGCCTATCGCGTTGCCGAACTCCTATTTCCGCGTTTGCCTTTACAGAATCTACCTGTAACAAATCAGCAAGTAATGCTCAGTCCCTTTGGTGAGATTGTCGCAAATCAAAGTTTCCCCAAATCAAAAACAGCTCAATTAACTGTGGATTGAATTTTATGCGAAAAAAGTTGCCTAAATTGTGGCTGAAGCAAGCCATACCTTGGATAGTACCAACATTATTAATTATTCTTTGGCAGTTACTAGTCCAGTTTGGTTTACTTCCAGAGCGCGTGTTACCAGCACCAACAGCAGTAATTAAAGCTGCAATTACTTTAGCAAGTTCCGGCGAACTGCTGCGTCATATTATTACCAGTTCAATCCGCGCCTTTGTAGGTTTGCTAATTGGTGGCTCAATTGGGTTTATTTTGGGGTTACTAAATGGGATTTTTCCAGTAGCAGAGAAGCTATTAGATAGCTCAATGCAAATGCTGCGGAATATTCCTCATTTAGCGATGATTCCTTTAGTGATTGTCTGGTTTGGGATTGGGGAAGAAGCCAAAATCTTTTTAGTTGCGATCGGGGTAATGTTTCCTATTTATTTGAATACCTATCATGGCATCCATACGGTTGACAAAGGATTGTTAGAAATGGGCAAAGTCTACGGACTAAAACCTTGGGAACAGTTCTGGCAAATTATTTTACCTGGAGCTATGCCCTCGATTTTAATTGGTCTGCGCTACGCTTTGGGAATTATGTGGCTGACTTTAATTGTGGCAGAAACGATCGCGGCGGATTCTGGGATTGGCTACATGGCAATGAATGCCCGCGAATTTATGCAAACAGATGTCATCGTTTTCAGCATTTTAGTTTATGCCTTACTAGGTAAACTTGCTGATACAAGTGCCAAATTGCTAGAAGAAAAGTTACTGCAATGGCATCCCAGCTATCAAATAGCTTAGGTAAAAAAGAATGAGACCAGAGATTAGAGGAGCAAGTTTGCAGGTAAGGGGTTTGAGTAAAACCTTTGGCAAACAGCAAGTCTTACACAATTTAGATTTGGAGATTGCATCCGGTGAATTTGTCGCAGTTGTCGGTCGTAGCGGTTGTGGCAAAAGTACCTTACTGCGTTTGTTGGCAGGTTTGGAGCCTCCAACTACTGGGGGTATTTTAATCAACGGAGAAACTTTGCGGCAGATTAACCACTCTGCACGGGTGATGTTTCAAGATGCTCGATTACTAATGTGGCGAAGGGTATTAGAAAATGTTGGGTTAGGTTTGCGTCACAACTGGCAAATAAAGGCGCAATGGGCGCTAGAGCAAGTCGGGTTGGCAGACCGCGCCCAAGAATGGCCGGCTGTTCTTTCAGGGGGACAGCGCCAACGAGTAGCCTTAGCAAGAGCTTTGGTAAGCCAGCCGCGTTTACTTTTGCTTGACGAGCCATTAGGGGCGCTGGATGCTCTCACCCGGATTGAAATGCAACGGCTAATTTCTAATATTTGGCAGGAGCAAAAGTTTACGGCATTGCTGATTACTCACGATGTAGAAGAAGCTGTAGCCCTGGCAGATCGAGTAGTGCTGATTGAATCAGGAAAAGTAGCAATGGATTTTGAAATTACTCTTTCTCGTCCTCGTCATCGCGGCGATGCTGCCTGTGCTGCCATTATCGAACACATTTATGAGCGAGTTTTAAATCCGGGAGCTACTAGCAAGAGAAATTTACTTTCACTTAATACGAGGAGTTTTTGAGATGACTAATATTTTAGCGATCGCTGGTAGTCCTTCTCATCCATCTAGAACCTACGCCATTTTGGAATATGCCGCCAAGCTTTTACAACAACAGGGCTTGGATGTTGACATTATTTCAGTTCGTGATTTTCCGGCTGAAGACTTGGTTTTTGGACGATATGATAGCCCAGCTTTAGAACAGCCAAAAGCCTTATTAGAAAAAGCTGATGGTGTAATAATTGCCACCCCAATTTACAAAGCTGCTTACACAGGCGTACTCAAAGCTTTTTTGGATTTGCTGCCGCAAAAAGCATTGTCAGGAAAAGTCATACTACCAATCGCCACTGGTGGGACAATCGCTCATTTATTAGCGGTTGAGTATGCCCTGAAGCCGATCTTATCTGAGTTAGGCGCACGACACATACTTGCCAGCTTTTATGGAGTAGATAAACAAATTCAACTGGAAACCGATGGTAGTTTGCAGCTTGATGAGGATATTGAGCAAAGGCTCAACGATGCTCTCAAAGAATTGATCGAAGCGGTGAAATATTCTCCGATAGAGTCTCCAGAATTAGCTCATGCGAATTAAGTCATTAATAGGACTTACGCACTCTTTACTAATTCTTGGCGCTCTTGGCGACTTGGCGGTTCGATAAATTAAGCTTTTTGGTCATTTTTGCGTAAGTCCTATAAATATAAAAAGAGGTGCAGATCGTGGTGGATATTAAGTTTGCATATTGGATTCCCAATGTCAGTGGTGGATTAGTTGTTAGTAAAATTGCTCAACGCACAGATTGGACATTCGATTACAATGCCCAACTCGCTCAAACTGCCGAACAGGTAGGCTTTGACTATGCCTTAGCACAAGCTAGATTTATTGCCAGCTACGGTGCTGAGTATCAACTAGAGGCATTGACTACAGTTGCAGCTTTGGCACCTGTAACCGAACGGCTGAAATTAATTGCCGCAGTTCATCCAGGATTATGGCATCCAGGTGTAGTTGCCAAGATGGGTGCAACAATTGATTTTATTTCTAAAGGTCGCTTTGCTCTAAATGTTGTCAGTGGATGGTTTAAAAATGAATTCACAATTTATGGTGAACCGTGGTTAGATCATGATGAACGCTATCGCCGATCTGAGGAGTTCATTCGCGTACTCAAAGGGATGTGGACAGAAGAAGAGTTCCACTTAAAGGGAGACTTTTACCGCATCAATGGTGGTTGGGTGAAGCCCAAACCAATTAATCAAAATCCCCATCCAGAAATCTTCCAAGGTGGTAACTCTAAAGCTGCACGACGGATGGCAGCGCGTGTATCTGATTGGTATTTCATGAATGGCAATACCATCGAAGGTGTGCGCGAACAAATTCAGGAAGTTTCTGCTCTAGCGGCTGAGGAAGGGCGTAAAGTCAAGTTTGGATTAAATGCCTTTATCATCGTCCGAGACACTGAAAAAGAAGCTCATGACGTACTGCGAGAGATTATTGCTCAAGCGGATAAAGAAGCTGTTGCAGGTTTTGGCGAAGCTGTAAAACAAGCCGGAACTTCAACTCGTGAGAAAGAGGGAATGTGGGCAAACTCTAATTTTGAAGACTTAGTGCAATATAACGACGGTTTTAAGTCAGGTTTGATTGGCACAGCAGATCAAGTTGCCGATCGCATTCGCCAATTCTACGAAGTTGGCGTGGATTTGATTTTAGGTGGCTTTTTACATTACAGCGATGATTTACCAGCTTTTGGTCGCACGGTAATTCCTTTGGTGCGGGAGATTGAATCGCGTCATCGCACATCTGAAGAGTTAGTAACTGCATAACATCAATATTTCCTTAACCTGAGTTACGACAACGCGGCTGATTCCGCCAAAAATATACAGGCAAAACTCTCCAAGATCATTTGGGATGTGGATATTACTTAATTTGGTTAATGCACCAATCACTAGAAATTTAATTGCAATTAAAAGAAGGTAAAACATGACATCTGTAATTAGTATCGAACAAAAAGCTCATGTAATTGTTGACGATACTGAAGCGATCGCGATCGCCCATCAATTAGCTGCTGAATTTGTCAAAGGAGATTCCGAACGAGACAGAGAAGGGAAGATACCTGTTGATGAGGTGAATAAATATTCTCAAAGCGGGCTGTGGGGAATTACAGTTCCCAAAGAGTATGGCGGTGCTTTTGTATCGAATGCCACCCTGGCAGAAGTAACTAAAATTATCTCCGAAGCTGATTCGAGTTTGGGACAAATTCCCCAAAATCATTGGTATATTGTGGAATCGATTCGGTTGGATGGGACGGAAGAACAAAAACGTTTTTTCTTTGACTTAGTATTACAAGGTAAGCGATTTGGTAACGCCTTTTCTGAAATTGGTACTAAATCAGTAACCGACGTGCAGACACGCCTAGAAAAGTCTGGAGATGGATACGTTCTCAACGGCAGGAAATTCTATTCTAGCGGAGCATTGGTAGCCGATTGGATTCCTGTCATTGCTCGTAATGATGACGATAAAACAGTGATTGCTCTGGTAGAAAGCGATACACCAGGCTTAAATGTCATTGACGATTGGAGCAGTTTTGGGCAACGTACCACCGCTAGCGGCACTACTATTATTGAGAATGTTCAAGTGTCCCAAGAGCGTGTGATTCCTCACTTCTTAGCCTTTGAACGTCCAACCACCCAAGGCCCCATCGCCCAAATTATTCAAGCAGCAGTAGATGTCGGCATTGCGAAAGCAGCTTTGAGAGAGACAATCCACTACGTTCACAACTATACTCGTCCCTGGATTGATGTTGAATTGGAACATGGTTACGAAGATCCCCTAACTATCTACAACGTCGGTAACATAGTTATCCAAGTTCATGCAGCCGAAGCACTGCTACGTCGTTCGGGTGAGTATATTGATCGAGCGATCGCCAAGCCAACTGATAGTAGTGTGGCAGAAGCTTCTATTGCTGTGGCAGAAGCAAAAGCACTGGCTGCGGAAGCGGCGATTTTAACAACTAACAAGCTGTTTGAATTGGCTGGTACTAAGTCTACCTTACGGCAATATAACTTAGACCGCCACTGGCGCAATGCTCGGACTCATACTCTACATGACCCCGTTCGCTGGAAATACTATGCCGTTGGTAATTTCTACTTGAATGGTGTTAATCCACCGCGTCATCCTTGGCTGTAAGCATTTGAGTGACTAAGTTGGAGCAGATAATACTGCTCTAACTGATTGGCATAATAATTCTCATGGTTGAGTAGGAAAAAACTTATGCAATTAGTCGAAACCAGAGAATCTGAAGATTACATTGTTTTAGCTAAATCTTTAGCTGATGAATTTGCCCAGACTGCGGTAGCACGCGACACCAAAGGCGGAACACCTAAACAAGAACGCGATCGCTTGCGCCAAAGCAACTTACTTAAACTAATCATACCTAAAGAGTATGGCGGTTTAGGGCAAACTTGGATCGTTACTTTCAAAGTTACCCGCGAGTTTGCCAAAGTTGATAGTTCCATTGCTCATATCTTCTCATACCACCATTTAGGTGTGGTTATTCCTCATATTTTTGGTTCAGTAGAACAGAAACAGCGATATTACTCAGAAACCATCCGTAATAATTGGTTTTGGTGCAATGCCCTCAACCCCCTAGATCGCAGAACAACTCTTACACCAGAAAATAATCATTTCCGTCTCAATGGGAGCAAAAGTTTTTGTTCAGGCTCTCAAGACTCAGATATATTACCAATCACTGCCACTAATCAAACAACTGGTAAATTAAACGTTCTGGCAATTCCTACCTTAAGAGAAGGTATTACCGTTCATGATGACTGGAATAATATGGGGCAACGCCAAACAGACAGCGGTAGCATTACTTTTGATAATGTATTGGTACATAGTCATGAAATTCTAGGTATTGGAGACAAACCAAGTCAACCTTTCGATACTATCCGCGCCTGTTTAACTCAATTGAATCTTGCTAATATCTACCTGGGAATTGCCGAGGGAGCTTTCGAGGCTGCTAAGTTATATACTAAAACCAGTACAAAACCCTGGCTGACATCAGGTGTAGAGGATGCGACCCAAGACCCGTATATTATCCAACACTATGGTAATATGTGGGTTGACCTCCAAGCAGCTAAGAGCTTGACTGACCAAGCGGGAGAATTACTACAAGTGGCTTGGGAAAAAGAATGGTCACTCACTGCCGAGCAACGGGGGGAATGTGCGCTTTATATCGCTACTGCCAAAGTTGCAGCGACTAGAGTCGGTTTAGATGTCACCAATCGCATCTTTGAAGTTATGGGCGCACGCGCTACGAGTGCGAAATATGGCTTTGACCGCTACTGGCGCAATCTCCGCACTTTCACTCTGCATGACCCAGTAGATTATAAAGTTAAAGATATCGGTAACTGGGCATTAAATGAGAAATTGCCAAAACCGGACTTTTATTCATAACTTACCAAAGTAGTCGTATTTTCCGCAAATTTGCTGTATCGTATTTATTCTGTGCGATTTTCAACACTCAACTGTTGCGAACCATGAAACCTATTAAAAAATCTGAAACGCCTATTTTTACGTCTTTTTTCAACAAAAGGATGTAAATGATCAAGCTGGGATGCGATCGCCTACATTTGTGATGATATCTGAGACTCAGGCTAGGAATAATATTTTTCTCTCCTCGTAGTAACAGAAGAGGGATTACCAGACATAAATTTAACTTTTATTCAGTTGTAATAACCTTGATGTTTTTAGCACTACAACCAAGCTTAGATTGAACAAACTTGAGAAGTTCCGCTTTATGTTGAAGCAACCATTCAGGGCGATAGAGCCTCTTAAGAAGAAAACATTGCTAGGTATAAAAAAGTAATGAAATTTTACTTAACTGTCCTTGCGTCTTTGTCAAGATTTTGAGATATTAACTTGAAAGATTAATTCAGATCAAAACTTATGGCAACCGAGCAAGAGCTTCAATCTCTTTTTAATGACTTAGATCGCGATCAAGACGGCAAAGTCTCCATTAATGAGCTTTTTTTAAGTCCTGGTTTAAGTGCAGTCATCTTATCAGAAACAAATACCAGTAGTCCCCAGGAGTTACTAGTACAGTATGATTCAGACCAAGACGGTAGTATTACCTTTGAAGAGTTAAAGGAAGCAGTTAAGAAAGCAAGTAATTTAAATTAACAGTCAAAAAAAGTTTATTACACTGGCTTTTTTTCTTGAAAAATTTGTTACAAAAAAGTCATTCCGTTGCGGGGTTCCCCGTGGATTTTTAGTTATCAAGGCTGCTGTTCTCAATCGTCTGCCATTACCGAATGGTAGGTTTTTACCTCAGCCTTGGCTAACCTTGACTTTACAAATCCATGTTTCTCAAATCACTCTCTCTACTGCCTGATTTTTAAACCCCTACCCTTAAAAGATATGCATCTTCATATAGAATTGGTATCACGCTAATCTTGATAAATTGGCATTAACTGTCAATCAACAGTGGGACGAAAAAGACGAACTTGAGCGTGAAGCAAGAGAAACTGTCCGGCTTATGCTTGATGACTTATTTATGTCACCCGGAACTTAATAACAAGCAACAGAATAAAGAAAAGGCAGGAACGCACCCCTTACGGGGAACCCGCAGGGATAAACCAATGCCAAAAATTTGGATACGGTTAAGTTAACCTTGGATCTTATTTTCTCGTGGGAGCCAAAACAAGCAAAATATCAAATTGTTCTCGATCTGGTCTTGTAGAAGTCGTGGCACTAATGCTGTACACTGAGCCGATAGTCTGTTTCCAGGGTTGAAAACTAGGGTCATTAAATATTGATGGTAAGAAACCATAAACCCATGACAATAAAGACCCCATATTTACATAGAAATATCCGTGGTTAGGATAAGGTAAAGAATTAGTAGCAGTTGTGAAATTATAAGTTGTAGGTAGCAGTATGTATGGCTGTGGTACTAAGTCTGCGATCGCTCCGAATCCAGTGGCCACAATCGCAGTATTATTATCTACCCAACTATAAGCCAATAAGCTTTGTGAAGCATCTCCTCCCACATCCCAACTAGTGACAGTGTGACCCTTGATATTGTGAGTATTGACCTTCACTCCTCCCCCGGAGAACGACTTGACAAACTGATCTAGCTTTTTAAAAGTGGTATCTGCGGTAGTGCGATCGCTTGTTTGTACAGCCAAGCCGATCCCTAAATTAAAGTTTGCGCCGACTAATTTAAACAATCCGCCTTTAGTAGGAAATAAGAAAAAACCATATTCCCCATCCATCCAACCTAAGATATCTTGTTCTAAATCTAGTCCTGTGCTGCTACGAACAAAACTACGCAACGTTTCGAGCATATCTTTAAGTTGTGCCTTTGTGGCCAACCCTTTAGCTATCTGTTGCCATTGGTAGCTGAGATTTTGACCAGTAAAAGCCGAGTAAGTAGCCCCAGGCATTCGATCTAAAATAGTCTCAGTTTTTTTGAGATTAACTTTACCTTGTTTAGATTGGGAAGTTTGGTTGTAAGCGTTAATTTGAAAGCGCAGCCCTTCTGGTTGTAATGTCAAAAAGCCATTGATAATGCCGTATTTATTTAATTGTTCCAGGTTGAGAGTGTCAACACTCAATATAGGAAACGGCAGACTTGGATCTTTAGAGATGTCACTAATTAAGGGAAGAAATGTAGCTAAATTTTCATACAATGTAAACAGCACCTGACCTGATTGAGAATACTGGATTGTCTGTTGAAACTGAGAATTTTTAGCTAAAGTGGCGTTGTTTTGTTGGGCATCGATTAACTGCTCAATTGGTTGAGCTGTGATGCCTGTAACAACGTATCCTGGTAGAGTAGCGATCGCAATCCCGCGTTTTTTGGTCAACCAATTTGGCTTCACCAAATCCGGTGCAGCAGACAACTTCAGTTTTTTTAGGGATGTGGTAGGTAATTTGTTTGTAGGTGATTCTACTGGGGAGGCTGGCAGTTCTAATATGGTAATACCCTTGTACTGCCGTGTTTTTACCCGTGGTGTATTTTTCTTAAGTTGATCCAGCAATAACTGCAAGCGTGTGTCATTTTTGACGGGAGCCAGCATGAGAAAATTAGCATCTATGCTAGCAGTAGTAGATTCCACTTTTGGCATAAATACAATTGCTACTTGATCTCCTAACCAAGATTCAATATCTTTGGCATAGTCAAACTGCAAAGTGGGCGGTAAAAATTGCGCTGCTGCTGTAAAAGCTGTTTGAAATAACTGAAAGCGACTTAAAGTAGCCCAAGTTGCTTTTTTTGTATTCACTAAACCTACTAATGGTGTGTCGGTTGGTAAAACATTGGCAATCATGGGTATTGAAGATGGTGGCTTCTCAGTAGGTTCTTGTACAGGCGCAACTGTTAAAGCCGCAAGCAGTGATAACGTAGCAATTGGTAATGCCATTATTTTTTGTCTTTATAGTTTTTGAGATTTAGGAGATACTTAAGATAGTTTTCATTGCCTAAATCTACGCTGTCGTTATCAATTTCTAGCCTATATCAAGAATAACCCGCAACAGCAGCGATCGCTCTAATACAAGTGATGCTAAATTGTTCCTTTTAGTGATTAATATCCAAATATCCATATTGCGTTAAATAGGTAAGGCTTTATTTTCTTTCTCGCACTCGCAGCCTTACCCTTTTTAGTTGACTACTTTTTGATTGTTTTGTAAATCAGGTTTTGAGTAGGATCAAGTTTTACATCGCTAATGCCTTTTTGAGCAAATACATAATCTTTGTTTTGCCAGAGGGGAACGTAAGGCACATCATTAGTAACTTGTGTTTGAATTTCTGCGAAAATCTTTTGACGCGCTTGGGGGTTTTGTTCTTTACGTTCTTGATCAATCAACTGATTCATGGTTTCGCTATAGTAAAACGAACCTTGAGTTTGACTGCCACCATCTTCGCATCCTTTAGCTGCTGAACCTTTTTGACAAGCTAAAAACGGCTGAATATAGTTATCTGGATCTAAAAAATCTGGATACCAATCGAGTAAAGCTGCTGGATATAAACCCTTGGAGATGTCTTTAAAAAAGGTAGGCCCTTCTACAGTAATGACTTCAAATTGCAGTATCCCGTCCATTTTGGTATCAGCTAATGATTTAAGTGTCTGTGCTGCTAAACTGCGAGTTGGTGAACTAGAAGGATACCAAACTTGAACTTTTGCGGGGTTTGTTTTGGAGAAACCAGCACTAGTTAATAATTGTTTAGCTTGATCAAATTTAGCATCGCCATATTTATCCTTAAATAATGGCTGGGAAACATCAAAGGTAGTGGGAATCATGCTGTAAAGCGGATCAGCTTGATTATATAAAACTCGTTGATTAATTAATGGACGGTCAATTATGGCTGCAACAGCTTGTCTAACTTCTGGTTTATCTAAAGGTTGCTGATTGCGGTTCAACACCAAATAACTAACTACGCTACTTTGGGCAGTAATGGCTTGCCAATTTCCTTTTTTCGCACTTTCTTCTAAGCTACGGACTTGATCTGGTTGCAAAGATAAGTAAGCGACATCTACTGCACCTGTGCGAAAGGCATTAAATAAATTCACCGGACTAGTTTGAATTTGGATGTTAATACCTTTGTTGGCTGGTTTGTTTCCCCAGTATTTGTCAAAGACATCAAATCGCAGTGAATCTGTACCATACTGGGCTAACTTGTATGGGCCAGTCCCGACAAAAGTATTCGGTTTAAATTTACCCGGTGCAATTTCGTAAACTTTAGGTGAAACTGCACACACTCCAGAAAATGCTAACAGTGAGGGAAATGCTGCAAAGGGCTTTTTCAGCTTGATTGTGAGTTCGTTTTCACCTGTGGCTTTCACTGATGCCACTGTATCTGCCAGCAGGAAGGAAGGCTTACCCTTATTTTCTATAAAACGCTGGATGCTAAATGTCATGGCTTCAGCGTTGAAAGGAGTTCCATCGTGAAAAACCACTCCTTGGCGTAAGGGAATTGTATAAGTTAAACCATCCGCACTGACTTGAGGTAATGCTGTAGCTAATTGAGGCTTAATTTCCGTACTGCCTGGTTCGTAATAATAGAGGCGATCGCTTAAATTAATTACTAAACCCAAAGATGCTAATTCATAAGCATCAGCAGGATCAAGGGTTCTCGGCTTCAGGGTTGTCCCGATAGTAATACGACCATCGCCTGTAGTGCCACTCCCAGAATTAGATGGGGTAGTTGTTTGGGGACGAGGCGCACAGCTAATCACTAAAAATAAACATAAACAAAATAAAGATAAGAATTGTGTAATCCTATTCCACCGTCTCATAGATAAACAAAACCAAGTCATATTATTTAAATGTTTGAAATCAGAAGTCAGCTATCATACTATACATTTGGCTCTTACCCCAAAATTTTCACAATCAATGTGGGCGACATGCATATTAACGTGAGTAATAGGTCTAATTTTTGTGTTAACAGGGTTTAGAGTGACTGATGACTAAAAAGTGGTTCCGAGTTGGACTTACGGGTATATTTCTACTCTCACTTGCCTTGCGGTTTTGGGGAATAGACAGATTTAACACTTTGGTATTTGATGAAGTTTATTATGCCAAATTTGGTAATAACTATCTTACCCATGTGCCATTTTTTGATGGTCATCCACCATTAGGTAAATATATGATAGCAATCGGAATATGGCTAGGTAGTCATGTTCCATTTTGGCATGAGACGGTAAATGGGCTAACAGGTTCGCTGCGATCGCCTTGGAGTTATCGCTGGATGAATGCCTTTTGTGGGTCATTTATTCCTGTAATTGTGACGGGTATTGCTTATCAGTTAAGTTATCGTCGCAGTTTTGCTTTACTTGCTGGCTTATTCACAGCCTGTGATGGCATCTTTCTTGTCGAGTCTCGCTATGCCTTGATTAATATTTATATAGTTTTGTTTGGTTTATTAGGGCAGTTATTGTTCTTATTAGCATTGGCAAATCGCAGACAAAAAAGAACATTTTACTTAATATTTGCTGGCATAGCTTTTGGGGCATCAGTTGCTACGAAGTGGAATGGTTTATTTTTTCTGTTAGGTATATATCTAGTTTGGAGTATCAGTTTGATATGGCAACGAATAGCTAAAATAATAAAGCAGTCAACAGATGTTATAGATGATTTTCCTGCTAATATGCCAATTCCTCAGCCATCTTTGCTGCAAAATTTAACCCAATTAAATATTATCCAAATTATCTTTTTTCTAGGAATTGTTCCCCTTGCAGTTTACAGTTTAATTTGGATTCCTCATTTACAATTAAATCCTAAATATGGATTGATAGAAATACATAAGCAAATATTGGCGTTTCACGAAAATCTAGGTGGTAATACTGCCAAAGTTCATCCTTACTGTGCTGCTTGGTATAAATGGCCTTTGATGACTCGACCAATAGCTTATTATTATCAAACGGCTCAAAGTTTTAGCGATCCCCTACCTGTGTTGGGGCCTCCTTTGCCTGCTGGTGCTGGAAAAGTGATTTATGATATCCATGCAATGGGCAACCCTTTTTTGTGGTGGTTTGGTCTGACAGCTATTATATTTTTATTGAGTTTGTTAATCGGACAAATTATTATATATGCGATGCGGCACAAGCGTATATTCGTCAATAAAACGCTAGGTATTGATACATGGATTGCCTTATATTTAGTGTCCAACTATGCCGTTAATTTAGTACCTTGGATGAAGGTAACAAGGTGCGTTTTTATTTACCATTACATGACGGCTGTAATATTTGCATTTTTAGCGATCGCTTGGTTTGTTGATCAATGTCTTCGTAGTTATTATCAGCAGGTTCGGGTAGTAGGTGTCACTATTACTTTTATTATTTTGGCTGCGTTTATTTTTTGGATGCCTGTTTATTTAGGTCTACCCCTTACTCCTGAAGGTTATAAACCTTTGCGGATGTGGTTTAACTCTTGGATTTGATTTGCATAAGTAGCCATCATCAACTACGTATACCAGATGAAAATGGGCATGGGGCATGGGGGAAAGGGTTTATTTCTTCATCCTTTACCCTTTACCCAAAGCGCAATTTCAAGTTAAAAATGCTTAACCGAACAGTATTGGAGGTGTACTTCATTTACTTGCAAAATGCTGTATTTTTACAAAAAATCTTGAGTTTTACATCAAAATACTAACTTGGATAAAAAAATTATTTATTTTTCACATAAGTACATGTACGATACATTGTTCAATCATTTATTTTTTTATATTTCTTGTCTGTATTCAGCTTTACTGCCTGCTAAACTGTAAATCGCAAGTAACTTAAAGATCAACACTGCAAAATTTAACTGAGGGACTAAAAGTTACCAATTATAAATAATTCTGAATTTGACAGAAATGGCAGATAATAAATGAGCCATAATGCTAAAAAACACAGAATAAGTAAGTTTTTAGCCTTCATCATTTCATTTGACTCAATTCCCAAAAAGCAAATACTTCTTATATACTTAACATCTAAGTAGTGTTTCTACCTGACGTATACTCTACTTTGGATGCTCCCAAATAATGGAGGATCATGATGAGAATAGATTTACAATTGCCAGATATTAATGTAAATAGCTTAAAAGAAGCTCCAATTCATCTTTTTAGACAAATTCAGCCTCACGGGGTGCTTTTAGTTTTAGAAGAGCCGGAATTAAAAATCTTACAAATTAGTAGTAATACCTGGAATGTTTTCGGTATCAATCCCGAAAATATGTTGCACAAAAAGCTTGAAGATTTACTTGATCCCTTCCAAATTGAAAGAATTAAAGTTGGATTATCAGAAGATAATCTGGAATTTATCAATCCTACAAAAATTTGGGTGAGAAAGAAAGGTGATGATTACGTAGTATTCGACGCAGTTTTTCACCGGAATGCAGAAGGATTTTTGATTTTAGAATTAGAACCAGCTATTTCACGGGAAAATATTCCCTTTTTAAGCTTTTATCATCTAGCGAGAGCTTCCATTAATCAGTTAGAAAAAACCTCAAATCTGCGTGACTTTTGTCAAATTATTGTCCAAGAAGTGCGAAAAGTCACGGGATTTGATCGGGTGATGCTGTATAAATTTGATGATGATGGGCATGGTTCTGTAGTTGCAGAAGAAAAACTAGCAAGTCTAGAACCCTATCTAGGACTACATTATCCCGAATCAGATATTCCCAAACCAGCTAGAAAATTATTTGCTTCTAATTCGATTAGATTAATCCCGGATGCTTACGCCGAACCTGTACAAATTTTACCTGCGAATAATCCGGTTAGCGATCGCCCTGTTGATTTAACTAACTCAATTCTTAGAAGTGCTGCTTCTTGTCATACAGAATACTTACACAATATGGGTGTAGGTGCTTCGTTGACTATCTCGTTAATTAAAGACCAAAAACTTTGGGGATTAATTGCTTGCCATCATCAATCACCCAAATATGTTTCCTACGAGTTACGCAAAGCATGTGAATTTTTGGGACGAGTCATATTTTCAGAAATCTCAGCCAGAGAAGAAACAGAAAACTACGATTATCGCATGAGTTTGACACACATTCAATCACTTTTGGTTGAATATATGTCTCAAGAAGAAAACTTTATTGATGGTTTAGTTAAACACCAGCCAAATCTCCTCAATTTAACCAGCGCTCAAGGAGCAGCTGTATGTTTTGGCGACCATTGTACAGTGATTGGTGAAACTCCTCAAGAAGAAGACCTCAATTATTTAGTTCAGTGGCTCAAGAATAACGTTGATGAAGAAGTTTTCTACACAGATTCTCTGCCACAAGTTTATCCGGATGCCGAAAGATTTAAGAATGTTGCCAGCGGTTTATTAGCGATTCCGATTTCTCGGCGTAATTATGTTTTGTGGTTTCGACCGGAAGTAATTCAAACTGTTAATTGGGGTGGTGATCCTCATAAAGCGTTTGAAGTAAGCCAAACAGAAGGAAATGTGCGTTTGTGTCCGCGCAAATCATTTGAACTGTGGAAAGAAACCGTTCGTCTCACATCTTTACCTTGGCAATATGTAGAAGTAAAAGCAGCCTTAGAACTACGCAAAGCTATTGTGAATATTGTGCTGCGTCAAGCTGATGAATTGGCACAGTTAGCTCAAGATTTAGAACGTTCTAATGCCGAACTGAAAAAGTTTGCCTACGTCGCCTCCCATGATTTGCAAGAACCACTCAATCAAGTAGCAAATTATGTGCAGTTATTGGAGATGCGCTATCAAGGAGAACTTGATGAAGATGCTAATGAATTTATCACTTATGCTGTAGAGGGAGTCAGCCTCATGCAGACATTGATTGATGACGTACTGGTATACTCAAAAGTGGATACTCAGGCGATCGCTTTTCAACTAACTGAAGTAGAGACAGCCTTAGAGCGCGCTCTCAGTAATTTACGTCAACGCATTTTAGAAACTGGGGCTACAATCACCCACGATGCTCTACCGACAGTGATGGCTGGTAGCACACAGCTAATGCAACTATTTCAGAATCTAATTGCCAACGCCATTAAGTTCCGTAGTGACCAACCACCACAAATTCATATAGGAGCAGAAAGACTAGAGGATGAATGGTTGTTCTGGGTAAAAGATAATGGTATTGGCATTGATCCCCAGTTTAGCGATCGCATTTTCGTCATCTTTCAACGTCTGCATACACGGGATGAGTATCCCGGTACAGGTATGGGCTTAGCGATATGCAAGAAGATTATTGAATGTCACCGGGGTCGGATATGGGTTGAGTCACAACTAGATGAAGGCGCAACCTTCTACTTTACGATTCCAGTCGGAGGACGTGAGCGTGAGCGTAGAAACGGAAGAAAAACACAAAACAATATTTTTGGTTGAGGATAATAAAGCCGATATCCGCTTAATTCAAGAAGCCTTAAAAAATAGCTTAGTGCCTCACCAAGTGGTGATAGTTAGAGATGGCGTAGACGCTATGGCTTTTTTACGTCAAGAAGGCGAGTATGCTGATGCACCCCGCCCCGACTTGATTTTGCTAGACTTAAACTTGCCCAAAAAGGATGGTCGAGAGGTGCTGGCCGAGATCAAAGCTGACCCTGTACTCAAACGCATTCCAGTAGTAGTATTGACAACCTCAAAAAACGAGGATGACATTTTCCATAGCTACGACTTGCATGTAAACTGCTACATCACTAAATCTCGCAACCTCAATCAGCTATTCCAAATTGTCAAGGGAATTGAGGATTTCTGGCTTTCTATCGTTACATTACCATCGCAATGAAGTAGGGGAGGCAGGGGAAGCAGGGGAGCAGGGAGCAGGGAGCAGGGAGAAATATTGAAAATGAGGTACAAATTCAGGGTATTTTCTTAACTCCCCTCTGCACCCTGTACTCTGCCCCGGTTACTGAGTTTAGCCTGAGCGCAGCCGAAGGGCGTAGTCGAAGTGCTGCCCCATGCCCAATTATTAACTTTCAAGATAGAGGGACACCAAAAGGTGAAACCAGAAGATTATGACTGCGAGCTACTTAGTAAAAATCTTGTTAATTGAGGACAATCTGGCTGAAGCTAGGCTGTTGCAAGAGTTTCTGAAGCAAGCCCAGTCCAAAGAGTTTACACTGGTTCATGTCAAAAGATTACAAGAAGCTCTTCAAGAAATACGTAAAGATACTTATGATGTAATTCTGTTAGATCTTACTCTGCCTGACAGTCAAGGATTGTCATCTTTGCCTCCTTTGATGATTAATGCTCCCAGCATCCCCATTGTTGTACTTACAAATACCAACGATGAAGAACTGGCAATTGAAGCAGTTCGACAGGGGGCGCAAGATTATCTAGTAAAACGACAGGTGAATACAGATGTTTTAGTTCGTTCTGTACATTATGCAATTGAACGTAAGCAAGTTTTAGAAACATTACGCACTGTTAATCAGTCATTACAAAGCCGAGTTGATGAACGAACTGCGGAACTGGTAAAAGCCAATGAACTTAACCAATTTAAATCGGAATTTGTTTCGATGCTCTCTCATGACATCCGCAATCCTTTAAATACTATTCTCTTGGCTGCTGGGTTGCTACAAAACAACGACGATAAATTAACTAAAGAGAAAAAACATACTCATTTACAGATGATTCGTTCGGCAATCAAAAATATGGCACAAATGTTAGATGAGGTGTCACTGATTGGTAGAGCTGATTCAGGTAAACTTTCGTGTCAATTTAGTCCCTTAAACTTAGAAGCATTCTGCCGTCAATTGGTTGAAGAAGCTCAACTCAATGTTAAAGAGAAGCATCTTACTTTAGTTTTCGCTAGTTTTGGAGAACTAACCGAGGCTGTATGGGACGAAAGTTTGTTGCGTCACATATTAGGTAATTTACTCGGCAATGCGATTAAGTATTCATTACCTGGCGGTCAAGTTCAGTTTCAGCTAATTGCTCAAGAACACTCAGTCATATTTCAGATTCAAGATTGGGGCATTGGCATTCCTCAAAACGACCAAAAACAACTCTTTCAGCCTTTCCATCGGGCAGAAAACGTCGGTACAACCCCAGGCACTGGCTTGGGATTAGCAATAGTCAAAAAGTGTGTTGATGCATACGGAGGTAAGATTACAGTTAATAGTGAAGTTAGCTTCGGTACAACATTTACTGTCACACTACCTTTGATCAAAAGTTAAAAGCAAGATACAGCACTTATCGTTTTAGTGAGGTACATCTTGTTGAGTTCAGGGACTAGGAGCTAGTGGTCTGTCAAATCAAAAATGACAGGTGGAGGTAGGCTTCGGGGCTATTAGCAGGGAGCAGAGGGGAAAGATTCTCTCCCTTGCGCCCTGCCCCCCTGCTAGGTCTACACGGCAATATTGGGTTGGTGAACTACTAGTGTTACTAGGCGTTTTTCTGTGACTTTTTTGCCGACTCTTAATCAATCTCAGCGTAGACACATTGGCGAAGCCTTCTCGAAAACTAGAAGCTTGTCAGAATAAAAATATTTAATGGTATAATTTACTTCACAAAATATAGCATAAACTACTTAATATGCTGTGAAAAATGTAATTTTCGTCACTCAGTATTAGTTTAAGTGTATTAATTAAAGTTTTATAAACACGGATAATTACTGTTATCTTTTTTAAGAAAAAAATACAACAATGATGGTATAGTTTCAAGCTTTAAACAATTAACTATATTTTGCAACACATTAACAGTAGGGTAAGTAGAAAATATGTGCTGTATTCAATGTGATGTAATAGTAAATTGTTTTTCAAGATAATCTACTGACAACTTTAATTAATTAAAGTTAGTTCTCCTTTAATTTATGAGCTTTGTGTTCTTTTTAACCTATATGTTCTTGATGAAGTAACTAATTTTTTCTAGATTGAATAGTTTAAAACTGATTTTTAAATTTATGCATTTAGATAGTAAATCGCTGTGAAAATTTGTTTAACGCATCCAATAATCATTACTATGATGATCTATTTTTTGTATTGAGCAGAGAATAACTTTCCCCAACAGCTTGTTTTAAGCTCTCACAAGAATTAGTGTAGATAATAACTCTTGATGAGTAAAACAGATAAATTACATCTAATTTATCTTTAAATCTTGCGATCTCTATTTTGACAGCAACTAATATTTTATTTCTTACTATCTGAAGTCTTTGCACTATTTAGTAATTTTGTTGCTGATTTTATCTACATTTACAGACAAAACCTAACCTTTGAAATAGGCTTACTAAACATGAAAGATGTACTTATACAAATTGAAAACAAAAAACAAGAGTTTTCTCAATTGCCATTATTCGATTTTATGCAAAACAAAAGCATAGATCCCAGGCAGAGATTAGCTTGGTCACCTTGCGCGGCTCCCTTCGTGATGGGTTTTGGGGAACTAAATAAGTATTTTTTACGAGCAGAACCAACGGATGATCCTATTCAAAAACTTATTAATAAACATACTTATGAAGATGACCATCATTGGTTATGGTTTTTAGAAGATTTGAAAAACTTAGAAGTTGACAAATCCATGAAATTTAGTGATGCATTAAGATTTTTGTGGAGTGAAGAAACCAAAAATGCTCGTTGGTTAAACTATCAACTTTATCGATATACATTGCAAGCTACTCCTATCCAGAAGTTGATAGTAATTGAAGTCACTGAAGCTACTGGCAATGTTATGTTTTCAACTGCTGCCAAAGTTGGTAAAGAAATTAAAGAAATTACTCAAAAAGAATGTAGATATTTTGCGGATTTTCATCTAGCTGTGGAAACTGGACACATGGCAGGTTCATCAACAGATATTGGTCAATTTATCAAAGACATTACATTGCCAGAACAAACTCGACAAGAAGCCTTTAAATTGGTCGACAAACTATTTACAGTATTTACAAAGTTTACAGATGACCTTTTGGTTTATGCCAATACTCATAAAGTTAATTATCCATTAAAAATTGGATAATTAACTTATTCAACTGAGAAAACACGTCTTTTAAAAAATAGGAGTAATTTATAATATGTCCGACGAATATATTAAGAATATTGTAATCGTTGGTGGTGGTTCTGCTGGTTGGATGACTGCTGCTTATCTAAGCAAAGCTTTAGATAAAAATGTTCATATTACTTTGATTGAATCATCTAATATCACAACAATTGGAGTTGGCGAGGCAACTTTTAGTACTATCAAGTTATTCTTTGATTTTCTGGGTTTACAAGAATATGAATGGATGCCCAAATGTCATGCTACCTATAAAATGGGGATTAAATTTGTTGACTGGAATGCTAAAAGACAACATTTTTATCATCCCTTTCAGAGATATGAAGTAATAGATGGTTTTGATATCTCTGAATGGTGGCTGAAAATCAAGAAAAATCAAGAACCATTCGATTATGCCTGTTTTTTAATACCCTGGCTATGTGACAATCAAAAATCTCCCAGATATCTGGATGGGCAGGTTTTTGATGAGAAAGTTCAAAATGAATTTTCCTCTCAACATATTGCTAAGAAAAATATCCTTAATAATTTAAAGATTCAGTACCCTTATGCCTATCATTTTGATGCTAATCTGCTGGCAAAATTTATGAAAGATTTTGCAATGTGTAGGGGTGTAAAACAAATTGTTGATGATGTGATAGATGTAAAGCTAACAGAAGACGGAAACATAGATCACATCAATACTAAAGAACATGGTAGTATTAATGGCGACATTTTTATAGACTGTACTGGTTTTCGTGGTCTGTTGATTAATAAAGTTTTGGGTGAGCCATTTATTTCTTATGCAGAGTCGTTACTTTGCGACAGCGCGATCGCCATGCAGTTACCAACCGATATGCAAAAAAACGGTATTAAACCCTATACAACAGCAACTGCACTAAACAATGGTTGGGTGTGGAATACGCCATTGTATAGCAGAAGTGGCTCAGGGTACGTTTACTCCAGTGCATTTATTTCTCCAGAGGAGGCTGAAAAAGAATTTAGAGAGCATTTGGGAGAAGCTTGTGATAATTGCAAAGCATCTCATATCAAGATGAAAGTTGGACGTAACCGCAACTCATGGGTGAAAAACTGCGTAGCAATTGGTCTTTCTAGTGGATTTGTAGAACCGCTAGAGTCTAGTGGAATCTTCTTCATTCAACATGCGATCGAAGAATTAGTTAATCATTTTCCCAATAAATCATCCAATGAAGAGATAATTAACAGTTACAACAAAGTTATTGCCGATTGCATAGATGGTGTCCGGGACTTCTTGATCCTCCATTACTATGCCAGTGACAGAGTAGACACAGAGTTTTGGAAGGCAACAAAGCACAATATTAAAGTTCCAGAAGAACTACGTGAAAAATTCAAGTTATGGAAAAATAGGCTGCCAAATAATAAAAACATCAATCCGAAATTTCACGGTTTTGAATCTTACTCTTATTCAGTTATGTTGCTGGGGTTAAATTACATGCCAGAAAGCAGCTTACCTGTTCTAGAGCATGTTGAAGACCAAAATGCCAAAGCCACATTTATGGCAATTCAAGAAAGAGCTAATTATCTAAGTGCTACTTTGCCCTCACATTATGAATACTTGACTCATGTGATCAAGTCTCAAGAACAGTCAGAGTATCTCGATGCAAATAACTTGGTTTCCTCGTATTCCAATGAAAATAACTTGGCTGGTTCAAAAGAATCTCTGCAAATAGTAGTGTAATAAACCTTTACATATTTATATGACGATTCAGCATATTTGTATCATTGGGGCTGGTATTAGTGGTTTAGTCGGAGCTAAGACCTTTACTGAAGAAGGTTACGAAGTAACTGTATTTGAGAAACAGAAAGGACTTGGTGGTGTATGGGAAAAGTCCCGGACTTATACAGGGCTAACTACTCAAAATCCCCGTGATACTTATGCTTTTTCTGATTATCCTATGCCTGCGTCCTATCCAGAGTGGCCTACAGCAGAGCAGGTAAGAAATTACTTGGAATCTTACGCGCAGAACTTTGGCATTTTAGAGAAGATTCAATTCCAAACAGAAGTCATTCAGGTTGAAAGGAAGACTGACATCCAACCAAAATGGGTAGTTAGCATCAACTCCCAGGATGATAATAAACCAAAGCAATACGAGTTTGATTTCGTCCTTGTATGTAACGGTCTGTTTAATATCCCAAAAGTGCATACATTACCTGGCAAGGAAGATTTTATCGCATCTGGAGGGCAGATATTACATTCCACCGAATTGAACGACATTTCCCAACTCCAGGGTAAGCGGGTAATCGTTGTTGGTTTTGGCAGATCTGCAACTGACATAGCCACCTCTGCTGCTACTTTAGCTAAAGAATGCACCCTTGTTTTCCGTCATACCTTGTGGAAAGTTCCGAAGTTTTTCTTCGGTTTAATCAATCTAAAGTACATTCTTTTAACCCGCTTTACAGAAGCTTGGTTGCCTTACCGTAATCTTCAAGGCATAGAATTAAAGTTACATACTATCGGCAAGCCCTTAGTGTGGGCTTTCTGGCAGATGAACCAAATTATCTTACGCTTGCAATTTGGTCTTGATGATTGTGGGATGTTGCCTGATCAATCCATGTCCCAATCGGTAAATTGTTCTACAGCGATCGCACCCGATAATTTTTATCAATATTTGAATACTGGCAAACTACAATCTAGAAAGACAACAATTGCCAAGTTTTGCAATAACGGAGTGGAATTAGCAAATGGTGAGCGATTACAAGCAGATATAGTCGTTTTCGGTATAGGATTTCGCCAAGACGTTCCTTTTCTGGAAGAAAAGTATCGTCAAATGCTAATCGATGACAAAGGCTACTTTCATCTCTACCGCAATCTTATTCACCCTGATATTCCTCAGCTAGGTTTTGTCGGCTATAATTCTAGTTTTTTTTCTCCATTAACTTCTGAAGTCGGAGCTTGGTGGTTAGCAGAATATGCTAAAGGCAATCTAGCTCTACCTCCACGCTCTGAAATAATCGAGGATATGGAGACAGAATTTCACTGGTGGCAAACTCACTGGTCGCAAGGTCGGGGTAGTGGAGGATGCATATCCCCATTTAACTTTCATCACCTCGAACAACTTATACAAGATATGGGGATAAAAAGTCACAGCAGAGGTTGGCAGAAACTTGTAGAAGTGATGATGCCAGTAAATCCATCCGCCTACAAAAATATTCGGCAACAATTGCAGGCAAAAAGGTCTTCATCTATAAATGATTCTGAAATATGTAGTATTTGAACAACAACTGTTGCTAATTAATATTCATTACAGAGTCACCTTTAACTAAGACTATAGCAGGTTGGGTTGACATTAGGAAACCCAACATTGTTGATGGACTGGTTGGGTTGCGCTGTGCTTAAACGCCACTTGCTACAACGTGGGAAACCCTTTCGGCAGTCGCTCACGGGGGAAACCCCCAAGACCGCGCTGCCTCATCAACGCAGTGGCTCCCCAACCTAGTTTTTTTCTTAACTGAACTGTATTGAACTATTGCCTTCAATCCCCGCCGCTAAGTGTGATTGCTTTAGTCAAACGCAAGTTGTCTAAATTAATTTGATTGAGGAGTAACCAAGATTGGATGAGGTCTGGGCCGTGAACATCTCCCGTTAAAGCGGCTCTAAGCGATCGCATCGCTAAGCCCTTTTTAACTTTTTGCTCTTTTACCACTTGCTTAATTATATCTTGTGCGATCGCTTCTGATAGTTGCGGTTGATTTTCTAAAGCCGTGAGAATTGCTTGCAGAACAACACTAGAACCTTCCTGTTTTAGTTGTTGGCTAGCTTCTTCACTAAATTCCACTGTCTCAGTGAAAAACAGTTGGCTCATCGCTACAGCATCTACTAAACGAGTCAAACTCTGGCTAATTAAAGTTACTAACTCTTCTAACCAAGGACGTTCTCGCCCTTTGTCAAATTGATATCCAGCTGCCTGCCAATAAGGTATAAGTAAATCTGTCAGTTTATCCGTCGGCATGTTGTGGAGATACTGACTATTTAACCAATCCAGCTTTGCCCAGTCAAATTTTGCCCCTGCTTTATTAACACGCTCAAAAGTAAACTCTTTTGCTGCTGTTTCTAAAGTAAATATTTCTTGAGTGGAGTCTGGAGGCGACCAACCCAGTAAAGTCATATAATTTACCAAACCTTCAGCAGTAAAGCCCATTTGCTGAAACTCAGAAATGGAAGTGACTCCATCCCGCTTAGAAAGTTTGCGTCCCTCCATATTCAAAATCAACGGTGTATGAGCAAAATCTGGTATTTTTGCTCCTAAAGCTTCATATAACAAAATTTGCTTGGCAGTATTGGCTATGTGGTCTTCTCCCCGGATAACATGGGTGATTTGCATATCTATGTCATCCACTACAACCACAAAGTTGTATAGCGGTTGACCAATACCATCTTCTGAGGCGCGAGCGATGACCATATCACCACCCAAATCACCGCCTTGCCAACTCATACTACCCCGCACTAAATCATTCCAGACGATTTCTCGGTCATCGGCAATTTTGAAGCGAATTACGAAACTACGACCTGCGGCTTGATAAGCTGCTTCTTCTTCTGGGGTCAGGTTACGGTGACGGTTATCGTAGCGAGGAGCTTCCCCTTTGGCTTTTTGAGTTTCTCGCAGTACTTCTAATTCTTCAGAAGTAGTGTAACAACGATAAGCTAATTTTTGCTCTAAGAGTTTTTCGACGGCTGCTCGATATAAATCTAGGCGTTGAGATTGGAAAAATGGCCCTTCATCCCAATTCAAGCCTAGCCAGCGTAAACCTGTGAGGATATTTTCAGTATATTCAGGACGCGATCGCTCTAGGTCTGTGTCTTCAACTCGCACAATAAATGTCCCGCCGTGGTGGCGGGCAAATAACCAGTTAAATACAGCAGTTCTAGCTGTACCAATATGTAAATTCCCAGTCGGGCTAGGTGCAATACGGACTCTAACAGTCACAGTTGATTCTCTCTTTCGCAAAGCATGATAAATGTAGCTTATAACAAGCATTAAATATAGAGTTAAAAAACTACGGACTCTAATAAATGGTCAGATGATTAGAGTGCCTAAAACTCAATACTTATTGATTGCTATTTGTATTTTAAACGGGACTGACGGGGCTCGAACCCGCAACTTCCGCCGTGACAGGGCGGTGCTCTAACCAATTGAACTACAGTCCCTTAATTGGCAACTTTGTTATTATGCCTATTTTTTTCTTCTTTGTCAAGTGTTTTCTAGTAAATCATTAAAAACTCCATCCACAAAGAAACAGACTTTTTAAACATTAATAATTCTGCCCCATGCCCTATGCCCCATGACGGCAGTTGCTCTACTTGGGGAGACCCCAAGACCGCACTGCCTCCCCTATGCCCTGCAATGTTCTGTCGGGTATTGATGCCAAGTGCCGCAGTATACGAGATTGCATTTGTTGATACTGCTGTTTTAATAATTGTTTGCTCAACTGAAGTTGAGAAGAAGGCGGTAGTTGCTTACTTTGTTCTACCCAGACTTTCAACATTTGCCGCTGAGTTGGATCAACATAACTGCTAATCACATTGGTGCAGGAATTAGGTGTTTCTAGAGTAAAGCAAATCAAGGGATAGCGTTCATTTTCTGCTAATGAAGACACCAATTGATGATTTTGAGGATTTTGCATATCTAGATAACAAGGTAACCATCTAGGCTCTAGTTCCCGATTGTAGAGGAGTGTCACCCATAACAGCATTGGGTAGGGGGATGTAATAAAGATAAATTGGTTGTGACGCTTAGAAAGGACACGTTTTTGAATTTCTTGTTTAGGCAACATCAGCCATAGTGCTGCTATATTACCTTGGGGAGTATCTATTAGTTGAGGAAAAACAATTTCTTGGATGGGTTTATTTCGAGGCCATACGAATTGGCCGCATTTTTTTTCTATTGCTAAAAGTAATTCAGATCCTAAAGGAATATTCGGCGCAGTTTTGGAGGATAAACTATTAGGCAAAATGGCATAACTTGGCTTTTCTAAACTGTTTAATACTTGTAAGATTGCGGTCATGCTTTGGGGGCGATCGCTAGGTGCTTTTGCCAAACAACTCATAATTAAATCATTGATTTGCTGAGGAAGTTGGAGTTGAGGATTAACCTCTGCGATCGCTTTCGGTACTTCAAAGTGATGTGCTTTATACCAAGCACCAAATAAATCGGTTTCTGGTTTCCAGGGTTTGACACCTGTAAGCATCTCAAACATCATTACACCTAAGCTATAAATATCAGATCGACTATCTAATTCTTCTCCTTCTAGTTGTTCAGGTGAAGAGTAAGGTAAAGTTCCATTAAATCCTTTATTAGTACTAGCTGTAACTGCATAATTGAGAAATTTAGCAATCCCAAAATCAAGAATTTTGACTAATTGACCTAATATTTGATCAGGAACAACTAATATATTAGCTGGTTTAATATCTCGATGAACTAAAGGATAAATTTTGCCATCAATATTAATACCTTGGTGGGCGCACTGCAAACCTAAACAAATCTGGCGTGCGAGAGTTAGAAACCTAGGCAAAGGTATGGGAATTAAATCTTTTAAACTCCTGCCGTTGAGATATTCCATTACATAGAATGGTTTACCTTCTGCGCTTACACCGTAATCATACGCTCGCACAATATGTAGGCTTTTTTGACTCAAAGCTGCACTAGTACGTGCTTCACGGGCAAAATCTTTTTGTATTTTGGGGTTGACAAAAGTTTGGGAAAGAAATTTTATCGCAACTGGTGTACCTCCTAATAAAATATCCTCTGCTAAAAAAACTTCACCCATGCCACCCCTCCCAATCAACTGCTTAAGTTGATAACGATTAGCTAGCAATTCTTTTTTGTGTGGTGACACAAATGCACTTTGATTCACTTTTACAACCTCTATTTTCGCCGCATTTCAAAAATAATAAACTTCAACACAGTTAATTAAATAATTTTTATTTTAATTACGTATTAAAAGTTGTAGAAATCTCTCAAATATTTTAGACATCCACTCTTTAAAGCCAGCCTTTTCGCTCTGGGAATCGATTGCTAAATTTTGCCGAATTTCTAATTTTACTTTTTCGTACTCTGCTTTAAGAATATTTTTAGCTTGTTCAGGTGAAATTAATTCATTAGATTTTTGATTTATAGTTAAGTAATCTGCAAGTTGTTGGCGCTGGCTGGCTGTGAATGTTAAAGTCATGACATGGGTACAACGAGTCGGTTCTTCTAAGGCAAAAAATAGTAAATGATAATAACCTGTATCTGCTAAAACACGAACTATTTTTTGTCCTTTCTGATCTTTAAGATCTAAGAAATAAGATAGCCAACGTGTCAGTGAAAGTTGGGCATCACATAGTACTGTTACCCACAATAGCATTGGGTAGATATTCATTTTGGCAATAAATTCAGTGCCATGAGTTTTATTTAAAAATTTGCTAATCTCTTCTTGGGGTAACATTGCCCAAATAGTTGCGACAGTGCCTTGAGTGGTATGTAATAAATGGGGAAAACCTATAGGAGCAATTGGTTTATTTTTAGGCCAAGTTTTCTGCAAACACTCTTTTTCGGATACAGAAGTTACAGGTACTAGTTGCACCAAAGATGCAGCTTGCCAACTATGATCATTAAATTGATGTTTAACCTGCTCTAATTTTTCTAAAATTTGGCTGATGTTTTGCGGGCGATCGCTGACTTCTTTCGCTAGACACTTCATCACTAACTTTTGTAATTCTTGCGGTACTTGAATTTGAGAATTAACTTCCTCAAATGTCGGTGGAATTTGAAAACGATGAGCTTGATACCAAGTACCAAAAGAGTTACTTTGTGTCTGAAATGGATGTTTTCCTGTAAGCATTTCAAACATCAGCACTCCTAAACTGTAAATATCAGAGCGCACATCTAGTAGTTTACGTCCTTCCATGTGTTCGGGAGAACAATAAGGTAAACTACCGATAAAAGAATCAGTCAGTGTCATGCCACTGCGTTCTGTTAAAAATTTAGCAATACCAAAATCGAGAATCTTGACAATCTCGCCTTGGTTGGCATCTTCAATCATGAATATATTTTCTGGTTTAATATCCCGATGCACAATGGGATAAATCTCTCCTTTGAGACTAATTCCTTGATGGGCGCACTGTAAACCTAAACAAATTTGTTGACAAATATCCAAAAACTTTGCTGTTGTTAAAGGCTGAATTTTAAGAATTTGTTTAAGGTTTTTTCCTAGAAGATACTCCATAACATAAAATGGAGTTTTATCATCCACGCCGTAACTTAACACCCGAACAATATTTTTGCTTTTGCGTCCCAATTGAGCGCCAATAAAAACTTCTCTCGCAAAGCGTTGGGATATTTGCTGAGTTCCTAAACTCAACATCAGAATTTTCACTGCAACTAATGTACCACCTTTAGCTGCATCTTCTGCTAGGTAAACCCTACCCATTCCCCCTTTGCCAATCAAATCTTTGATTAAATAGCGATTGTTTAAAAATTTTCCAATATAAATATCTACTTCTGTTTTTGGCTTTAACATACTTGGAAATTTTACGCTATTAAATATTTTATAAACATTAAAAAAAATGGTTTGATACTTTTTTGTAACTTTTAATTATTATCCAATAAAAATCTATCAAGTCATAAAATATAAAAAGCTGTCAGCTGTTAATCAAATTACTTCAAAACATGATGAAAAACTTCTTAAGTATTATGTAACATATTACTTAAGCCAAATGTATGAGAAAATTCACTGAATCCATCAATAGACTGAATTTACTTAATCGAATAGAGCAGTAAATCCACTGAACAATAAGATACCCGACTTCTCAAAGAAGTCGGGTATCTGAGCTTTTAAACGATTTTTATAAATAAATATACAAGTGCTAAAAATGAGGAATTAAACTACGTAAAAACTTGATGATTGGGGCTTCAATTTGAAGTTTAAAAGCTAGAATCTGAGTGCGTTGTAGGGAATTGAAATTATCATCACTAATCAGGATTAATGAGCGTTGTCCATTAGGTAACTTAGAGCCAAAGGTCAAACCTTCAATATTATCTAAGGCAACGTCTAAGGTTCTCAGATTTAGCAGCAGTTTTTTCTTGACTGGTTTGATATTCTGAAAGTCAACTGCTAAAAGGCTCTTGATATCTTGGATATCATCAGATCCTTCTAAAGAAACCTGAAACAGAGAAACAGCAAATCCCAAGCCAGTAAAAGATCGCTCAATACTAAGCAAGTGTCCTAGATTATCCAAAGCGAGTAAATCCGGTAATCCACTAGCGAACCTACCAGTTAAATTTAACAGTGGTGCGACTGGTTCGGTTTGGTACAGAAATTCTTTTTCAGGCTGATTGGTGAGTAGATTGTATTGTAAAATCCGGCAAGGACTGCCAAGATTAGCTTTAGCTGCTAGGCCATCTTGAATTAAAGCATTTTCGGTAGCCGTAAATAGATGCTTATTATCTGGTGTAATAGTTAAGCTTTCAAATGCTAAGTTATTGCGAACACCCTGTTGACCATTTTGATTGGGCAAAAACTTGTTGGGGATGGGTAGCGTTGTTATTACCCTACCAGAAGCGAGGGAAAACTCTTTAATAAAAGGATTAACTGATTGTCCAACGTCACCTTCAGAAGAAATAAACACAGTATCTTTTTTAGTTAAAGTAATACCTTCTGTATCACTGCTACCAGCAGTAAAAGTTTGACTATTATCGTTTAAAAGTGTAGTCACACCAACAAGTACAACACCACCATTTCTCAGTGAACCTTTGCTCAAGTCAATTTTTAGGGTATAAAAACGAGCATTAGCTTTTTGTCCTCGATCATCGGAGATAGCATAATAAAGATCATTTCTAGCATCGTAGGTAATTCCAGATAATCCCCCAACTTCTGTTTTTTGGAAAGATAACCCTTTTGGTAAGGTGGCTTGTCCGATGAACTCTATTCCACTGATTTCTACAGCACTTGTAGATAAGTTAATCAAAAATAGACTGATAATTACAATTATAAAAATACCTAAATAAATAATTTTAGGAAATTTTAGGTTTTTTTTAATTAGCTTCATTAATTACATTCCGAAAAAGGAAATTATGATCAGTGCCTTTGTTTAGACAAAGGCGCATTGCATTCATGTCTAAGTAAGTCGGTGAAATCAAACTATGTGAATAAAAGTAAATAAGGTTCAAACTCTTTCTCCCCCCTGCTTTATCCCAACGATGATTGATTATTGACATCGACCTACTTATTTCAGCTAAAATGTTGCAAAAAAATGTAGGTTGGGTTGAAGAATGAGACTCAACACTTTTATCAATGTTGGGTTTCCTTACGTCAACCCAACCTACACATCATGCGCTATTTTAGTCTTGCTACACCATTAATATGTGTGGGTAAACGATGCTGTCGTCGACGTTTTCTCCAAAATTTGTTGGCAAAAAAGTTGTTTATACTTTGTTCATGATTTGTGGTGGAATTTGTAGAGTTTTGTCTGTTGTTTCTTAAATGATCAAGTGAGTAAATATTGAAGCTGTTGGCAGCAAGTAAAATAAACAGTACAATACCGTAACTCAGCATAGAAGTAGCTGCGCCCCAGTTTTGTATTGATGTCACACCCATCTTCAAAATGATCATCAAGATAAATGTGGCAATCAGAGCGCTGCGAGTTGCTAACCCTACTGTAATTAATACACCCACAATTAATTCTACAGGGGGAACTAAGTAGGAGTTAATTCTGACTAGAAATTCTGGAAAATAAGAGTTTTCTAACTGCTTGACTGTATTTTCTACAAATCCTGGGATGTTGAAGATGCGAGTAAATCCATGATTAAAATAGTTGACACCAATTAAAATTCGCAGCAACAAATAAGCGATCGCAATATCTTTCTGTTTAAGACCAATGTAGTTTCTATTATCACTCATTACTATAACTCCAAATATGTAATTGCTGGGGTTAGTAGGGATTAGGGGCTAGGGGCTAGGGGCTAGGGATTAGGGGCTAGGGGCTAGGGGCTAGGTTATGTACTTCAACCTTATGTAATTGGGTGGGAACTGCTATAACACCTTTAACGGGGTAGAATCAAACGCACAGCGCGATCGCCTAATAAATAGGTATAAAGCCAAGTAAGTAATACTAGCAAGCGATTACGCCAACCAGGAAGATAAACTAAGTGGACTCCTAGCCACATCAGCCAAGCTAAAAAGCCTGTAAAGGCCAATACGCCAATTTTGCCAACACCAGAATAGCAGCCAATAATTGCTAATCTACCTTTGTTGAAATAATCAAAGGGCTGCGGCGCTTGTCCTCGAAGTTGCTGTTTAATATTACTTGCTACAGCCACACCTTGCTGTAATGCTTCTGGGGCAACTCCATTTAATGGTTTACCGTTGTTTTCCACATAGGCAAGATCCCCAATGGCATAAACATTGTGTTGCTCTAGTAATTGTAGAGTGGGCTGAACAATTAATTTTCCTTTCTTGGCGCTGGATAAATCCTCAGATGTTTCGGGAGAATTGGCTGTTAATCCGGCTGTCCAGATGACGGTTGCACTGGGAATTATTTGATCTGGAAAATGTACAGATTTTGGAGTAACTTGGCTGACTTTGGTTTGCAAGTAAATTTGTACTCCCAATTGACGTAACCGCTTATGGGTGTAAATTCCTAATTTTTTAGGGAGATTAGTTAATAAGCGATCGCCAGATTGCACTAAAATTAGTTTTACTTCTCTTAAATCTAATGTGGGATAATCCCGACGCAATTTTCCGCGCAGCATTTCCACCAAAGCACCCGCCATTTCTATACCCGTCGGGCCACCGCCGACAACGGTAAATGTCAGCAATTGTTGGCGTTGTAATGGATCAGATATCTGCACAGCTTTTTCTAAACAAGAGATAATTTGGTTGCGTAATGTTACCGCCTCTTCTAAGGTTTTCATTGCAAAAGCATGTTCGGCTGCTCCGGGAACCCCCCAAAATTGGGTTTGGCTGCCAGTCGCTAGCACTAAAAAGTCATAAGGAATGGCACAAGAATCAGTCTCAACGATTTGCGCTGAAAAATCAACTCGTTCTACTTCAGCCATCAAAAACCGCAGTTGAGGCTTTTGGTTAGACTGTTTCCAAGAGCATCGTCGTAAAATCTTCCGAATGGGGTAAGCAATATGCTCAGGTTCCAATTGTCCTGTAGCAATTTGATACAACAGTGGTACAAAAGTGTGATAGTTATTGCGATCAATTAATAATACATCTGCTTTAGAATTAGCTAAAGATTGGGCAGCTTGCAATCCACCAAATCCAGCGCCGACAATCACAACGCGGGGATTTTTCATCTGTCCTTTCCTAAGTTTTCTTGCTGGGTAACATTTCTTAGTTAAATTTTTATACTAATCGCTTCATTTTTGCCACTATCTTAGTTGTGAAATTACTTAAGCCAGTCGCAAATTATATTCATTTTCAATAAAGTTGACAAGCCAATCTTTGACGTGGCGAGTAGCGCGGCAGTCGTCTTCGTTGTAGCGTTGGATTAACTCTAGCAAAGTGCGATCGCCTGTTGTTAACCATTGGTCATACCAATAAATACACTTAGCACCATTCGCTTCTTGATCATGCCATTCAAAACCCAACCAACGGGCGATCGCTTTCAGGGCATAACTTTCTACAGGTAATGCTACACTCTGGGTTAATTGTTCATACACGTCAACAAACCGATTTAGTACCGGATGCACTGAAGAATATGGAGTGTGATAAAGTTTCGCTAATCGTTTGACTGTATCAAATTCGTAGACGCAAAAATGGTAAATTGGCGCTTGGGGATATTGCCAAACCAAATCTAAAAATTGCTGCCATACTAACTCTTCTTCTGCTAAATTTTCTGCTAAAAACGAGTAAAACTGTTCAGTGTTATTTTGCTTATCGACAACCAACACGCCTAAAAGATAATTTAAATCTAAGTCTGGCTGTGCCTCAATATCAAAATAAAGCTCCACTGGAGCCGTAAATGTAATATTTTCTATTGGTGGTGGACTGGGTAAGATCAAAGGCTGTCTTTGCAATGCAGATTGAGCCTGTACTACCAACTTGGGTGCTACTTGGGCATCGAAACCAAGGAGATTTTCTAGAATAATTGGATTGGTATGAGCTAGAGATTCTAGTGTATTTACGGATATAGCTTGGAGTTGAGTGTAGCGGATTGGTGTGACTCCTGGTAATAAAGAGAGATGTTCTTGCGATTGAGCGATCGCATAACATTGATTGTACCAATGACAAAGATTACACTTTTGCCGAGCGATAAATACCTCTGGTGCAGCTGGTGAATCTACAACTTGAATAAACTCCTTTAAAATATGTTGCATCTGTGGTATCCATTTTGTTAGATCCACGGCATAGTTAGGATTTTTATTACGCAATAACAACCAAGCTGTTTGGGGTATTACTCCTTGTACTGTTGCCAAAACTTGGGCGTGAAATGCAATGACGACTTGATATTCTTGCTTGGGACGCTTACCCATTTCGATATTTGCCGGAACGTACATCCAATCACCAAAGCAAGACTTTCCTGGCTGTTTTACAAGTAAATCTGGACGGCTAAGAAAAGTATATTTTTTATAGTTAAGGGATTCACTGGCCTCATTTACTAACTCGTTGCTAACTAACAGCACTCCCTGATGGATGTACTCGACTCCCTGCTGCATCAATTTCAAAGTCGCTGCTTGCCCTGCTTCCCAGTTCCCCCGTGGATAATCTGGTTTTTGACAGGTTAAATTTGCCAAAATTCCCTGACGATGAGCCTTTTTATCTTGTTGTAGTTTGAGCAACAACTCATTTGGGGCATCGTGCTGACTTTTGTCATCATGAATATCTAAAAAAGATCGGCGCTTACAGCGTTGATATTGCAGCAGAAGTTCGGCATTTATTAACATTCACTAAGTAATCTTCCACAGATCTTAAGAACCACTACTTCTACTCTAGTGTAGGAGATTAATGATTAGTCAGGGTTTGGCGATCGCTTTAACAGTGAACAGTTACCAGTCATCACTGTTTACTGATGACTGAACCACTCTACAATGACAGATAGGGTGTAGTTACAATCTTTCTGTTGCCAATGACTGAACAACATGATGCTGACTTGCCATCAGCTGATTCTCAGCAGTTCGGTGAACCAACTGATGGTGCAACCAAATCAGTTAATGATTCCTGGAAAAACCGCATTGCTGGTGTTTGGAATCAAGCAAAGGTAAATTTGATCCAAGTGCTACCCGTTGAACAAGTAGCACAGACAGTTGTGCAATGGTTTAGCGTCAGCGAAACTGAGGTTGCAGAGATTTTAGCAACAGTCCGCGCCGAACTACCAACCACAGAGGCGCTGCTGATTGGCAAACCCCAAGCGGGAAAAAGTTCAATTGTACGGGGATTAACCGGAGTTTCTGCTGAAATTGTCGGTCAGGGATTTCGCCCCCACACACAACACACCCAGCGTTATGCTTATCCTTCAGATGATCTGCCGTTGTTCATTTTTACAGATACGGTGGGGTTAGGAGATGTTAAACAAAATACTCAAGCAATCATTCAAGAATTAGTTGGCGATTTACAAAAGTCGAGTCGCCGTGCCAGAGTCCTGATTCTGACGGTTAAAATTAATGATTTTGCCACTGATACGCTGCGGCAAATTACCCAGGAATTACGTCAAAAATATCCCGAAATCCCCTGTCTTTTGGTAGTGACTTGCTTGCATGAAATTTATCCTCCAGGTACAGCTGATCATCCTGCCTATCCGCCAGAATATGAGGAAGTAAATAGAGCTTTTACAGCAATTAAGCAAGCTTTTTCAAACCTATGCGATCGCTCTGTCCTAATTGACTTCACTTTAGAAGAAGATGGCTATAATCCGGTATTTTATGGTTTAGAGGCATTGAGAGATACTCTCGCTGAACTACTACCAGAAGCAGAAGCACGGGCAATTTATCAATTATTAGATGAAACAGCAGGTGAACAATTAGGCAACCTCTACCGAGATGCCGGACGGCGTTATATTTTACCATTTGCAATCATGGCAGCCACACTGGCCGCTGTACCATTACCTTTTACTACAATGCCCGTTCTAACTGCCTTACAAGTCTCAATGGTGGGACTGTTGGGAAAACTGTACGGGCAAATATTAACACCATCTCAGGCTGGGGGAGTTGTCAGTGCGATCGCAGGGGGATTTGTAGCACAAGCTGTAGCACGAGAATTAATTAAATTTATTCCTGGTTTTGGCAGTGTTATAGCAGCTTCTTGGGCAGCTGCTTACACCTGGGCTTTAGGTGAAGGGGCTTGTGTTTACTTTGGTGATTTAATGGGTGGTAAGAGACCCGATCCTCAAAAAATTCAGTTAGTGATGCAAGAAGCATTTCAAGAAGCCAAAGAACGGTTTAAAAAAATCACGTAAAGCTGAGAGTTATGGCAGAAAGTACTATTACAATCACTATTTTTCACGCTCATATTTACTACGATAATGCTAGCCGTGAACAGGCTGCGCGTGTACGATCAGAACTGAACGCTAAATTTGACGTACAGCTTGGGCGCTGGCATGACAACCCAATTGGTCCACATCCCAAAGGAATGTATCAAGTTATATTTTCATTGGATCAATTTGGTCAGATTGTCCCGTGGTTAATGCTTAATCGGGAAGGATTAGATATCTTAGTTCATCCTGAGACGGGTGATGATGTCGCAGATCATACAAAAAATTCTTTGTGGCTAGGAGAGAAGCTAGAGTTGAACATCGAGTTTCTGCGACGGATTAGAACAACGTGAACCACTAAATATTGGTGTTATGATGGACGTTTCGGTTCTGGTGGTATTGAGCTACCAGAGGTAAGGGGGAAAGTTCGGTGTAAATCCGGCACTGTCCCGCAACTGTGAACTAATTTGAGATTTTTAGCTAACTCAAAATCCTAAATTAAGTTGAGTCAGAACGCCCGCCGAAATATACTACTCAGTCCTATACATCTGCGAGGTACAGATAAATGACTGCTACTGCTGACATTTCCCTTAGTAATTCTTTAGGTGTCGCCTCTCACACTTTATTTGTGTGCAAAACCTGTGCCAGTACTTGGCAAGATGGAAAACGTCTGGGTGAAAGTGGAGGTCAAAAACTATTACAGCATCTTCAGCACCTAGCACAAAATTGGGACTTGCAAGATCAATTTCCGATCCAAGAAGTAGAATGCATGAGTGCTTGTAACCGTTCTTGCGTTGTTGCTTTTGCTGCTAAAGGTAAATTAACTTATCTTTTTGGTGATTTAACTGTTGATGACAGTGCAGCTGCTGTACTCGAATGTGCCGGTCAATACTACGCTAAATCTGATGGTTTGCTACCTTGGTCAGAGCGGCCTGAACCGCTGAAAAAGGGAATTTTAGCAAAGATTCCACCCTTGTAGAAAAAGGCAGGGGAGCAGGGAGCAGGGGGAAGTGTTTTGACTGACTTCTGCTAGCTCAGCACAAGTCAGTACAAGACGCTCAGTGACCAGTAGGCAGAAGGTAAAAAGCTATCTACGAGCAGATAACGCAGAGAAAACATGGTCATGCGCGTTTTGATTCTTGGTGGTATTAAAGATGCCGCAGAATTGACTGCCAAAGTTGTGAATATTCCCGGAATTGAGGCGATCGCTTCTCTTGCAGGACGCACCCATAACCCCTCAATCCCGGTCGGTAATGTCCGTATTGGGGGTTTTGGCGGTGTGACTGGATTAGTTAACTATCTGCGTCAGATGCAGATCGACTTATTAATCGACGCTACTCATCCCTTTGCTAGTCAAATTTCTGAGAATGCAATAGCAGCGGCTAGAGAAGTGAGAATACCTCATTTGATGTTAATCCGCCCGCCTTGGCAACAAGTTAATGGCGATCGCTGGATTGAAGTGGAAAATAGTGAAGTTGCTGCTGCTACTTTAGAAAACCAAGCACAGCGCGTATTTTTAACAGTCGGTAGACAAGAACTTAGTGCTTTTGCTGACTTAGAAAAAATTTGGTTTTTAATGCGGATGATTGACCCTCCCAGTGCTGATGCTGTAATTCCGCCAGGAATGATATTGTGCGATCGCGGTCCCTTTGCTTTGGATAATGAAAGAGAAATTCTGATTCACCACAACATTGATACTATAGTCAGCAAAAATAGTGGTGGTAATGCCACCTACGCCAAAATTATTGCAGCTAGAGAACTGGGATTACAAGTTGTTATGGTAAATCGTCCAGCTACACCACCAGGAGAGCAAGTCACAACTGTTGATGGTGCTTTGGCATGGTTGCTGGAAAAGTTAGATAGCGATCGCACTTAGGACTTACGCAGAAGTAATGGAAAATTAAACCACAAAGGCACTAAGAACACAAAGAAATAGCAACAAGATCCCCGACTTCTTTGAGAAGTCGGGGATCTGAGCCTCTAAAGTGTATGGAGAATGTCAATTATTTACCAAAGCCTTTGCCTCGATTGGTAGAAGGTAGACAAACACAATTTTCTAGCTGAGTTATTAAAGTTTCACGATCTAGATTTTGACCAATCAGCACTAGCTGGTTTTTTGGTTTACCTTTCCACTCATCATCGTCTAAGGTAAAGCGTTTACCGCACAAGTGGAAAATATGACGCTTGGGACTTTCATCAAACCACATAATCCCCTTGGCGCGGAAAATATTGGAGGGCAGCTGATTATCTAAGAAAAATTGAAACTTCCTGATGGCTAAAGGCTTGTCACTCTCGAAGGATATGGAGGTAAAACCATCATTTTCTAAGTGATCAGAATGGTGGTGATGTTCATGGTGATCATGATCGTGATGGTCGTGACCGCATGTTGAATGATCATGATCATGATCATGATGATCGTGATCATGGTGGTCATGCTCATCAACAGTGTCAAAATACTTGTCAGACTCGAACAGACCTACACTGAGAATTAATGGCAATGGCACTTGCGATCGCGTGGTGCGAATGATTCTCGCATCTTCTTTGACTTCGCTAATTTTTCTTTCTAACTCAGTCAAAGCGGCTTCATCAACTAAATCTGCCTTGTTTAGCAAAATGATATCACCGTAGGAAATTTGGCTGTGAGCTGCCTGGGAATTGAATAAATCTAAGCTGTAATTGGCTGCGTCTACTACAGTGATAATTGAATCGAGACGAGTTAAATCTCGTAATTCTGTACCGAGAAATGTCAAGGCAACAGGTAAAGGATCAGCTAATCCTGTGGTTTCTACGACTAAATAATCGAGATTTTCTTGGCGTTCTAAAACTTTGTAAACAGCATCTACTAAATCAGTATTAATAGTGCAACAAATACAACCGTTATTAAGTTCCACCATATTTTCTTCAGTGGAAACAATTAACTCGTTGTCAATACCTATTTCGCCAAATTCGTTGACTAAAACAGCAGTTTTTAGCCCTTGCTGGTTACTAAGAATATGATTAAGTAAAGTAGTCTTGCCACTACCGAGAAATCCAGTAATAATCGTTACTGGCATTCCTTGTTTGGGCGCATCCATTGCTTGAGATTCGGGAGTAATGGCTGATTGCATAGCGCTATTATCAAAAAATCAAAGGAAACAATTTTGTAGACACTGTTGGGGGAAATCAGTTATCAGTTATCAGTTCAAAGATACTTGATACCTGTTCACTGTAAAAAGGTAGCGCAGATAGTCCAGAAAACACTAGCACAGGTCGTTGGAAGTCAAAAGACTTATGATAATTTGGGCTTTTGAACTGTTGATAGTGATGGCTTTATTTACGCCATACTGTACTAGCATAGGGATGTTGGACTGTCTTCACAGCTGCTTTACTTTATTATTGCGTATCTCTCTATATTTCAGAATTACTCTGTTATGACCTTAACTCTTTACAATACCCTCACTCGTCGTCAGGAACCGTTTACAACAGTCGAACCAGGCAAGGTTAAGATGTATTACTGCGGCGTGACGGTATATGATTTTTGCCATTTGGGTCATGCTAGAGCTTGTATTGTTTGGGATGTAGTGCGTCGATATCTTCAATTTATCGGCTATGAAGTTCGTTATGTCCAAAATTTTACTGATATTGATGACAAAATTCTCAACCGATCGCGGCAAGAACATTCTTCAATGGAAGAAGTAGCCGATCGCTTTATCAAAGCATATTTTGAGGATATGGCACGGTTGGGAATCAAAGAAGCCGATGAATATCCCCGCGCTACCCACACCATGAACGGCATTCAGCGGTTAATTCATGAGTTGGAACACAAAGGTTATGCTTACCCTGCTGACGGCGATGTTTATTATGCAGTGCGGCAATTTTCTGAGTACGGCAAGCTATCAAGACGTAAGTTAGAAGATTTGCAAGTCGGCGCAAGCGATCGCGTACAAGTCAAAGATCCAGAATATCAAAAAAAGAAAGACCCCTTTGATTTTGCTTTATGGAAAGCCGCCAGACCGGGAGAACCCGCTTGGAAATCACCTTGGGGTGAAGGTCGTCCAGGTTGGCATATTGAATGCTCCGCGATGGTGCGCGATCGCTTAGGCGAAACTATTGATATCCATGCTGGCGGTGAAGACTTAATTTTCCCTCATCATGAAAATGAAATTGCTCAGTCAGAAGCTGTCACCGGCAAACCTCTAGCGCTTTACTGGATGCATAACGGCATGGTCAAAGTTGATGGTGAAAAAATGTCTAAATCTCTAGGCAACTTTACTACCATTCGCGACTTGCTAAATCGAGGAGTTGAGCCAATGGCGGTGCGGTTACTTGTGTTAATGGCACAATATCGCACACCAATTGATTTTACAGATGAAGCGATCGCTGATAAAACAAATGCTTGGCACACTCTCAAGGAAGGTTTACTTTTTGGTTACGAATACGGTGAAAAACTTGGTTGGCAAATGGAAACTGCTTCCCTAATCCCGGAAATCGTAGAACGTTTTCAAGCATCTGTAAATGATGACTTTAATTTTCCTGGTGGTTTAACTGTGTTGTTTGAATTAGCCAAAGAACTCCGCCGCGAAGGAAACATTATAGTTCATCAAGGAAAAACTGCAACACCAGCAGAGGAATTAAAAAAACAGTGGCAAACACTTGTCACTTTGGCTGAAGTCTTAGGTTTAGAAGCCAAGCTAGAATTAGAAACCTCTCCCAGTGGAGGTTTAAGCGATGCCGAAATTGAGACAAAAATTCAACAAAGGCAACAAGCACGTCAAGCCAAGAATTTTGCCGAAGGCGATCGCATTCGTGATGAACTACTAGCACAAGGAATTACTTTAATAGATAGCCGTGATGGCACTAGATGGCATCGTAATTAGTCCCGATAGGCACTAACTAGTACTCTGTCAACCCAAAAATGACAGGTGGAAGCAGGCAGGGGAGGCAGGGGTAGCAGGGGTAGCAGGGGTAGCAGGGGTAGCAGGGGGAGAAAATTCTTTCCCTATCCCCCAGCTCGACCTACACCGCAAAATCGGGTTGGTAAACCACTAAGTAGTAGGTAAAAATACAAATACCTATGATGGCAGTTCCTTATGGGGAAACTCTAAGACCGGACTGCCCTACCGCAGGGGTGTATGTTGAATCAATAGCTCAGTTATAATTACAATTGAAGAGGCAAGTTTGACTTATAGACAAGCTAAAGTATTGCAAACATATCTAAACAATCTTTGCATAGATTGTCAATATGTTGAGAATCTGAGCAATGCAATCAAGATTAGAACTAAAGTATAGACATCACGATTAATAGTGGCTCAAAGTAAGGAGTCTAATATTATGGCTGTTTCCAAAATCATTTCTAACATCACCCAGTATATTTCTGAAGCTGCAATGCGGATTTTTGGGCCTAATGATGATGCTTACCCTAATACTGGCGTACAACCTTTTACAGGAGAGCCTCACAAGAAAGATAAAGATGATAATTGGTAAAGAATAACATAGCAATAAATGACATCTATCTTTAAGGAATGTAATAACAAAAAGGCGTGAGTTTTTTCTTCACGCCTTTTTATTTCACATCTTACTCCCCCTGCCTCCTCTGCTTGCCCAAATGTATCAACTTTAAAGTGAAACGGTATAACCACTGACTAATAACCACTGACCACTGACACGAAATCCTATCCCCTTTTAGAGGTGGGATGAGCTTAAAAGTTTTGAGTAATTGGTTAAATATACAAATATCAGTTATATTCCCGGAAGTATTAATTGATAACAAAGTTTATGGGAAAAAGCTGGAAAAGTTTCAAAATAGTTGCAGGTCTATTTTGGGCGATCGCTCTGACACAGTTTTTTGGGGCAAATACCTCTGTACAAGCTGCCGACACGGTTGTTGTGCGTGTTGGACTTTTGGAAGAATCCATTTCCCTAACTGAGTTACAAAAGGCGGCGGAAACTGGAGAATTACCTGCAAGTTTAGCGTCCTACACTAATAGATTATCTGAACCACAGCGCCGCTTCATCATGGACGCACTGAGAATGAAATTACCAATTAATGTTGTTACCATTAGTCGGTTACTCAATACCCAAATTGGCACAACGGTTCTCAACGATCTTTCTAGTGCCGTAGTTAGAGAGGATCAAGCTGGAGTACAAGCACTCAGAGCCGGATTGGTATTAGGTTCTACTGCGCCACAAGGTCTTTCAGTATTGAATTTTATTGCTGCCTATCCTAGTCAATACCTAAAAATTGATCTACCACAGGCGTTGACTGTAGCCAAGAGTTTGAACACGGCTTTTTGGCGTACTCAACAGTTTATGTTAGCAATTTCACCCCAACTCGACCCCAAAAAACCGCAGATTTCTTTACCTTTTGATCCTACCCAGCCAGGAACCGCTTCAGTACAAGTACTCAACTTGCAATGGAACGATCAAAAGCGCGATCGCAATATTCCTGTTGATATTTATTGGTCAACTGCTGCAACCATTGACAAACCTGTAATTGTATATAGTCATGGCTTGGGATCAAACCGTACTGATTTGCGCTACTTAGCTGAACATCTCGCATCTTACGGTTATATATTTGTAGCTTTAGAACATCCTGGCAGCGATGGAACCAATATCAACTTAGCAGCAGCAGGTAAAACTAGGTTTTTGAAGCCCCAAGAGTTTTTAGATCGTCCCAAAGATGTAAGTTTTGTGATTGATCAATTAGAACAGCTCAATCAAACGGCTAACAACCCACTGCAAGGCAAACTTGCAACTAACAATGTGATGGTTCTGGGCTATTCTTTTGGCGGTGGTACAGCCTTAGCAGTTGCGGGAGCCGAGTTACAACTGAAAAACCTCAAACAGCGCTGTCAAGGTAACTTGGCTGTTTTAAGCCTGGGAGAAACTATTCAGTGTGTTGCCCAAGAACTTCCAGAAAACAGTTATCAATTGCAAGATAATAGAATCAAACAGGCGATCGCTTTTAGTCCGACAACTTCTTTAATCTTTGGCGAAACAGGTTTGACAAAGTTGCAAGTACCTACCTTAATATTGGCAGCTTCCGCAGATAAAAGTACCCCAGCCTTAACTGAGCAAATTATACCATTTAGTAAAATTACATCCCCCAAATGGCTAGTTGGAATAGTTGGGGGTACTCATTTGAGTGTCAAAGATCCTAGTACCACTTTGGATCAGGCCGGACAACCCAACACACCTTTTAGTGGTGGTGAAATAGTAGGCGAACAAGCCGCTGATGTTCGTAAGTTTACTCAAGCGATAGTTTTGGCAATGGCAGCACAGTTAACTCCTGAAGCTGAAAAATATGCAGTTTTTCTCACACCAGATTATGCTCAGTTAGCTTCAACTGCGGCATTCCCGTTTCGTCTAGTTCGGGAAATTCCTCCAAATATTTTACCAGTAGAAAAATAATCGTAGGAATCTATAAATACTTGGTGTCTTAGTGCCTTTGTGGTTGAAGTTTTACTTACCACGAAGACACTAAGGCACAAAAATAAATTATTAATAACTATATCCATCCCCAGCAATAGGAAAGACGTAATCGGAGAACAAAGGAAAATTATCATTGTCGCTGTGGCTTTCTTCATCTAAAACTTTGACGACTTTGTTATAAATGTCCTCTGCTTGTTGCGGGGAATCACCAATACTGGTTAATCCTAATTTACCAAACTGAGACAAACAACCCATGAGATGAAATACTGTGCCTGTTTCATTACCAGTATCAAAGTGCAGCCTGTGATGAGCGATGATATCCATCAAATCGTTAGGCAGTAATCCTCGATAGCGGTCTTTTTGCAGGTTGTCGGTGGCAATATAGTATTTTGGACGACCTTGCTGACTGTAAAATAACCCTGTAGAGAGGTCATAGCGACCAGTTGTTAATAATTTTAAGGTCATAAAAGGATGGGTAGTGCCACCTTTACGCAGGTTAATTTCGATCGCCTGAATATCCCAATCACCGTTACCTTGATCAACGGCGATAAAATCGACTCCAAAGCGTTCTAATGCGCCCTTTTCTGCCAGGGTTCTGCCGACTTGTAACCCCAGTTGTTGTAATTGCAATCGATAACTTTCATCGGCGGGAAATCGGCAACCCAGATAAATCTGACCGTCTGGGCCACCGAGAATTTGGTCATGGGTTGAGAGAATTTCTACTTCGCCATTCGGTGTAATGCGTCCTTGGACACTGGGCGATCGCTTGACTTCTCCTTCGACAAATGCTTCTACAATCGCCCCCAATTCAGGAATCCGCCCTGAAAAGTTTTCCCAAGTTTCTTTTTTAGCTTGAAAGCGCAAACTGGAGAGGCGATCGCTTATTGCTGTAATTCTTTCGGCATGAGAAGCTTGATTTGGTGCTACGTTCATAATGGGTCTAAGATCAAGTAGGGCATTTCCTTCTCCAGAAATACCTTCGTTGAGTTTCACCACCATGCGTTTTAATGTCGGTTGACGTTCCCACAAATCACAAGCCGCTTGGGCTAAATCTGGGGTATTCCAAATTCTTTCACTACCATCTGGATAAGGAACTCCACTTTCAGCAAATATTTGCCGACTACCACTTTTTGTCCCTAAAATTTGTAAATCTGGTGCGGCTGCATACAAAGGGACATTTAATTTTAAAGATAATTCTGCTTCCAAAAATGTCGCGTTGTAACACGCCATAAATGATTTTTCTAGCCTTACAGCTTGACGAATCCGTTCTAGTAAGCGAGGACGTTCTAAAATCTTTTCGCTCAAAGGTTTTAAGGAAGAATCGTAAGTAGAAAGGAGCAATAAGCGATTACGGGCATGAGAAAAGGGGATTCCGGGTAACAGTTGTAGATAATAATCAATAATGCTGGGATGCAAAGGCATTGATGTAACATAAATTAGCCTAGTGCGAGGATTTCGCAGACGCATCAAAGAAAATAGCAATCTTTCTTCATAATGTTCACAGCCTTCTATTTTGCGGAGTTCGCGCTGGTCGATACTCAAGGAGGGAATGATAATAATATCCGCCTCACTATTGTCAAATAGCTCGATAGTTTTCCAGCGATCGCGCAAAGTTAACTGAAGATGACGAAACTTATCAACTTGTTCCAAATCGGAAATATTTAACGTCACCATAACCCTGCCCTGTCGTGATCCCAAATACGGCTCTATTACTCTGGTATATCTCAAAGCCAGCCAAATATTGCTAATATGCAATACTTCTTTGACTGTGGACATTAAATCAGTGAACAGTTAACAGTCAACAGTTATCAAATGTTTTGTGACTGTTCACTAGTAACTGATAACTGTCATAGTAAGTATTTGTGTAATATATTGCCTATTATCCCAAAGAGCGATTTTGTCAAGATAAAGCAATTACCAAAAAATGTTTGTAGTAAGCAAAATATAGAGAAAATATATGTATAGAGATGTTGCATACAATGTTTTTGTTTGATTCACTTAGCTCATTCCCTTCTAGAATGAGAAATATTATCTGCAAAATTTATCACTAGTCTTGCTCGTATTAGAGGGGGGATGATGAGCCGTCCAATAATTCTAGGTATTGTCGGTGACAGCGCCGCCGGAAAAACAACATTGACTAAAGGAATTGCTCAGGTATTAGGGCCAGAAAATGTCACGCTCATTTGCACAGATGATTACCATCGTTATGATCGTCAGCAAAGAGCAGAAATTGGAATTACGGCTCTTCATCCTGACTGCAATCATCTAGATATTATGCAGCAGCACCTGTCTTTGTTACGCACAGGGCAGCCAATCCTCAAACCAGTTTACAGCCATAAAACTGGTACTTTTGAAGCACCACACTATATCAAGCCAAATAAATTTGTAATTATTGAAGGATTACTCGGTTATTCTACCCGTGCTGCCCGTGACGCTTATGACGTTAAAGTTTACCTAGCACCGCCTGAACAATTGCGCGCCAAGTGGAAAGTTAAACGGGATACCCAAAAGCGTGGCTACAGTGCTGAACAGGTATTAGCAGAACTAGAAAAGCGCGAACCAGATTCAGAACAGTATATCCGTCCACAGAGACAATGGTCAGATATTGTAGTTAGTTTTTATCCGCCCAATGGCGAAGATGATGAAACTAATGGACATTTGAATGTGCGTTTAGTACTTCGTCCGACAATTCCCCACCCAGATTTTACGCCGATTATCAAATCTAGTACTGGTGATTCTGATTCAGCGATCCGCCTGGGATTAGACCGAGACATGAGTAAACCCGTAGATGTCTTGGAAGTTGATGGTCATGCTACTTTGGAGCAGGTGAATAAATTAGAACATGTGATGTGTTCTGATATGCCTTATTTACACAGTGTATGCGATCGCGAGAGTAACCCAGAACTTGGTAAAGTCGCTGGCACAACAGGAGAGACGTTGCAAAGTTATCCTCTAGCTTTGACGCAGTTGATTATTACTTATCACATGCTGAAAGCGACGCAAATGTATCAGTAATTCTAAGACAGGGAATAGTAGAGTTTCATCATCACCTTCTAGCACCCCAAGCGCTCGATAACCTCTAGTCACTCTTACAGACCAAAGACTCTCTTGGCTATTGATGCACTTGAAATGCAAAGACGGATGAAACGGATTTTTTGCCCACAATCGATAAGCTTTCCTAGCGCTTTGTCTGATATTGTCGCTCAAATGCCAATATTCAGACCAAAATGAGGGCAGCACTGCCGACTTCATAGTTTGTCGTAATCCAATGCCTCAGCAATTTCTTGTTTAGCACGTTGTGCAGCCGCTATCAGTTTTTGTTGGGTTCTCTGGAAGGATTCACTCCATTGAATTTCATCTTGCATATCATTAATGTAGTCTCGAAGATGATCTACAACCTGATTCTGTACTTCAATTGGTAAAGATTCCATCATTTTCACTACAGTAGTAATTGCTGCTGAGGACATAGTGTAATGCTTTTATGTGAAATTCTATTTTTAACGCTAGCACCAATCACAGCTTAGATGAAGAAATTTCAGTCAATCGTCAAAGTCTTTTGTGCCTATTTGTTGGTCTTTCACCCTTTCCCTTTTATATAAAGGTGCGTTTTAGGGTAACGCACCATGCTTGTTTTTTAAGAAAAGTCAGGAATCGTAGAATTTTCTAAATTTGCTACTAACTTCACACCAAATTCTTCTTCAAATACTCCTTTTTTAAAATTTAAGCTCCACAGTTCTAAGGCGCAATCATCGTCAAGTTGAGTTGGGAAAACTTGCAAATTAACTTGTTTAAATTCTGGATAATACTCACATTTTACTCCGGCGATCGCTCCAATTTGCCGTCTATCTAAGGCGACTGCTAATCTCAAGATACTGCTCAATTGATTAACTATTTGTCGGTGCTGTTTACTCAGTAAGTTACGATAATTTTCGTGCTTTTTCTTAGGTGCAGATTTACGATGATAACGCGCTAAATTGGCAACAATTTCGATCTCGGTTTCGGTGTAGCCGAGTAGTTCACCATTGCGAATGAGATAGTAAGAGTGCTTGTGATGAGCCGAATGGCTAATATAATGACCACAATTATGTAATATCGCAGCAGCCCAGAGTAATTGTCGCTCGTTAATACCCCAGTTGTGGAGTGTACCTTGAGTTTGGTCAAATAAACTGAGGGCAAATGAAGCTACGCGATCGCTATGCTCTAATGTAATGTGATACTTGTTGGCGTGTTTTAAGATACTCCGTTGGCGTACTGAACCTTGGTAACGCAGTCTATCTTCAATCAAACCGTGGGCTAGCATCCAATCTACAATCACGCCTTCTCTGAGGGAACGCTCACAGGTTGTAATGGATTCAGCACCTAACAAAGTCATAGCTTCTTGTAAAATGACTGCACCAGCTAATATCACTTCAGCCCGCTTATCTGGCATACCTGAAATGGCAGTCCTTTCGGAATGGGTGAGTTTGCGTAAGCGATTGACCCACTTTCGCAAGTCTTCAAGACTAAATTGATAGCCATTAAAAGTAGAAGGAACCGAACCCAAATTTTCTCGCGCATGAATCACGGCGAGGGTTTCAATCGTGCCAGAAGTACCAATTAACCGGGGAGATTCACCAAACTGGATATTTGCCAGTACTTCGTCTACAGCACGTTCTAACATACCCCGTGCATAAGCTTGTAGGTACTGAAATTCTACATTGCTAATGGGGTCGGTGGTGATTAACTCGCTAGTGAGTCGCACTGCACCAACTTTTGTACTGGTAAGAGTCCGCGGTTCATGACAGTCTCCCAAAATCAATTCTGTGGAACCGCCACCTATATCAATAATCATCTGGGGTTGGTTGTGAAATTCCATCCCCGATAACACACCTAAATAGATGCGTCGCGCCTCTTCTTGTCCAGAAATTAAATCAACGCTTAAATCCAGTTCCTTCTCTATTCTGTGCAGAAAATCTCGACCATTAGGAGATTCGCGCACAGCGCTAGTCGCCACAGCTATAGTTGTTTCAGCATTGAAGGTTTTGGCAACTTCTTGGAAGCGCCCTAAAGCCGCGATCGCTTTTTCAATGATTTCTGGTTTCAGTTCCCCCGTGGTAGTATTGCGATCGCCTAACCTCACGGTTTCTTTTTCTCTGGCGATGATGCTAAAAGCTGGTAAGGTTGGGTCAATTTTTACTACTACCATGTGTAGAGAATTGGTTCCCAAATCAATGGCAGCAATAATCCGTTGTTGCTTAACTAATTGAGTACTAGCACTCTCCCAATTAGCTGAAACTAAATTCAGTCCCATATCATGTATTATTAATAGTTCTAGCTTATTATTTTTCTGAAACTGTCTTTAGTATTTAATAACTAATCTAACCTGTTTCGTTTTCGGTAAAAAAAAAGAAGTTGTAAACAAGTGCAATTGCCTGTAAAGAAAAACTCACAAACAAGTTGCTTAATAATCAGTTATGTGTAAGTAGAGTATGTGTTTTGAGAGCTACTAACTCGCAACTTTCCTGTAAAATCGTGGCTAAACCTGGGAATTACCAGCTTGAAAAATCTGTTGAGCAGTCAGATTTAGTTGGGGGAAAGTAGGTGATACTATGCGGTCATTGCCTCTAAAGCAAGTAACTTGATATTCATCATCAATTAATTGATAAATAGATATAGTAGGTTGTTTGGGGTTGCCAGTGAACTTTTTAGCGCCCAGACCGAGGTAATCTACAACCCAGTATTCAGGAATGCCAATAACCTCATACTTACCCTGTTTTGTGTAGTAGTCATCATCCCAATTGCTACTAACTACTTCAACGACTAAGGGAATTGATGCTGCAAGGCTTACAGTTGATTCTTTTTTCCATAGCGGTTCATTCACTAAATTAGGGCGATTGAGTAATAGTACATCTGGGGAGTAGCCAGATTCCAAGTTAAAAGGTTTTACCAGTGCAGTTTTAGGGATTGTATAAGGTAAATTCAATCGGTCAAATTCTACCGTTAATTTTCTGGCTATAAAACCAACAACGTCTTCGTGGTTTCCTGCTGGTTGTGCCATTTCCACAATCACACCATCATGTAATTCGTACCTTCCTCCTGCGGGTCGCCACGCTGCAAAATCTTCAAAGGTTACTAGTTCACGTAAGGCTTGAATCATAATAGTTGTTTCGATAATGCCGCTTTCTCACATCTGTCATACCATCAAAAATTTAGGCAAAAACATTTCTTCAGTCACGATATATTTACCATACTTGCATATCTTTGATTCTCCCTTTAAAGATAAATATTGCTATATATTGAGTTAGTTGCTCTCCTCACTGCTGATAAAATGCTAAAGCTTAGTTTTTTATTTTTATGTTAAGTACGCAAGAACGCAACTCAGAACCTTTATGGTTGGTCATTGTCCGGCTTTTGCGATGGCATAAACCAGAAGGACGTTTAATTTTAATGATTCCTGCCTTGTGGGCTGTATTTTTGGCAGCCTCTGGCAAACCGCCTTTACCTCTGGTTGGCGTTATTATCTTAGGCACTTTGGCCACAAGTGCGGCTGGTTGTGTAGTCAATGATTTGTGGGATCGAGATATTGATCCACAAGTAGAAAGAACCCGCGATCGCCCCCTTGCTTCTCGTACCCTTTCGATCAAAGTTGGGATTGTGGTTGCGATCGTGGCAATGGCATGTGCCGCAGGGCTAGCATTTTATCTTAACCCTTTGAGTTTCTGGTTGTGTGTGGCAGCAGTGCCTGTAATTTTGCTTTATCCAGGGGCAAAACGGGTGTTTCCAGTTCCACAGCTAGTGCTTTCAATAGCCTGGGGTTTTGGCGTATTAATTAGCTGGAGTGCAGTTACGCAAAACCTCTCACCTGCAACTTGGTTATTATGGGGGGCGACTATATTATGGACATTGGGATTTGATACTGTTTACGCCATGAGCGATCGCGAAGATGATCGACGCATAGGTGTTAACTCTAGTGCTTTATTTTTTGGGGATTATGCATCTGTAGCTATTGGCATTTTCTTTGCTGGCACAACTATTTTTCTGGCTTGGTTAGGTATTTCTATTCACCTAAAGCTGGCTTTTTGGATAAGTTTAGTAATTGGCACTATTGGCTGGTTTTGGCAATTTCTGCAATTACGGAAATTAGACTTGCCTAATTCTGTTTATGGGAGAATGTTTCGGCAAAACGTCTGGATTGGTTTTATATTGTTGGCTGGGATGATCATTGGTTCTTTTTAAACCAGAGCGATCGCATTTTTGACATTTATTTAAAAGTTAAAATTATTGCTTTGAATTTTGCATCTCAGCAAAGCAATTTATAGTTATAGCAGTTTCCAATGACATGAGGTACATAATCCCTAGCCCCTAGTCCCTAGCTCCTAGCCCCTGATTTCACCTCATTATTTACCTGTCAGCTTAACTAAACCAACACCACCAAAATATAGCCCCAGAACTGCCCCTGCTAACAAACTTTGGGTGAGGGGGTCAGTTGAAGGTGTGAGAATGGCTCCTAAAACCACTGCTCCCATAATCACAAAACGCCAACCGGCGATCATTCTTTCAGAAGAAACAATACCTAAATTACCTAACAGAAGTTGGATAATAGGAATTTGAAATGATAAACCAGTGCTAAATAACAACAGCAAAACAAACTCAAAATATTTGTCAATTGACCACAGTTGCTCTACTACATCTGCTCCATAGCTAATAAAAAATCTCAAAGCTGCGGGGATGAGAAGCAAGTAGGCAAATACTAACCCTGCACCAAACAGTACGCTTGACCCCAAAACTACAGGTCCCAGCAAACGACGTTCACGGCGAGTCAGTCCAGGCAGAACGAACTGAATAACTTGGTAAAGAATAAAAGGACTAGAAAGTACTAAACCGCTATAGCCAGCAACTTTAATCGAAACAAAGAAATATTCTCCCGGAGCTAGCTGGAGAAATTTTACTCCTTGCGCTGGGACTTCCAATAACTGCACAATCGGCTTCACGGCAACAAAACAGCCGACAACACCAATTATTACAGCAATCAACGAGTAGAAAATCCGCTGTCGTAACTCCTCTAGATGGTCGAACAAAGACATTTCGACCTCTCCTGGCAACTCATCAAAAGGATCGATTTCCGAGTTGTCATATTCTTCTGGATCAATATCCGGAGTAGGTATAGTGTCTACATCTTGTGAAGGTGTCATGAGTTAGCTAGTAGGCAACATTTGTTAACTATTTTATCTGGGGAAGCAGCTACCAAAATATATTTTTGACTGCTGGAGGTTTTTGTCCTGATTTGCAAGTTGGACTCTGCATAAGTTAATTGGGAAGCCATCTTGTAGACATACTCTACCCTCAACAACGGTGGAAACTATAATTTATAAATCACGTCTCTGCGGCTAGTAATACCGTTTTACTTTAAAGTTGATACGTTTGGGCAAGCAAGGGGCAGTACTTCGACTACGCGGTAGTTGAGTTTCGGCTACGCTCAACTACCGCGCAGCGCCGCACTGAGCCTGTCGAAGTGTCGAAACTCAGTGACCAAGAGCAGGGAAAGTAAGAAAAATATAATCTGAATAAATTGGATAATTTATTTTCTGGAAATCTCTAACATTAAATTAATTGACCCAACATCAATATACAATACTCAGTTTTTAAACTCCGGTTTTTCAAGATGGTGTCTACACATAACGCGATCGGAAATTTTTTGCTGAGGCTTGTATGAATCGAACAATTTGCATCGGATTGATGGTATTACCTGTTTACTTGTATGCAGCCGAGGCCAGCTTTGCTAGTAGTGGTAGCATACCAATTTTAAAAGACCAGATCTCTATAATCAATGTTTTAACTGTTCACAGCAAAAATACTCAGTTACACTTAGCGCCGTGGCAGATATTTGCCAGAGATGAACAAACAGGAGAGTGCCTACGCTCTGGTGATTGTAAGGATTAATAGTAATTAATTTTACTTATATTAATTCTTCATGAAAACGCATAGAAAAAACCCCATCGCCTAGCAGTGCCTCATACCGTTTTACTTGGAAGTCGATAAATTTGGGGAAGCAGGGGAAGCAGCACTTCGGCTACGCGGTAGTTGAGTTTCGGCTACGCTCAACTGCCGCGCAGCGCCGCACTGAGCCTGTCGAAGTGTCGAAACTCAGTGACTAAAGGCAGAGGGAGTAAGAAAAGTAATTTGTATCAAAAATTTCGTGAAATGGTATGACAACTGACCCGTACAGCGTAAATAAACCGCTGAAAACTTTGCGTTTTTTGACATATTCATAAATTGTAAACACCCATAACCGCAATCATAAACAAAGTGATACACTACATCCATGCTAGGGGTGCCTGAGATTACAGGCTGAGATCACACCCTTAACACCTGAGTCTGGGTAATACCAGCGGAGGGAAGCTGTTTATTGAGGATTTTAATATGCGGACAGAATGGGTTGCTAAACGGCGTGGGCAGAGCAATGTTTCTCAAATGCACTATGCGCGTCAAGGTGTAATCACCGAAGAAATGCACTATGTAGCCCAGCGGGAAAATCTCCCTGCTGATCTTATTCGTGAAGAAGTGGCGCGGGGACGAATGATCATCCCGGCGAATATTAATCACACAAATCTAGAGCCGATGGCGATCGGCATCGCCTCTAAATGTAAAGTAAATGCTAACATCGGCGCTTCTCCTAACTCTTCTAATCTTCAAGAAGAAGTGGATAAGCTGAATTTAGCAGTGAAATACGGTGCTGATACCGTAATGGACTTGTCCACAGGCGGCGGTAACTTAGATGAAATTCGTACCGCCATCATCAATGCTTCGCCTGTTCCGATTGGTACAGTGCCAGTTTATCAAGCTTTAGAAAGTGTCCACGGTACAATTGAAAACCTGACCGCCGATGACTTTCTGCATATCATCGAAAAACATGCTCAACAAGGTGTAGATTATCAAACTATTCACGCCGGGATTTTAATTGAACATCTACCTTTGGTTAGAGATCGCATCACTGGTATTGTCTCTCGTGGTGGCGGGATTTTGGCACGGTGGATGCTACATCATCACAAACAAAACCCACTTTATACTCACTTTAAAGACATTATCGAGATTTTCAAAAAATACGATGTCTCTTTTAGTTTAGGTGATTCCCTACGCCCTGGCTGCACTCATGATGCTTCAGATGCCGCACAATTAGCCGAATTAAAAACCCTCGGACAACTAACCCGCAAAGCTTGGGAAGATGACGTGCAGGTGATGGTAGAAGGGCCTGGACACGTGCCAATGGATCAAATTGAGTTCAACGTCCGTAAGCAAATGGAAGAGTGTTCTGAAGCACCCTTCTATGTGTTGGGACCTTTAGTCACAGATATTGCTCCTGGCTATGACCATATCACTTCTGCGATCGGGGCAGCAATGGCAGGATGGTACGGTACAGCGATGCTGTGCTATGTTACACCAAAAGAACATTTAGGATTGCCCGATGCCGAAGATGTCAGGAATGGGCTGATTGCCTATAAAATAGCGGCTCATGCGGCAGATATTGCCAGACATCGCCCCGGTGCAAGAGATAGAGATGATGAACTCTCCCAAGCCCGTTATAACTTTGACTGGAACCGTCAGTTTGAATTATCGCTTGACCCAGAGAGAGCTAAGGAATATCACGATGAAACTTTGCCCGCAGATATATATAAAACGGCTGAGTTTTGTTCGATGTGTGGGCCTAAGTTCTGTCCTATGCAAACCAAGGTTGATGCTGATGCGTTGACAGAACTTGAGAAGTTCTTGGCAAAAGAACCTGTGGCACAAAGTTAATTAAAAATTAATAGCCCTTAGACTTGAAATCTGGGGCTATATAAACAAAGTCTACGATTATTCTTAGTATTGGCAATACATTACAGAAAAAGACGTAAAGCACGACGAACGTATTCTTCCCATGATTCAGGTGTGGGTTGAAATATGAGTGCATAAAGCATAATGCCACTCATGCTGTCAAAGACTAAACCAGGATCTAAATTTGCTTGAACTTCATTTCTGGCTTTTGCTCGTTCAAGTACCACAGCAAAGGCTTGTCGTCGTGGCTGTAAATATTTTGTCCAGTAAATTTCCGCAAACTGAGAATTGCTTGATGCGCTGCTAATAATCATAGCCACAGTCTTCCGCCCCAAAGGACTCAAAGAAATTTGCGCTGCATTCTTGATTAATTCATCAATATCGCTCCAGAGATTACCAGTATCAGGAATGACAACATCCTGTCGCACACTCTCAATTGCATCAGCAACTAATTCTTCTTTGCCAGAGTAGCGGCGGTAAATGGTGGGTTTTCCCACTCCAGCACGAGTCGCGATCGCATCAATACTCATAGCATCAAAACCAACTTCTGCTAAAAGTTCTAAGGTTGCTTGCAGCATAGCTTGATGGGCTTCAGTACTCCGGGGTCTTCCTAGCGGCTTTTTAGCGGCATCACTCATAAGTGTTATTATATTTACGAAACCGTGTCGTAAAGAAAAGAGAGTGCTAGATGAGTAAATGTCCTCGTCCTTTTTATACAAATAAACACAGCACCCAGACACTACAGCAAGGACTAGATGAATACTATGCTGTGAATCCAAATCTTACTAATCCTCAAAAATTACCTCCAGAATTTGCAAAAATTCTGCTTGCACACGATGTCAGTCATATTATCTATGGTTGTGATACAGGGATGTATGATGAACTTAAATTATTGCCCTTAATTTGGTGGACAAGCGACTACAAATTTCGTGATCACTTGAGTACACTTCAAGACTCAACCATTAGTCCAGCAATTCGCGTCATGTATGACGACTTGATTAAACAGCATGGAGTTTTTTGGTTATATGGTTCCATTTTTTTAGTTTTGCCAAGATTATTACCAGAATTAATAGTAATTTTGTGGAGAAATCGCCAGCGTCAATGCTATTTTCCATTCCTAAATTTTGAATCATTATTAGAGCGATCGCTTTTAGAAATTCGCCAAGACTTTGACCTTCTCCCTTTGATGAAATAAGAAATTTTTGCTTATCTATCAGGTTGCTGCTTAAAAGCGATCGCATTACAAAATCTGTTGCAATTCTTCAAGCGTATTTGCTGTAACAATACTCCGTAAAATAGCCTTTAAGCGCTCTAAATCAGAAATTTGGCTGATTTGTGGCATCAAATCTAATCCTTCACTGCCAAACTTTACCTCTAAACTCATTTCGATATTTGACAACATTTGTTCTTGTCTTCCTAGTGCTTCGCCTATATGCCGTCCTTTTTCTACTCCACGCTGCTCAATTTCTTGGTACCAAGGTGATTCGCGTAATACAGCCATATCCCACCTCATAATTTCTTGAACTAAGGCGCTATCTAATACAAAAGTAGCAAAAAAAGCTAGGACGGTTTCTAGTTGGTTTAATTGTTCGTCAGCACGAAGCATTTGTAGCGCTTCTCTAATTGTAGTCTCGTTTTCACCACCTTTAAGAATTGGCACAAAAGGAAGTAATGAGGGTAACGACTGCTCAAAGACAATGTTCACATCAACTTCCCACAAGTTAATCACGCGATAATCTTGAATAGCTCGTAAACCCGCAATATTTGATACAAAACTTGTAGGTATTTTTAAATTGGTGAGTTTGAGAATGTTGATTAATACAGGGTAAGGGACTTCCAAGGAATAAAATGACCAATTATAATAATGATAATCATTCTAAGGGGGGAAGGAGAAGCAGCCGCAGGCTGCTTCTCCTTCCCCCCTATTCGTAGTAAATTCAATTTGGAGGGAATTTTGTGGGTGGACAGGAGTGTTGCTCGAATTAACTGATTCAGTCAAAAAAGTATTCAAGGAAACAGCAAACCAACTCAAAGGTGCAGCAAGGCGGCGTTTTCAAGCACAAATTGTCATGGAATTAGGTTACGGAGGACAATTACTGGCTCAAAAAGAATTGGGCTGGGATAGAAATACTATTCGTAAAGGAATTAAAGAACTAACCAGTGGGATTAGTTGTATAGATAATTATTCAGCTAGGGGTAGATGGAAAGTAGAAGAGCATTTACCAAACCTGTTAGAAGATATCAAAAAATTAGTTGATTTCCAAAGCCAAACAGATCCAAGTTTTAAAAGCCAAAGGCTGTATACACGCCTAACTGCTAGTCAGGTCAGAAAGCTATTAATTGATAAATTTGGTTATACGGATGAACAGTTACCTACTGAAGAAACAATGAGAGTTAAATTGAATGATTTAGGTTATAGACTCAAGCGAGTAGCAAAAGTTTTACCTCAAAAAAAATTCCAGAAACAGACGCAATCTTTGAACAATTAGCAATAGTTAATCAATCCGCCCTGGATGATCCAAGTATCTTACGTCTCAGTCTGGATGCCAAAGCCCGTGTAGATATTGGCTACTTTGACAGAGGAGGTAAAAACCGAGTTGTCACAGAAACAGAAGACCATAATTTTCATCCAAAAACTACCGTAACTCCTTACGGCATCTTCCTTCCAGAATTAGACGAACTATTTTTATACTTTACAGAGTCTAATGTAACGAGTGATTTTATTGTAGACGTTCTAGAAGATTTTTGGAAGAGTGAGAGTTGGCGATTTTCCTCAATAAAAACCCTGATTATTAACCAGGATAATGGGACAGATAATAATTCTAGACGTACCCAGTTTATGAAACGTATCGTTGAGTTTGTTCATGAATATCAACTGAATATACGTTTAGCCTACTATCCACCCTATCACAGCAAATATAATCCCATCGAGCGAGTATGGGGGATATTAGAAAATTCTTGGAATGGCAGTATTTTAGATGAAGTTGCAACCGCTTTAAAATTTGCTCAAAACATGACGTGGAAAGGTAAGAATCCTGTGGTTAAGTTAGTGACTCAAACTTATGAAACTGGGGTTACTCTTACTAAGGAGGCTATGTCTGCTGTTGAAAAACAAATAGAAAGACTCACTAACTCGGAACATGAAAAATTTCCCGATTTAGGCAAATGGTTTGTTGATATTTGTTGTGGCAGCACTTAATTTTCACTCTTCAGTTTTTAAATCTAAAAACATGAATATTAATTATGATATTGCACTGAAATTATTTACAGAGTGCAGATGCAGACTTTTCCTTCTGTGTTTGAGGGGGTAAGAGGTGGTTGCCGACGGCAACCACCTCTTACCCTTTCAGAATGATTATCATTATCTCTTAAAGATTAACTTATGATTTTTGCTGATTAATTTATTTCTTGGAAGTCCCTAAGTGGGTAAATTATACTTCTCTTCTGCGAGCGCGGCGTAAGCGCGCATTCTTCGCGGCATTTCTTTTTGATAGCGCAGTTGTAATTCGTTAAGAACAAGAAACTCTCCATGCTGAGAACTTTCGACGCGGATTAAAACATCACTTTGTCTACTTATCCAATGAAATTCAGAATTTAGTATTTCACTAGCTGTTAGATCAGGAATTTGTGTTACCCATTTTACCCAATTATCAGGTGCGAGGCTAATCAAGCGTTTTGTGCCAACGTCTGCGGATTTTGTCATTAAAAAAAAAGACTAAAGCGGCGTACTTCACCAATAAGAAAATTACGATCGCAGTACAACAACCCTACTGAGTTGATTTAATTTGATAACTGCGATCGCACCACTAATTTTTTAGCTGACGATATCTTTGCTGAATATCCTCAATCGTAAACACAGCCTGAAATTTCAACCCTACTGACTGATAAAATTCTGCTCCCCCTTGTAGTCGGTCTATCAGTGAAATTACTGTATCGACTGTATAACCAGCTTTTTGAAGACGCTCAACAGCCTTCATTGCAGATTTCCCAGTAGTAACGACATCTTCCAAAACAACGACTTTTGTACCTTCCGGCAAATTAAGGCCTTCAATATAAGCTTTTGTGCCGTGACCTTTGGCTTCTTTACGAATAATCAACGCTGGTATCGGTCGATTTTCATACGCAGAAACTACGCTCACTGCTGTAACAATTGGATCAGCCCCCAATGTCAAACCAGCTACAGCTTGGGTATCTGCTGGTAATAGGGATAAAAGAATGCGACCAATTGCCAAAGCACCTTGGGGGTGGAGTGTAACCTGTTTCCCATTAATGTAGTAAGAGCTACTTTGTCCTGAAGATAGGACAAAGTCTCCTTCTTGATAAGCAAGTTGACAAAATAAATCTAGTAGTTTGTGGTGCAGAGTAGTCAAATCTGTAGTAGCTGCACAAATATCTGATTGGGTAAGGGTTTCAGTAGGATACGTCATTACAAAACATTAAAAGTTGTGCTACACCAAAGGTTGAACTCTTTGGAGTTCTGAAATTAAGCATAAGTTAAGATTTACCCAAAAAATGAGGAGTAAAAAATATGGGTATAAAAGTTAAAACCCTTGGTGGTTTATTAGTGCTGTTAGCTACTGGTTTTGGTGTTTCTGAAATTGCATCTGCTGAAACCAAAGCACCCAATTATGAAACAACAAATGATGTATTTGAGAGAGCTTTTTTTCGACACGATCGCAATTTCTACGAAAATGGCACAATTAAACGCCAAATAGACTCCTTTTTAGGATCGGGTTCGGGTTTCCGTAATTCGTTTCCAGAAAATGAAATTGCCCGCGATGCTGAATTAATTAATACTCTCTATCAAGATGTTTTGACCCAGCAAGTTGGCAATGATCCGTATCTTCGGACTCCAGACTTACCAAATCCTTACGATACATCCTTGCTGATGTCTCCCCGCTTGAATGCCAACCAACTGAAAGTCGGTACTGAGTTCAGCTTTGAAAATGCACCACCCCGGTAAATTTTAGAGCTTGTTAGCTGTCTTCTTGCAGTTTATAGTCAAGAGTCCATAAGCTGTATTTTGCTGACAATTGACTATAGACTAAATCCAGGGTGCAGGAGTTGAACCTGCCTTGGGCGAATTATGAGTTCGCTGCCTCAACCGCTCGGCCAACCCTGGTCGAATTTAAATTGTAGCGTAAGTTGATCGCTAGTGGAACCTCGAAAATAATTTACTAGACTTTATATACTACATAATTTAAGCATGAACTAGTATTGATTCAGTTCTTTGAAGGATTGAGGTACATAACTTCAAAACTTTGACAGTATGAAACAGTATTTTTTTGTAATAGCTTGTCAGCGATGAAAATAAATTCCACTGTACTTCTTACGTTAATTTTGTTAATTCTCATGTTGGGAGCAGGTTCTTTGAGTGCGTTTTTGGGGTTTACTCTGGGAAGTTCAGCACTTAAGGGTGTATCAACGCCAGATGGCCGTCCTACAACTAAATTCGCTAGCAATAAGGCAACTAACGCGCAACAGGCAGGCTTAACATTATTAAAAGAAGAAGAAATCCTGAAAATTGTCAAGGCACGAATAGAGGGTAAGACCAAGGCTGCTAAATCAGAAAAACTAGATGAAGATGATGAAGAAACCAAAAGCAGCAAACAAAAGCCAGAAGAGAAACCCCAGGAAGTAGTTGAAGAAAAACTCCAGCCAGGATTTCCAGTTACCGCTGAAAATCAGGGCGTTACCCTTTCTGTACAATCGGTTCGCTATTCTGGCGGCGATTTACTTTTGAAAGTAAAAATGCAGAATAAAGGTGCTGATTCCGTGCGCTTTTTATACAGTTTTTTGGATGTTACCGATGATAAAGGACGAACATTGAGCGCTAGCACAGAAGGTTTACCAGCAGAGTTACCTACAAATGGCCCAGCATTTTCAGGTACAGTGAGTATCCCTACCGCTTTACTGGATGATGTGAATAAAATATCCCTTTCTCTGACAGATTATCCTGCTCAAAAACTGAAGCTAGATGTATCAAATATTCCTGTAGCAAGGGTGGCGGGGCTGCTTTAGATTTAGGAATAGGGACTGGGGACTAGGAACTGGGGATTAGGAAAATTTTTCCATAATACCCAGTATCCCAGTCCTGATTGATATCGGGCGTGAGTTTTACACGAGCTTTAGCGGTGAGTGGTTTTCCTGACTTAATTTGGACGGATGTGGGGCTGCGATTGTTATCAGTGCTGTTGCTGATTGCCATCAATGCTTTTTTTGTGACGGCGGAATTTTCAATGGTGACAGTAAGGCGATCGCGTATTCATCAACTTGTCAAAGCTGGCGATATTCCTGCGATCGCTGTTGAGGGTCTGCAACGTAGTATTGAAAGACTGCTATCTACGACCCAATTAGGCATTACCCTCTCTAGTTTGGCACTGGGATGGATTGGAGAAAGTTCAATTGCCGTGCTAATAAATGCATGGCTAAAATCTTGGCCTCTACCAGAAAGAGCAAGCAACTTTATGGCTCATTCTCTATCAATTCCCATCGCCTTTTTCTTGATTGCCTATCTGCAAATTGTTTTAGGGGAACTGTGTCCCAAATCGGTCGCCATACTTTATTCAGAACAATTAGCACGATTTTTGGGGCCATCGGTAAAAGCAATCATGCGCTTTTTCAGCCCCTTTATTTGGATTCTTAACCAATCAACCCGTTGTTTGTTAAGACTTTTTGGCATCGAATACACTGGCCAAAGTTGGAGACAACCTGTAACTTCAGAAGAATTACAATTGATTATTTCTACAGAACGAGAATCTATTGGTTTACAGCTTTCGGAGCGAGAACTGTTAAATAATGTCTTTGAGTTTGGGGACGTAACAGCACAAGATGTAATGATCCCTCGTACCAACATTGTAGCATTACCAAAAGATGCTTCTTTCCAAAGCTTACTCCAAGAAATGGCATCTACTGGTCATTCTCGCTATCCCATGATTGGAGAATCTTTAGACGACATTCGTGGCATAGTTTACTTCCGAGATTTAGCACAACCCTTAGCTGTAGGAAAACTCACTTCACAAGCACATATTCAACCTTGGATGCGTCCGGCGAGGTTCGTACCGGAAAATACGCCCTTGAGTGAATTATTGCCAATGATGCAGCAAGAAAAACCAGCTATGGTCATAGTAGTAAATGAATTTGGCGGCACTGTGGGATTGGTGACAATTCAAGATGTCATTGCTGAAATTATTGGTGATGCAGGCGCACATGAAACTAGCGACGACTTGCTGATTCAGATGTTAGACCCCCAGACATTTTTGGTGCAAGCCCAGGTCAACTTAGAAGATCTCAACGAGGTCTTGCATCTTAATTTACCTTTAATAAAGGAATATCAGACACTAGGAGGCTTTTTGCTGTATCAATTACAGAAAATGCCTATCAAAGGTGAAACCTTCTTCTATGAAAATCTTGAATTTACTGTGATGTCAGTTGTAGGACCACGCGTACACCAAATCCAAGTACGACGATTACAAGAGTAGAAAAGCTAATACATAGTGTTCATCTTGGTGTCTTAGAGCCTCAGTGGTTAAAAAATTGGCTTTTTAACCACTAAAGCAGCAAGAAAAATACATTACACCTTTACAAGTACACCCCTAGTTCCTAGTCCCTAATCCCTTTTTTTGACTATGAACTTAACTAATTTCTACCTAGCCACTTTTGACCGTTCAAACGCTGGACTAAGCCAAATACCAGTAAGTCAAGGGTAATTTTGCGCTCATCAATGAGAAATGACTCTAAAGTGCTAGGTCTTTTACCTTCATTACAAGAAAAACCTTTTTTGCCAGTAATATCTTCATCAGGGAAATATACATTAAACTGGCGCAGACCATTTTGCCAACTACCTATAACTTGCCAACATTCCTCAGCTGATCCTAAGCCAGCAACAGGAAGTTTTTGCTTGGCAAAAGACAGCTGCAAATCTTGTATTCCTTGCTCTTTGATTGCTGTTTGCAATGCTGGCAAATAATCTTGCTGCATAAATTCTACAAACGGTTTATCTTCAACAGCGGGGGGTTTCTCTTTTTTTGCGGCTTTGGCGGCTGGTTTGTCTCCTGCTGGTGCAGCTTTAGCGGCAGCTGGTTTTTCTTGCTTGGGAGGTGCAGTAGTTTCTTTAGCAGCATCAGGATTAACTTTCGGGTTTGCTGCTTTGGGATCTGGCGTGTTGGCAGTAGGGATATCTGTTGCTACTGGTTCTTTAGTAGTAGGAGCGTTTTCTTCAGCGACAGTGGGGGCTTGCTTGTCAACAGTGCTGGGAGCCACCTCTCCCGCTTGATTATGATTGGTTGGGTCTACCATTTCTCAGGTCAATCCTTTATCTAGCTTTCAGAGCGATCGCTCACCTTGAGGTAGTAAGTTATCTTCATTTTGACATAGGAGAGCCAAGCTATAGCTAGTCAAAAACTTTAGAGGAAGAGTTTGTGATTCATCAAAAGGCGATCGCCTTTTGATGAGCATTATACCTACCCCTCACCTTTAAGATCCTAAGGCTTCGGCAGTCTTCTTCTGATCCAACTTGAGAATCAACACACCCAAGGGCGGTAGACACAAATCCAGCGAATAAGGATGATTGTGCAGTGACCATTGATCTGTCCACTTACCACCTAAGTTGCCCATATTGCTACCCCCATAAGGACGAGCATCACTATTAAACAACTCAGTATAAAATCCTTGCTCTGGAACACCTATACGATAGTGAGAATGAGGTTGAGGTGTGAAGTTGCAAACTACAACAACAAAATCATCAGAATCTTTATCTCGGCGGATGAAAGAAACTACACTATGGCGGTTGTCGCTACAGTCAATCCATTCAAACCCAGGCTCCGCAAAATCTTGAGTATACAAGGCTGGCTCAGAACGGTAGAGATTATTCAAATCCTGGAAAAATGTTTTTAATTGTTGATGTGGTTCGTACTGTAATAAACGCCACTCTAAATCAGCCCAAACATTCCACTCACTCCATTGTCCAAACTCCATGCTCATAAACATAGTTTTCTTGCCTGGGTGAGCAAACATATAAGCAAACAAACAACGCACGTTAGCTAACTTCTGCCATGTATCTCCCGGCATTTTGCCGATGATGTTACTCTTACCATGCACTACTTCATCGTGGGACAGTGCCAGCATGAAGTTTTCGCTATGGTTATACCACATACTAAAGGTGATGTTATTTTGATGGAACTGGCGGAACCACGGGTCCATACTGAAGTAGTCCAGCATATCGTGCATCCAACCCATATTCCATTTCAAGTTAAATCCCAGTCCCCCTGTGTAGGTTGGCCAAGATACCATCGGCCAGGAGGTAGATTCTTCCGCAATTGAGAGAATGCCAGGGAAATAACTGAAAATGATGTGATTTACCTGACGGAGGAACTCTGCTGCTTCTAGGTTTTCTCTACCTCCGTACTGGTTAGGCAGCCATTCTCCTGGTTCACGACAATAATCGTTGTAAAGCATGGAAGCAACAGCATCAACCCGAATCCCGTCAATGTGGTACTTATCAAACCAGAAGAGAGCATTTGCTGCGAGGAAATTACTGACTTCGTGGCGACTGTAGTTGAACACCAAAGTACCCCATTCTTTGTGTTCGCCCTTACGAGGGTCAGCATGTTCGTATAAGTGGCTACCATCAAAGAAAGCTAAACCATGTCCATCTTTGGGAAAGTGACCAGGAACCCAATCCACAATTATCCCTATATCATTTTGGTGACATTTGTCAATAAAATACATGAAATCTTCGGCAGTGCCAAAACGGGAGGTGGGGGCATAGTACCCAGTTACTTGATAACCCCAAGAACCATCAAAAGGATGCTCTGCAATGGGCAGCATTTCCAGATGCGTGTATCCTAACTCTTTGACGTAGGGAATAAGTCTATCAGCCAATTCCCTGTAAGTAAGGAAACGTGCGCCAAGATTTAGTTCAGAAACAGGAACTACAGGTTGATTTTCACCATTGGGCAGTTTAGGTGGTTCTGCACTAGAAGCGTGTAACCAAGAACCTAAATGTACTTCATAAACTGAGACTGGTTGGGTGAGGGGGTCAGTATGACGGCGTTTTTCCATCCAGTTTTCGTCGCCCCAGTTGTAAGCATCTAAATCGGTGACAATAGATGCTGTTTTTGGGCGAGGTTCTTGCTGGAAACCGTAGGGATCAGATTTTTCGTAAATGTGTCCTGCAAAATTTTTAATTTCGTATTTGTAATGCTCTCCGACACCAATTTCGGGAATAAATAATTCCCAAACACCAGTAGCGCCTTTACGCATTTGGTGTTTGCGCCCATCCCAAAGGTTGAAATCTCCCAGCAACGAAACATTACGAGCATTAGGTGCCCATACGGCAAAATAAACACCCTTAACACCACCTATTTCTGTAGGATGCGCTCCCAGTTTTTCGTAGATGCGATGATGATTGCCTTCGGAAAATAAGTGTAAATCAAAGTCTGTTAAACGAGGAGAACGGAAGGCGTAAGGGTCATAAGTGACACGCTCATGTTCTCCTTCTTTAATCTTTAACTGGTAGTTTGCTAGTTCTGCTATTTCAATGGTGCATTCAAAAAAATGAGGATGATGCACAGTTTGCATTGGATATTCCTGTCGTTGTTCAGGAAGGACTACCCATACAGCGCTAGCATTTGGTTGGTAGGCTCGCACAACCCAGACATTTTTGCCGTTTTGTTCTATGGGATGGGAACCTAATATTTCAAAGGGATCGTGATGTTGATTCCAAACTATACGGTTAACCTGTTCAGGGGCAATCGTGGTCATGGACATGAGGCTACCTACGTCTAAATAATGTAATTGACTAAATTTGCTGTGTAATATCTATATATATTCTTTACATTTATTTGCATTTTGTCGCCACCGTTATCGTACATCAGAATGAGTCATCAGTCCTTCTGAGAAAGGTGAGGAGTCAAAAGATAGAGAATATAAGGCAAATGTCTATCTATCAGTAGTTGAAAAATTCATCAAAAATCCAGAAAGGGAAAAAACTGGCGTAAAGCGTTACGTATCCGTATTAAGTAAATAGTCTGGCGTAAATTAGTACTCAGTTTAGGTGGAGGACTGACTTGCAACTGCTCTTGTAATTGTGCATATTCGGCAGCATTTAGAGGTTTACCATCAATAGGCGATCGCGCATCTATAATAATCTCTGTCCGTAATATTTCTTCTGGTGTATCTTCTGGTGGCGGTAACGCTATAACTACCGTCAACCAATGGCTACTTAACCACACTAGAATACTAGCGCTGACACTCAAAACAGAAAATTTTATCTGTTTCATGACTATGCGACTACCCTTTATATAAAGGCTACTCTACAGAAGCGTTGCACGAACAGCCTTACTTCTATGCGATTTAAATGCTCATTAGCTTATTTTTTGATTTTTCAGAGCGTTTAAAATTGGTATAAAACCATATTAAAAACATTTACTATTAGGTGTCAACATAATTCGTAATTGATAAGTACCTAAGCAGAATTAATTACACAGATTGTTTCTGTGTGAAGAGTTCCCTCTGTCCATAAATGAATTTAATTTTGCATGAGTATTTAATGGACTACGCCCCGCTACGCTCTCAGCGCAGCTATGCCGCAGGCTTTACGTAATTCGTAGTGCTTCTAAGTGGTGGGTTCAAGCCCCCACCTAGAACACCACCAATTTTGAATTTGGTGGGAGCTATGACACCAAGTAATTACGAACTAGTAATTATTTTGGTCATCACAGGCTAATCTGCAAAAGATAGATATATGTTTAAATTTTAAATAAATAAAATCTGGATAAACCAGTTTCCAGCGAAGAACAGACTATCAGGAAATAGTCAATAGCAATTTTAAATGAGTATTGAGAATTTTTCTTAGCTTTCGATATCCACATAGTCTTAGCTATATCAAAATACTTATGTCAGTAAATTCTGACTAAACTTGCTACGTTCTAGCTAAGAGTTACTCCAAATAAATAATTACAGGCGGACACTTAGTTGCGGTAATCACCATTTTCACAAGTGTCCTAATACCTGCTACCCAAAGTTGGCGGATACTTTGGCAAACTTAAGGCTTTTATCCAATGACAACATTACAGTCAGTAGACGATAGACACACCCAAAATTACTTACCCTAAGCTATGCTGTGATGGACTCCATCACTAACATAATTTTGGGCGTGATTATACTACGACTATGGTGTTGTAGTAGGTGTAGCAGTAACAGTAGGAGTAGCCCCCGTGTCAGCTGGTTCACCAGGTGCTGGAGTAGTAGTTCCAGCTGGTTCATTAGTATTTTCGCAAGCTCCGACAAATGCTGCCAGACTTAACATTAGAGCCAAACCAAGGATTTTTGTTTTCATAACTCCTCTTTCACCAAATGCGGCATTAAAAATATTTCGCCTGTTGAATAAGATAACCTATTTGTTGCTTTTTTTTTAAAGGCCTTGCAATTACATATTTAAAAACAATACTTTAGGTTGATTTTTTTTAGTTTAGTTATTATGCAGTAGACTATTTACTTTCTTTGATGTCCAAGCCCACAGCCAAGTAACTTAATTACCGAATGCAGATGATCAAGGTCGGTGGTCAATCAGGCTATCATACCAAAAATTCTTTTATTTTAGTTTTTACCAAATCTTGGCCATTTCTGTATGAGGTTGCCATACTTAGATGCAATACCTTTAATGATTCGGTTTTTCCAATGACTGCTTACTCACTGCAAGCCTTGCAATCACCAAGTTGTGCAAATATGGGTACAGCTAACTATCAGAAGTATTCAAGGTGTGTTAAGTCATGATCACCCAAAAAGCAATTTTAACCTGATAAAAAACAGACAATTGGTCTACAATACGTTATTTCTAATCCTAAAAAACTTATGGCAGCTGCTCGTAAACGAGATTACACCGCATTTACAGGGAAGCAACGCTCCGCACGTCTTAGTCCAGCCGTACAGAGTGTATCTACACTTGCTGCTGAACCTTCATCAGTATCCTCTTTAAAACAACAGCGTTCTTCAAAAAAATTATCGTTTTCTACAACCAAAGAGCATTCAAGTCCAGAACAGAAAAGTCTAGAGACTGGCTCCCACCGTCTACCTGTAGTATCTACTTCTAAAGCAGTACCTTTGTGGTTATTGCGACTGTACAACTTACATCATTATTCCTCAGTTGTGGCGTTTTTTTTGGTAGGAGCAACCCTAGTGGTTTATGGTTGGACAGTGTATTCGCAAGAACTTTGGAGCCAAGACTATCGTAGACTCCAAAACTTACAACGTAATGAGCGACAACTAACAACAACCAATGCAACTTTGACCAACAAAATGGCTGAGGAAGCAGAACGACCAACAACAGGATTGGTGTCTCCAACTCCAGCAAGAACAATTTTTCTGCCCCCAGCATCTGATGGTTCTCATCTAACACCCTCTAGCAAAACAGCAAAGTCGCAAACGCAACAGTATATTCCCTCGCCATTAGGATACTAAATTCAAAAGTCAAAGATCGTTTAGTTTTTATCATTATGACTCCAATTTGTGACAAATGATTAGTACTCTAGTAGAACAATTTCGCAGTGTTTGTAGTCAGGACTTAAGTCCTGATTACAAATTTGTAAAAGTAGATGTGGTGAACTAGTCATAATGAAAGACAACGGATGAAACCAATACAGAAGTCACCAAACAAATCAAAATTGAGAAATTTTTGGCGGTCAGTATTTACGAGGCGACCAAAGTCTTTCAGGCGAGAGGGGATAGAGACACCTACCTCTAAAATCCAAGACCAGATTCCGAATACCAAATCCAGAGTGTTAATAGTATGGGGTATATTAATTGCCGCAGGTTTGGGATTAGGCATTAATTTATACAGAATACAAATTGTTCAAGGTTTCAAGCTAACGCAGAAAGCACGAAACCAACAAATGGTAAATTTGCGACCTTTCACGCCTCGTCGCCTGATGGTGGATCGGAATAAAAATGTATTGGCAATTGACCGTCCTGTATATACAGTGTTCGCTCATCCCAAATTGTTTGAGAAGTCTAATGAAATAATGGCAGAGCAACTAGCCCCAATACTAGACAAAAGCCCTGCTGAATTAAGAAAAACTTTTCAAAGTCAAAAAAGTGGAATTACACTTGCTTCTGCCTTACCAGAAGCAACTGCCGATCGCATCAGTACATTGCGTTTAAATGGCTTGGAGTTAATTCAAAAATACTCACGATTTTATCCGACAGAAGATTTAACTGCTGCTGTGGTGGGTTATGTAAACACTGACCGTCGTGGTCAAGCAGGGGTGGAATATAGTCAAGAGAAGTTATTAGAACGTTCTATGCAGACGGTGCGTTTGAGTCGGGCGGGTAACGGAGCTTTAATGCCGGATCATGCACCAGAAGGATTTCTACATTTTGATGACTTACAATTGCAACTGACTATTGATAGTCGTTTACAAAGAGCTGCTCGCATTGCTCTCAAAGAACAATTAGAGAAGTTTGGCGCGAAACGCGGCGCAGTCATCGTAATGGATGCCTTAGATGGTTCCCTACTGGCTTTAGTGTGTCAGCCTACCTATGACCCCAATGAGTACTCAAAAGCGGATATATCATTGTTTAAAAATTGGACGGTAGCGGATCTTTATGAACCGGGATCAACTTTCAAGCCTTTAAATGTGGCGATCGCTCTCGAAAATGGTGTCATTAAAGCAGATGATGTATTTGATGATCGCGGTACTATCAAAGTCGCTGACCGAGTCATCAAAAATGCTGTAGTCAACGGTTATCGACGAATTAACATTGCTCAAATTTTGCAAACTTCTAGCAATATTGGCATGGTACAAATTATCCAGCGATTGCGTCCTTCGGTCTACTATAACTGGCTAGAACGCCTGGGATTAGGACAAAAAGTCGATACAGATTTACCTTTTGAAGTTAGCGGTCGTCTCAAAACTCAAGAAGAATTTATTGCCTCACCAATTGAACCAGCAACTAGCTCCTTTGGGCAAGGCTTTTCTTTAACACCACTACAGTTGGTGCAACTGCACGGAGCCTTAGCTAATGGTGGCAAACTAGTCACACCCCATGTAGTTCAAGGATTAATCGATAGTAAAGGGCAGATGCATTACTCACCTTCTCGCCCCGCACCACGTCAAATTTTTTCTCGTGCGATCACTCAAAAAGTAGTAGAAATGATGGAAACTGTTGTTTCTGAAGGTAGTGGCAAATCAGCGCAAATTTCGGGATATCGCATTGGAGGTAAAACTGGCACAGCCCAAAAAGCTAGTCCTTCTGGTGGTTATATTAAGGGTGCTAGAATTACTAGTTTTGTGGCAATTTTACCAGTGGAATCCCCTCGTTATGTAGTGTTGGCATTGGCAGATGAACCAAAAGGAGAAAATGCTTATGGTTCTACTGTCGCTGCACCAATTGTTAAGTCGGTGATGGAAGCATTGATTCCAATCGAACAGATTCCACCAAGCCAAACAATAAACCCACAGCCGACTGCTCCTACTCCATAATCAAAGATTTCCAACTAAAAAGATATACCATCGTTGTCAAAGCAGGGAGAAAGAGAAATGTATTATCTGAGAAATTTGGATAATTTCTTTGCTGAAAGTTTCTAATAAGTAAGTCGGTGAAATAAAATCAAACTATGTGAATAAAAGTAAATAAGGCTCAAATACCGCGTAGCCGAAGTGCTTCCCCCTGCTTTATCCCAACGATAATTATTGACATCGACCTACTATCTGCTCATTTCTAGCATTGAAATTATTTAAGTATTGATCGGCGATCGCCTGTTAATACCATCAGTTTAGCTGCTTCCTAAACTTTCTTCACAGAATTTGTTGACATCAAGCAGAAAATTCGTTAATTTATAAAAGGTCTGAGTCTTATGCCCCCATCGTCTAGAGGCCTAGGACACCTCCCTTTCACGGAGGTAACGGGGATTCGAATTCCCCTGGGGGTATTTTAAGTAAAGAAAAATCTAACTCTGGTATTTCAACAACGAGACTTAGATTTTGATTAAACACTTGCTTTTCTAGAAATTTTGATTAGCTAACTGTTGCACACGTTGGTAAACAGCTAAAAGGTTTAACCGCAAATCATTACTGAGGCGACGTTCAATAATACCCACTGGCATAGTCCGTTTGGGCCAAACTTGGATGGTATAATAAAGATTTGTTCCTACATATTCACTAAAAGAATAAGGCTCTAGACACCAGCTACCAGAAAAACCTTTAAAATCTCCCTCTACCATCTGGAAATTAATTGCTTTGGGGAAACATTCTTCTAAATCTAAAACTACACGGGCATGAAAGTTGAAATTCAGTAGGCGCTGAGAGCCTATTTGTTCAAGTCGAATGCCACCATTAGGATGTTCAAGCAAGCGACTTTTAGCAAGGCTAGGTATGAAATCAACTAAGGCTTCGTAATCTGTCAGCACCTTCCAGGTTTGCTCAATAGAGTGGGGAATTTGCACATTAGCAGTGATTTGCCGCTGTCGTTCTGCTATTTTCTCAATTTGGACTCCTACAACTGGCAAATCACCCACGTTAGCAGTCAAAGAATCTTCTAAGCTTGTATCCTCACCAGGGGCGATGAGTTCAAAATCATCTATGGTGTTGTGTTGTTCAGTCACTTTCAGAATATGGTTTGCTTTCGTCAGAAAATTGCGGCAGGGTTAGGGTAAAACAAATTTCGCTGAGTTGAGAATCTAAGATTGCCACACTCTCTACTGTGATTTCCCCATTTAGATGCTGTACCAAAGACTTAACTAAAGCCAGTCCTAAGCCAGTACCCGGTGTCCAGCGACCTTTACCGCGACGGAACCGATCAAAAATATAGGTCGCTTCTTCTTCAGATATGCCACGCCCTATGTTAGTTACCTTAATAATAACTTGATCGATTTGTTGCTCAACTCGGTGAAAAGCTTGCAAGTGGACAGTAGTCTCACGCTCTGAGTATTTACAAGCATTAGTTAACAGTTCTTGGAGGATGCGGTCAAAACTATCTAGTTCGGTTTGTAAATTTAACGGTTCCTCTGGTAAATCTACGGTTATACTTAATCCTTTATCTACCAGCTTTTTCTCAAAAGATATTCCCAATCCCTGAATTTTAGAATTTAAATTAATAGTTTCAAATTGTGGCGGTTCTTGGTGAGACTCTAATTTTTGGAGTGTCAACAAATCATTAATTAAGTTAATTTCTTTAGTACATTCTTGCTCTAAAATATCCAAGTATCTTACCTGACGCTCTGGAGCTATTCCCGGCAGACGTAGATTTTTGATTGACATCAGCATATTTGTTAGAGGATAGCGCAAGCGATCGCTCATGTTGCTGAGAAATTCATCTTTGAGTTCGTTGAGTTCTCGCAGCTGCTCAACATATTGCCGTGTTCTTTCGTGTAATTTTCCCTGGAGTTCCAGACTACTTTTGAGCTTCGCGGTACGATCATCTACTAGAGTCTGTACTTGTCGCAATGTCTGTGACTGAATTATGGCATTACTGACTTGAGCGCAGACCATTTCCACAAGATTTAATTCTGCTAGTTGCCAACTGCGAGCTGTTGCTTGCTGTAACACCAAAAATCCTAAAATCTTGCCTTGGTTTTCTAGTGGCACTAACAGCACCGCAGGTAACACCTCAACTGCAAACAACCGGGCAACTGTTGATGTATCCTGAAAATCTGTATAGTCGATGATGACTGGCTTACCCGCTTCTGTAAAGGCACGTTGGCATAAATCACAACTTAAAACAGAAAATGACTGCTCTAATGTGTTTATTTTATCAAGGTAAAGAGTTGGCGATTCCCGCTTCCATTCACCAACAACGGTAGCTTTGGCATTAGGAATTTGTTTTTTTTGTTGAAATCTAAATAATGGATCTGTATATTTAAGCAGGATGAGCAAGCCTCGATCTGCCTGGAGAGATTCGGCAGTAGAAGCGATTGCTAACTGGAGCATCTGATTTAACTCCAAGTTAGTACGACTTAGTATGGTTAATTGCTTGATCAAGTTTTGGTGTTGGTTAGTCTTTTGCAGATACTGCTGTTGACTGGCAATTAACTGTGCTTGTGCTACCTGAGAAAAAGCGATCGCACAAGAAGACTCTACCGATTTTAATAATTGTTTTTCTGACTCACTCCAATCATAGGGTTGGAATTTGATCAGACTAATTACACCATTGTTTTTGTTTCCAAATCGAGCCGGAATTGCCAAAACTGCTTTGATTGGTAGTGGTAAGTATTGACATCCAACTACCAAACTATTTTGAATTGTCGAGATGTCTTCTATGGTCAACGTTTCAGCGGCACATTGGACTACTGGTAAGTCCATCAGCAACCGTTCCATAGAGAACATTTCGCTGGAGTGCGGCATCTCTAAGTATTCATCAGAACACCAATTCGCATTAGCAACTTCGCTTGACGTTTCATTTGTCACCGTAATTAAGCAGCAGCAATCCACTTTGAAAGCAATTCCTAACAATTGAGCAATCTCTTGCAGCATTATCGCCGTGGCTGGACTACTGGCAATAATGTGATTAATTCTTTGTGTCAACTGGTGGGCTAGTTCTTCCTGATGCTGCATCAGCTTGACCGAGTGTGATTGTAGTTGCTCTAGGTCATTTGGACACGGTGACGGCAGTGATAAACGCTTTTTCATTGCTGGCACACTCTTAGATAATGACCCCATTTTTTTGCACCCAATTTCTTGACATATTCTTCTGTTTTAGTGGTGTTGCCCCACTTGATAAATTAAAAATTTTTTATTAAAACTTTCTTTTAGCTGTTGTAGCCTTTTTCTCTAAAAATCACCAATATACTGGTATATTAAATAGTTTTTTGCATACGTATTAAAATGCTTTAAATACATCAAAATGCTTGATCAGGCTTAAATGCAGACAATTTCTATAGACTTGGTTGATTAACTTTGACCTAGGATATCCTGTCTGTAAGTATACATAAACCGTAAATCTTCTAGAATTGAGGCGACAAGATGAAAACAAATACCGTATTAATACTGTAGTTGATCCTGGCACAAGTATTAATTTTAGCATTTGCTCTCCGGATGTCAGCCATTTTTTTATTCATTTGAATTAATGGTTAAATATCGTACCAGTAGAAATACATAAAATTTAGACGATTTATCCATTAGGGCTTAGTACCCATAAGTGCTTGATATTTTTGTTGAGTTCCTATTCTCTATATAACCTAACGCGATGTGTGACTTAATATTTCGTAAAAGACTAAAACCTAGTCATATTAACTATTTTGGGGATTAATGTTTAGTCTTTATCTAAATCGCTCATTTCTGGAATGCTTACGAAATAAGAGTTTTGAAAAAGTCGCACATGGGGTTAAGCTATAGCAATCCGGTTTGATTCGGTGAATTTATTTGTGTAGGTAGGGAACAGTTAAGAAGGGATAGATATGTACTGAATCGTGTTCCTTAATCAAATAGGAGTCCTATATAAGTTTTATAAGTGGTATTCAAAATTAGAGCATTGATAAAGCTCAATATGATGAATGCAGCCTGTTACTTATGAAGGCAACTGAGCTGCATTCACTGTAATTAAGGGCTATGCACGCAAACTCTCGACGCTGAGAGGAACCATATCGCCATTCTTCGTTAATCCTAACAACATAGGTTGTTGAGGTGGAATTAGTTGACCTGTAAGTACACAACGTTCTTCTTGCTGAGCTGTGGCCGCTATACTAGCTCGAATATCTGCTTGTGAAAATCTGGGTTTCCACTCACCTGACTTTTGCTGGACATAATTCCAAAGGATATCTCTGATCAAGGCTTGATACCCTTGATTGCCAGCTATCTCTTTGAGTTTATCTTTAAGTTCTCGCTCTAAGCGAATACTGGTAACTTCCATTTCGGTGGTTGGGGTACGAGCGATAGTATGCATGATTTTTCTCCTTAAATTTATAGACAGGATGGTAATACAAGTGTAGTATGTTTACAGAAATGTTGATTCAGCCAAATTAGGCAATTGTGGTAACAAGCACTTTTGTTCACGAATTTAGAATCCGTGAAAAAGCAGGAGAGCAAGGAGCAGGGAGCAGGGGAGAAAAATCACGCCACTTGGTACAAGGCGGGGAAAGAGAAATGAAAGCGGGGTTTTTTCAACCGTCGAACTCACGTTATTTTATAGGCTTATATCGATTTTTAATGGTCTGTTTATTTGCGCTGTGCTGTACTAGTTCAACTACCAGGAGTATCGCTGGTAAAAAGTTCAGATAATTTATCTAGCGGTACTTCTTCAACCTCTGGTAACTTTTCTAGAGCTAAACGAGTAGATTGGTTGCCACCAGATAGACGTTTTAATAGATTAGGCCTGGGATCATGCAATAAGTAGATAATGCGATCGCCTGCTTCCCACTTTTGGTTGACTGGTATTACCTGGAGGCGTTCTTTTCGTTCTACCAGCAAAGGTATCAACTCTCCAGCCTGAATTTTTTCTTGAATCCGACCCTGTTGTTGAGAAAGTTCTGGTTCACTCAACGTCGTTGTTCCTAACTTCACTCGCCCATCATTCAGATATTCATTCCAAGTCTTAATTGTTACATCTGTTGCAAAAGCTTGGTGAACCTTATTGTTTGAGTTCGGATTCGCTTGTGGATCACGCGGGAAAACTGCCAAAACGCGCGGTGGACTGAACTCCTCAGCAGCTCGTTGAGCCAAGACAAAATTCACCTCGCCATTATTGGTCATAGCTAAAAAAGTGCCAATAGAATCTAATCCCGCTTCTTCCAAAACCGTAACATCTAGCGCACTGCTGGCAATGACCCGGAGATTTTGAGCTTCTGCTTGTTCACACCGTTCCGGGTCAGTATCAATTATCACTATTGTTTCTTCTCGTTCTTGAAAAAAGCGGGCAATCAAAAGACTTAAGGGATTACAACCCACAATTACTGCTCCAGTTGCTTCCTTAGAAGTGATTCGCAGCCAGTTAGCAACCCAGCCAGCGGTTAGCCCTTGACAGACAACTGTCAGAATAATTGTGAGAAAAACTAAAGCTTTAATGGCATCACCACCATTAATACCACGCTGAGTCAGCAAAATTGCGAACAAAGAAGCAACAGAAGCCGAAACAATTCCCCTAGGGGCAATCCAGCTCAAAAACAATTTTTGTCGCCAGTTCAGGTCACTATTCCAAGTACACAAAAGGATGTTGATCGGGCGAACGACAAACATCAATGCCAAAACAGTAAATAAACTACCCCAACCCAAAGCAAACACACTAGCGATCGATAAATCAGCTGCTAGCAGAATAAATAGAACAGAAACGCTGAGAATTGTCAGCTGACCTTTAAAACTACGCAATAGGCGTTCTTCTGGAACCGAAGAATTGGCAAACACTGCTCCTGCAACTACTGTTGTCATGACACCCGATTCACTGCGGATAGTCTGCGCCAAAGAAAACAGACCCCAAAGTATCGCTAAAACCACCAAGTTTTTTAGCTCGAATGACAAAAAATTAGCTCGTTTAAAAATCAAGCTCATCAAGTAGCCGCCGACACCGCCAATAGCCGAGCCAATACCCAAACGCATAATTAGACCAATGATGGCATTGATGGGGTCAGCATCACCATTTACGATCGTGTCAAGCACAACAAATGCCAGAATAGCTCCTACAGGGTCGATTAAAACTCCTTCGCCTTCCAAAAGAGTTGCTACTTGTCGATCTACATTGATTTGTTTGAGTAAAGGACTAACAACAGTTGGCCCTGTCACCACAACTATAGAAGCGTAAAGGAAAGCTATGTTCCACGGAAATTCTCCTAGCCAGTGAGCAGCCATACTACCGCCAAGCAGTGTAATTAGCGTTCCTAGAGTTACAAGCAATTGCAGACTAACTGAAACTCTACCCAACTCTCGCAGATCTAAATTAAGTCCGCCCTCAAATAAAATGATTGCCGTCGCTAAAGCAACAATCACTTCCAGTCCCATACCTAGCAAATTGGGGTGCAGCAACCCAATACCATCAGAACCAAGCAAAATGCCGACTAACAATAACAAGACAATGCTAGGTACACGAAAATACGCCGCTAGTACTTGGGCGCTAATACCTGCAAAAACAGCGATCACCATCTGTAGGGTGATTTCAAAAGATGCTTCCATGTTGTAGATTTTGAGCGATATATTTCAAAATCTTTTGTAAAGAATAGTAAATATTACCTCTAAAGGGTACAGTATCACATCCTTTTTCTTTGCTAAATTCAAACTTTTTTTCATAAAAGCGTCTATGTGTTCTTTGTGGTTGCCTGCGGCTTTCTTTGCTAAATTCAAACTTTTTTTCATAAAAGCGTCTATGTGTTCTTTGTGGTTGCCTGCGGCCAGCCCTTCGGTCTACGTTTTTCCTTAATTTTGCGTCAGTCCTAATTTACTTACTTATAGGACTTACGCAAAACTAACGCAATTTCGTCATTACGAGCGATAGCGACGTAATCGCAAAAATCCTGCGATTGCTTCCCTATACTTCGTTTCGGTCGCAATGACAACTTGGGCTTGCGTAAGTCCTGACTTAATATAACCAGTACAATTTTTGTAGGTTATGATGCGCGGTATATTTAACAGTAGCAAGTTGCTATCTTATAAGCTTGGACTACTCGATTAGGAATATTATTTACAACCAAGACAGTAATCCAAAAAGTTTATCCGTAAATAAATATACACTTAGTTGCCAATAATTATCAGAATTAAGGATAAGCAATTGAAACAACAGCAAATTATTCTTGCAAGCATCACCGCAGTAACATCAGCAATAGCGCTGGGATATTTAGGCGCTCAATACTTTGCTAAACCCACTATGTATGCAGTTGCTGGGACGGTGTTCGGACTTGATGCATTTGCACAAGTTACACAACTAAAGCCCAAATTTCAATCCTCATCATTAGCGCGTTCGTCGTTCGCAGTAGCATCTTTGAAAGATAAGGCATCGCACTCACCTTCTTTTTCTTCAATTCCTGTTACTAAAGTCCAACAGCCAATTCAGCCACTTGAACCTCATTCTCAGGAGAAGTTGATTATAGAAACCGATCTGATCATTGAACGCTTTGTCAGACTGGGTTTGGAGGAATTTTAAATTTTTAATTAGACTGTTACTTTAGTAACATCAATGTTTTTCTACAATCTTACTCAAAAGTAAAATAGGAATCCTAGAGATAGTTGCAGTTAGCAAAAAAAATAGCCAATTTGCCTACCAAAACAGAATTTTTGAGTATAATATATTGAAAATTTTATTATAATTGAATTTGAAATATCTATATAATTTATTAAATTTATGCCTTATCATATTACAGACTAGTTGGACACGTTCTCTAGGAAGATGACTTAAGTTAAAAGTAGAACTAAATTAATTCTGGTGTGTCGAATAACTGCTTTCTATGGAGGTTTAGCATTCCGCTAAACCTTTTTCATGTCTAACTAAGTAGTATTCCATTACATATCTTTTGTATCCTCCAATAGGAGGATGAAAAACTTAACTTAAAATCGCTAAATTGTTTTGATAGATTCTACTTCTACTTAAGACTTGGTGGCAAACCAAGTCTTTTTTAGACTGTAATATTTTATGGAAAATTCTTTTCATAAGTATCAAAATAAAAAATAACAAAATGCTATTATATAGTTCATCATTAAAGTTAATATAATTTAATCTGAGAAGTATTGAATATTGAATATTTTATAATAGCTAAATATTATTTATGAAATAATCTAAGTAGCTCTGTATCAGGTTTTAAAAATGTGTGAATAATACTCCCGATAGATGAATGAAAGAAATAGTTGGGATTAAATTTTTTATAAATGGTAAACTCTTGGTATATATAGGCTTGGTGAAAATCCAAGCCTCTTTCATTAAAAAAATAATTTAATGATATTAACAACAGCGTGATTTAGAGCCTTAAAAATATATTTATTCCCATATGTGAAAATTGCTACACACACTATGAATTATTTTGTATTTTATCCTTCGGTAGGTAGGGGAGATATATCTTAGGTGTAATTATAATTCAATTTGTTAATGCCTGAAAAACGTGTATGTACCCTGGTAAAAAGCCAGGGTCTTCTTTTTTAAAAGCACTAGTATTGATGAAACATAGACTATAGTGAAGTCTGATGCCAATTTTGTATGAAAATGCACTAAATTAGATTAGACGAGTGATGAAGCTAGACGCAAAGCGCTTTGCCGTAAGCTACTGCAAAGATTGCATAGACGTATTAGCAGCTACTCTTACGAGAACACCTAATAGCAAAATTGAATATATTTGTATATGCCGAATAGAGAGACAAACAGATAATAGTTTTTTAGATCAAAAAATATATGGTAAATACTATAGTAGTCCGGTTTGATTCCCAAATTTATTTGTGTAGGTAGGGAACAGTTAAGAAGGGATAGATATGTACTGAATCGTGTTCAAAAATCAAATAGGAGTCTTATAAGTATTTTTAGTAGAGAACCAATTTTTCAATTAAGTAAATTTTATAATTATTCAAAATATTTATATATATACCAAAGGAAGATGAACTATGAAAAAAGTAAGTCTACATTAATGTAGTACGTTGTTAAGCACAGCAATTATCTAGGTTTGGTCGTTAACCAAACCTTTTTCTTATAGGTATTACTCTACCTATAAAAAAGAATAAACTAACAATTGGATGCAATAAATACGGTCATTTGCAGATCACAAAGGTAATAAATAATGGGTTTGGTTAAGTAAGTAGGTGAGAATCAATGAAACTATGTGTTTTGCAAGTAACTTTTGTTTTAGCGTAAATTCGCGATCGCACTCTATGAATTTGGAATACTCATTGCTGAAACAATAGGATTATAGATGCTAAAGCTACATACAGACTATGAGTGAACTTCCCAACAGTCTTGAAGATGCGATCGCCCAGTCACGGTTAGCCACCCAAGCTGCCCTTGCAGATGGCTATACTCGCTTACAAGTTGAGTACGTATTCCCTGAACTTAAACCCTTGGTAGTAGCAGAAGATTTTCTACCACTGTTCGCAGAATACGAGTCTCGCCTGAAAGTTTTCTTTGCTGATGCTGGTAGTGCTGCCTTAGCCCGGCGCGATTGGGCAGATGCGCCATTTAAAATTTTGGATATTGGTACAAGTAGAGCTGCTTCTTTACAGTCTAAAATTCAGCCAGAAGACGAAATTTTTTTATTCATTAACCCCACTTCCGTAGAAGTTCCTCAGATTGAAAAGCTATGTGAAGCCATAGGCGATCGCCCTTTGGTAATGTTAAATCCCCGTCTTGAAGATGCTGGAATTGTCGGTATTGGTTATACAGCTAGGCAAACCCGCCAGCGTTTCATTAGTACGATTGAATCCTGCTATTATCTGCGTCCTGTAGATGATCAAACAGCCATACTACGCTGCTACCCCAGACAGTGGGAAATATGGACAGAAACTAACGGTAACTATCAAAAAATTGCCGAATTACCTCAAAAACCATCCGGCGATGAGTTGGATTTGATTCTCTCTAAGGGACAAGCCCAAACAACAACAGATGCTACACCTGCCAAAAAGCCCAACATATTTAAAAGTTTGCAACGGTTTTTCAAAGCATTAAGTAGTTAGGAGAAAGTCAAGTTTATACAGCATCTGCATTCAGTCGTTTTAACAAACCTTGAATATAAGTAAGGGTAGCTGTGCTAATTTTTGGTTGTGTTTTTAACCAGGAGTTAGCACGTTCTTCCCCTTGCTGAACTGCTAAAATTAATGCCCCCCAAGCAATTACTTCTGGTCTATCTGGGTTAACCTGCAAGGCTGCAACCGTGCGATTCCATAACCGACCTTGATCTGCTTTGAGTAAAATGGCAACTTCCTGTACATTCTGCGGTGATGCTTCAAATACTTTTAAAGCTTTTCCCCAGCGACCATCAATTAACTCTGCTAGTACCTGTTGACTAGGACTTGCCCAAATTTTTGCTGCTTGGGTTTTAGTCAGTTGAGAATGTAAGCGAATCAAATCAATTTGGGCTTTTGCTGTTGCTGGTAAAGTTTTTTTGTGTTGTTTTTGAATAAATTTTAACCACTCAAAAGCTGGTGTCCACAATCCACTACGGGCAATTAATAAAGCATTTTGGAATGCAGAATCTTTCAATGCTGGGGGATTGAGGTCAATTGCTTCTAATTGAATGGGGTTGAGATATAACTTCACAGATTTGACTTGGTAGACGCTTAACTGTGGTTCTAAACCTACGGTTTGATCGATGACTAATTCTTTTGCACCACCACCAGTTACTTCTTGCCATTTGGGTAATTGTCCGCCGGGACTTTTCCAAGTCAACATTTGTTGTAAGTTAGTGCGGGCTGGATTGTAGTACACAATGTAACCGTAGGCGATGGCATTCGTTTTTTCTTGACGCTGACCGCGTACATAAAACCAAACTCCTGGTGATGGCGCATCCTTTTCAAAGCGTTTCACTTCACTTAAAGGTAGGACAGTATTGGTATCTTGGCGTTCTGCTGTACTATCCTCCAAAGATTCTTCTAACCCAGTTATCGGGAATTGAGTCGCTAGACGATAATATTTTTCTGGCTGTGATTGGAACTCTAAATCTTGTGAAAGCTGATAAACCCTTAGTTCCACAACTTCTTGACAATCAGACTGACAATAAGGAATCTGCTGAAAAACTGGCAATAAAAACGAATTGTCTCCCTCGTTTAAAGGTATGGTTTCCCCAGCAACGCGTTTTTGTTGACTCAACTGGCTTTGAATTTGAGGGAGAGTTTGGGGAGGTTCGTTACTACTCAAAGGAAGTTTTGCCCAAGCGGGTAAAAATTTATTCACCCAGCTTGCTTGTTCGGGATTCCAGATGAGAACAATACTAATCCAGGTAAAAGCTATAACTAACCCAACACTACTAGATAAAATTGCGATCGCTAAAGTTGATGACAACCAACTGCCTTGCTGTTTCTTTTCTAGAGGTTTTGGGGGAATGTCTGGAGTTGCATCTGCATGAGGCTGATTTGGTTTAGAAGATTTTGCCTTCAGCTTGCGCGATCGATGTGCCATATTATTCTCAGTAAATTAAGTAGCTAGATTTGTGCTTATTGCTTTTCTTTTATACTCGCGCTTTGAAATGTTGCCTAGAAGTTTTTCAGTTTAGTTTGGTATAAACTCGGTAAATTTCCCCATGTCATCACTCAATAATTCTGAATACACTCTTGCTGAAGTGTGGGAGTAGAGTGTAAAAAGTTGAAAACTAAACTGACTAGGCGTAATAGTGGCAAAATCTGGATGTTTGCATGGCTACTAGTTGCAGGATTCAACGGAGTAGCACAAAAAGCGATAGCGCAGGATTACAGAGAAACTGAAGCTAATCAGAGTGCTAATGCAGATCAGTTTTCATTAGAAAATACTGAACCGATGGCACAAGTCACATCGGTTTCACAATTGAAAGATGTACAACCCACCGACTGGGCATTTCAAGCAATCCAGTCTTTGGTAGAACGCTACGGCTGCATTGCAGGTTATCCAGACGAGAAATATCGTGGTAATCGTTCTTTAACTAGGTACGAATTTGCCGCAGGTGTCAATGCTTGTTTAGATCGAGTCAATGAATTAATCGCTACAGGTACAAGTGATTTAGTTACCCGTGCAGATTTAGCAACTTTACAAAGATTACAAACAGAGTTTGCTGCTGAATTAAAGACTTTGCGGGGTCGAGTCGATAGTTTAGAAACCCGTACTGCCGAAATTGCAGCCAATCAATTCTCAGCCACAACTAAACTTAACGGACTAGTGATAGTTGGTGTGCAAGAACGAACTGGCAATCGTGGCGATGTCAATCCTAGAGATGGCATTAAAGATACAGACGATGGGGGTACAAATGCTAATGTCATATCCTTAACCCAACTGTATTTAACCAGTCAATTTAGTCCCCGTAGTTATTTGTTTACAGGTTTGCTAGTTGGTAAAGGTAGCACTAGCCCTAGATTTGACAATAACAATGTTACACGCGATCGCGTTTCTCGAAATGACGTTTTACTTGGCTACGAATTTCCTACCGATAACTGGATTATCAGTGACCTGAATTTTCATTGGCTAGTCACTGATAACTTAGCAGTAATGGTAGGAACAGATGGTGTGAGTATGCCGTATGCTTTCCGGGGGCCAAACCGAGTCGAAAGCGCTGCTACAGGGCCGTTATCTTATTTTGCTCAAAGAAACCCGATTTTAAATATAGGTTACGGACACGGTGGGATTGCTGTAGATTGGCAATTTGCCAAGCGTGCTAGTTTACAGGCAATTTATACTAGTTATAATCCTGGTAATCCTGGTCAGCGCAGTGGTTTGTTTGATGGCAATACTACGACGGGTGTGCAATTGCTGTTAACGCCCAGTGATGCTGTTGATTTGAGTTTGTATTATGTCAATAATTATTCTTCTGACAGTTGTTTACTTAACTTTGTCGGCGACGAATGTTTAACTGTGGTTGATAGTAGTACTGGTAAATCACAACCTCTACAAACTAATGCTGTTGGTGCTACTGTCAATTGGCAAGTTTCACCCCATATTACTTTAGGTGCATGGGGTGGTTATACTAAATCATATATTCCTGGGCGATCGGGCAATGTAGAAACGACAAATTATATGGTGTTTCTGAATTTTCCCGACTTGTTTGCTAAGGGCAATCTGGGGGGAATTTATATCGGACAACCACCCAAAATCACAAGTAGTAATTTACCTGTGGGTAGTAATGTCCCGGACTTTATCAATACCGGTTTAGGACGCGCAGGAGGACAACCGGGTACAACTACACAAATCGAAGCATTTTATCGTTTTCAATTAACAGATAATATCAGTATTACACCAGGGATAATTCATATTTTAGAACCAGGACATACACCAGATAATGACCCTGTGACTATTGGTATTTTAAGAAGTAGCTTTAGTTTTTAACGTGCGCCTCCGTTGGAGACTCACGTTAATTTTTAATAGTTTTATTTTTTCTTAGAGTAAATCTTTAGTAGCGTGTGTTACGACTTTAGCCTAACGCACGGCTAGGCTGGATTACTCTGTTAGGTGATGTCACTTAAGTAATTTTAACGTTATATTACATTAACAGGACTTACGCAAAAATAACGTAACTCCGTCATTACGAGCGATAGCGAAGTAATCTACCCTAACGCTGGGATTGCTTTTCTACACTCCGTTCCGGTCGCAATGACAATATAGGCGTTGCGTAAGTCCTAATTAAAAATGTTTAAGTAGTAATCCAAGAGAAAAATATATGTTGAATTACTCATTGATAGTTAAATCAGGGCTATCAGTTTTGATGCTGGCAATAGTATCGCTAATTAATTCTTCTGCATCGGCAGAAATCGTTAAGACACTTTCTCAAAACCAAGATCAACTGAGATTACAACAGCAACGAGAAGAATTGAGAAGACAACAGCAACAAGCACAAAGGCGAGAAGAATTGAGAAGGCAACAGCAGCGATGGAGTCAACGCCAGAATGAATTGAAACAACAGCCTCAACAATTGTGGCAACAATTTAGATACCAACAAGATCAACTAAGACTACAACAACAACAGCAGCAGGAACAATTTAGACAACAAGAACAATTCAGGCTTCGATACCAGCAAGATCAACTGAGACTAAGACAACAACAGCAGCAGGAACAATTTAGGCAACAACAAGATAGACTCATACGACAGCAACAAAGATTAAATAATTGATTTATCACTTTTAAACAGCGATCGCCTTCTCTCATCCATTCCCCTTTTCGTGCTAATCTTTGATGAGTTTGATTGTGTAACGGGATTCTGTGGTATCCGTTTACCCCAAGTTCAAAGTCTCAAAGCTTTGAATAACCATTAAGACTATATTTTTAACTACATGGACGCTTTTGCTCCCATCCCACCTAAATGGACAGACGAGGCAATTCATGCTGATGGATTTTACTGTCCTAAATGCCACTCAAGTAGCCTAGCAGCTCTCAAAGTTTGGATCAACCGGCGATCGCCTGTAATGACAGAAGACCATCGTCGTAAATGGCAAGAGTTTTACAAGTGTAACTGTGGTTTTGTTTGGTGGGCATGGAGTAGCGATCGACCTCCAATAGATATCTCTAATCAACAAGATTATAATCCCCTCTAAGATATTCTCCCAAAGCAAAAGCCCGCTTTACGACGGCGGGCTTTTAAAAACTATTAACTCAATTTTAGAAACTGAAGGTAGTACGAATTGTACCTACGTAGATCGTATCGTTAGCGTCGTTGTGTTCAGGGTTGAAGATTACCAATACACCAGGAGTGATAGCAATGTTGTCGCTAAAGCGCATTTTGTAAAGAGCTTCTAAATGATAAGAGGTATCAGGATCTTCTCCACCTGCGACCTCGCTTTCGGTAATTCTTGGCGACTGACCAAAAATAAAACCAAGTAAGTTCCCTTCTCTACCAAAGTCTTTCAATCCGAGTGTAGTAGCCCAGTAGAAAGCATCTGCATTTTTTCCTTTGTTAGGGCCAGATTCAGCAGTAGCGACACTATAACCAGCCCAACCACCAACGGTCAGTTTTGAACTTGGTTGAAAGGTGGCCTGTACACCATAGTTGTTGGATGTGGAGGCGAAATTACCAAATGGTCTGTTTGCCAAAGCACTGCCTGTGCTACCAAAAAGGTTTACACCAGTGCCACTGTTTTGATAATTGTAGGCATAAGTCAGACCCACGTTCAAAGCTTTACTGGGTTTAAAAGCTATTTGACCCAATGCAGTACTACTACCATCGGAAATACCGCTACCATCAACAGGATTATTAGGATTGCTGGCTAGATAAGCCCCACTTAAAGTAATAGCACCTGTGGGATTTAATTCTACTGTTACACCAGCACCACCGGAATTGGTGCGATAAATGGGACTGAAACGTCCGTAACGGGAGAGCGCACCTGAACCACTACTTTTAAAGTCGGGGTTAAAGACGTTGATGTTTTCGTAAAGTTCAGCACCAGTAGCATCAACTTTAACGCGTGCTGGGCCGAGGTTGAAAGCATAATTAACTTTATCGATTCCAACACTGTTACCAGTATCGCCATCAAAACCCAACCGAGTCATGCTAGTTCCTGTGACGTTGGGTCTTGAACTACTTCCACCATCAAATTGAGTGATGTTACCAGCATTTAAACGTACTTGCAAGTTGTCTTGACCTGTAAAGCTGCTTTCCAAGCTCAGACGAACCCGATCAGCGAAAATGATATTATCTTGTAAATCGCCACCACCTACTCTTTCATCCCCAAAAGCACCAGCTACAGCAAAAATAGCTTCGCCCTTTAACTTGGTGGTAGTAGAGAACTGATTAGCTTCTAGTTCAGAGGTACGGGCTTCTAGGGCATCAACACGACCACGCAAGGTCGCTAATTCAGCAGAAAATTCTTCTTGCAAGCGCTGTAAAGTTGCTAGGTCTTGCTTAGTTACTAAGTCGGTTGTAGCTGTAGCAATCAGTTCATTCACCCGGTCTAAACAAGCATTCAAACCAGCAGCAAATTCATAACGTGTCATAGCCCGATTACCACGGTAAGTACCGTTGGGATAACCAGCGATACAGCCATAACGTTCAACCAGTGATTGTAAAGCTTGAAATGCCCAATCTGTAGGCTGTACATCCGAAAATTGAGACACGGATGTTACTTGACCAATATCGTTAGACTCTTGGGATAATTGGGCAACAGTTGTTACCTGTTCATTTACTTCTGCTGCCAAAGCGCTGTTAGCAGCAATAAGTGTAGCGGCGACAACAACTGGACTGACCTTTAGAACATTCCAGAATGATTTTGTCATAATCTTAAAAATTTTTACTCACACCAACTAATTCCAGTCATGGTAAAATACCTAACCATTTAAGTATTAAGGGAATTTACACATGAACCTCATGAATGAGTATACAGAATCCTTGTTAATTAACACAAGTCAATTACAAATTTTTTAAACTATATTTTTGGTTAATTTATTTGCTAAAGGTAGAATAATCCGACGCTTGTAGCGTAATAGCATTCCTTGTTCTTCAAATTGTTGTAAAAGCCGCGTTACTGTGACTCTAGTTGTGTTTAATACTTCTGATATTTCCTGATGAGTAACATTTAGATCAATAAGCTTGCCTTGTTCTACATTACGCCCAAATTTTTCACTTAACCATACTAAAAACTGCCATAAGCGTAGCGAAATTGGTTTACGATGCACTATGCTTAACAGTTCTTCGGAGTGTTGAATATGGGACAATAAAGCATTAATATCCAAATGCCAGATACGAGGTGGCAGAATGCTCGTTTCTACACTCGTTAAACATTCAATGTGGTAGGGTTGGACGTTGGACAGGGCATAGCCAATCAGATCTCCTGGACCCCAATATCCCAGAGTAATAAATGCTCCATCTTCACTCCAAGTTACAGTACGAACTGCTCCCCGTTCGATGCGCCAGAGTATATCGTTGCGTGGTGGAATTACTTCCCTGCGACTAAATAACTGTTGTGGTAACTGTCCATTTAGTGGAGGGTTATTTGATGCACTAGAAGAGTTGGGATTAAGGCTTGTAAAAGACATTATGGAAAGGTTTGATAGAGTTTTATTTATGGGATTAATTAAAGGTATTGTGATAGTTTCAATAGAACAAATTATGATCTATGATAAGATAATTAAATTTAGACTAAGACTATAAATAATAAATAATTTATTCACAACTATACTAAAAAATGGTTTTGTCTGATTTGATGATTACTCAATTGAGTAATTCAGCTTTTTTGATATTTATTGGGATGATTAACAAACAATTGATATTAGAAAAATCTCATATTTTGTTTAGACAAATACATAAGTAATTCTTACGACAAATTTATCTATTTTTTAGATTCATTTTATGTCTACCTCATTGTTTTATTAAGTCATATTTAATACTTTCATTTTTAATTTATTTAGCAAAAATACTGATACTAGTTTTTCCAAAAACTTCACAATCTTAATTAACTTACCACTTTTAGTAGATGCTAATTTCTACAACATTTTTGAACTTTGCCTGAGACTACCTTTTATGATCTCTCAAGTTGATTCACTTTTAAGATTTTTTAGATGTTGCTCCCCTTAACTGGACACTCGAACTTGTCGATGCGATCGCAGCCAAAAAAGTGTGATACATCAGCTAGTCAAAAAGTAATTTTTAGTTGATCTTGGGTTAATTTAATCCTGCAAGTTTAAGAAAAGGTAAGCTTTTAGTGAAATGTATGTTAGTTAACTAATTTTTATTTAACTAAGTAAATCGGTGCAATAAAACCAAACTATGTGACAAAAAGTAAATAAGGCTCAAACTCTTTCTCCCCCTGCCCTTGGTCACTGAGTTTCGACACTTCGACAGGCTCAGTGCGGCGCTGCGCGGCAGTTGAGCGTAGCCGAAACTCAACTACCGCGAAGCCGAAGTGCTGCCCCCTGCCTGATTCCAACAATAATTATTTACGCCGACCTAGTTATAGGACTCATATTTGATTTGGTGAAAAAACTCAGTACACTCCTAAATCCGTTTTTTCCTGTTCCCCCCTACGCAAATATGTTCATTAATCAAATCGGATGGCTATAGTATTGTCAGTAATCACTCAGATCCCCAACTTCAAAAAAAAGTCGGGGATCTTGTTATTCAATGTGTACTTCACGAACGTTGACCTGTAACGATGTATGCTACTCTTTGGCCAATATTGGTAGCGTGATCTGCCATACGTTCTAAACAACGAATCGCCAGAGCTAACAACAAAATTGGCTCGACTACACCTGGGACATCCCGTTGCTGGGCTAAAGTCTGATAAACATTTTTATAAGCATTGTCTACAGTGTCATCAAGGTGTTTTAAACCTCGTCCACCGACTTCATCCAAATCAGCCAAAGCTACTAAGCTAGTTGCTAGCATTGCTTGTGCATGGTGAGACATGACTGCAATATCTGGTAAAGAAGTATGAGGCGGATAAGGAAAAATTTTAATGGCAATTTCAGCTAAATCTTTTGCATAATCACCAATGCGTTCTAAGTCTCGCACTAGTTGCATAAAAGCACTCAAGCAGCGTAAATCTCTCGCTGTTGGTGCTTGTAGCGTCATGATTGCCGTACAGTCTGATTCTATTTGTCTATAAAAGCGATCAATTTTTTTATCTAATCTGGGAAGTTCCTCAGCTGCTGCTAAGTCACGAGTAAATAACGCTTGGTGACTGAGGCGAAATGATTGTTCTACCAAGGCTCCCATACGTAACACGTCACGTTCTAAGCGTCTTAGAGCGCGTGCCAACTGGGGATTTTTAGGACTGGGACTATAAAGAGCAGCTTTCACACTTGTAATCTCAAACGTGAAGATATTTTTAACTATAGTCTTGGCGTTGTGAGTTTGCCACAACTTCAGGAAATTGAAGTTGTATCCATGCGCCACCAGTTTCTGGATGATTCATCGCTTTGATAGAACCACCATGTGCAAGCAGAATTTGCCGGACGATCGCTAAACCCAAACCATTACCAACAATCGATTTTACTGAATTACCTTCTGTTAACGGGGAATGAGTGCGTGCTTTATCTCCCCGGTAAAATCGCTCAAAAATGTGGGGCAAATCTGCCTCAGAAAAGCCGACTCCTGAATCAATAAGATTTATTTCCAAGATTGAGGAAACAGAATCATCTGTATAATTATCCTTTTCTGATAAAATTTCCGCTTGGACAAAAATATTACTAGAAGGATGACTGTATTTGATACTGTTATCTAGCAAGTTCAAAAAAACCTGATAAATGCGAGCTTGATCTGCCTTAATCCAAATATTTTCTGGCCCAAAATAGCTAAAAGATAGCTTCTGACGCTGTGCTAATGGTTCTAAAGTTTCCCACACAGACATAATCAGCGATCGCATTTCTACTGGTTTGGTTCGTAACTGAATGTCTGGGGTTGCTTCCATTTGGGTAAGTTCTAACCAGTTTTGCACCAAATTAATCAGCCGATCAACTTCTTGCGTTAATCGATCAATCCAGCGATTTAAAGGAGGTTCCAAACGGTTTTGTAAAGTTTCTACAACCAGACTAATCGAAGTCAGTGGCGTTCTTAGTTCGTGAGCCAGATCAGAAAAAGACCGATCTCGCGCCTGATTCATATCCACTAGAGGTTGGCGATTTTCTAGAAAAACTCCTACTTGACCATCTGGCAATGGTAAACTGGAAGCCCGCAAAGTTAAAGATTTGATTTTTGGCATTTCTACCGCATTATCACAAGGAGGGTGGAATACCCACTCTGTTGTCTGTGGTTTTTGGCGATCGCGAGTTTGTTCAATTAAATGGTCAAGTTCATACGATCGCACCAACTCTAGTAATAAGCGTACCTGTCCTAGTTGCCATCTTTGCAAATACAAAATTTCCCGCGCTTGCCGATTGCACCACAGCAGTTGGTTTTCTTCATCTACCAGCAAATATGCCAATGGTGCAAAATCTAGAAGGTCTTGGTAAGTTTGCAGTGATTGCTGCAACTCTTGGCGCTGTTGCTTCAATCTTGCTATTGCCTTTTGCAAATTAGGGAGCAATGGCAACAGCACTTGAGAACGGGAGGTTAATGGTTGGATTTCCCGCGCCAAGTAACGTTTCAGCTGAATTTGTTGCCAAATGCACAACCCAACGCCTACCGCCAAACCTAGAAAAAATCCCAATAAGAGCATTTAAGTTTGAGTTGTTAGTTACGTTATGTTTTATAAAAACTAACAACTATCTCCACAAATTACCCAAACCGATAGCCAAATCCTCTTACAGTCACAATGTATTCTGGATGGCTAGGATCTTCCTCTAATTTTTCACGCAACCATCGAATGTGTACATCTACAGTTTTACTATCCCCAACGAAATCCGGCCCCCAAACTTGATCGAGCAATTGCTCCCGTGACCATACGCGGCGAGCATAACTCATAAATAGTTCTAGCAGACGAAATTCTTTAGGAGAAAGATTCACCTCTTGCCCACGAACCGACACACGGCACTCTTGAGGATTCAAAGTTACTTCTTTATATTTTAAGACTGGTAGTTGTGGCATGGTGCTTAAGCGTTGACGACGCAGTAACGCCCGACAACGAGCCACTAATTCCCGCATACTAAAGGGTTTGGTCAGATAGTCATCTGCTCCTACTTCTAGCCCTAAAACCCGATCAGTCTCACTACCCTTGGCACTGAGCATTAAAATTGGTACGGGGTTTCCTTGATGACGTAGTAAACGACAAATATCCAACCCATTGATTTGCGGCAGCATCAAATCAAGAATAATCAAATCAAAGGGAAATTCTCCTGAGGTGGGTTCAAAACTTTTCAGATACTCGACAGCAGAACGCCCGTCAGGGGCAGTAATTACCCCATATCCTTCTTCTTCTAATGCTACAACTAGCATTTCTTGAATTAATTCTTCATCTTCTACTACTAAAATGCGGCTCATTTGCCCGATGTCAGACCCGGCAGAGTATTTGGTCGATTCACTGGTATAAATTGATATCACAAAAGTCTAACCCTGTGTTTGTATCAATATCATGATTGAATCAATTATCTAACTTCAGTGCATCTACGCGATCACTGTAATGAATTCTTTTAGATTTTCTTTATAAAGAGTAGCATACATAACACATAGCATTTCTAATTTAGAAAACACTTTAGTTGCAATATGTAAAGAAGATTTTTAGTTATTTTGCCGCTTCTATTGCTAAATAGCTTAGATTCTTGATTGAATCAGATAAAATTGGGAATATTTTGGTACGTAAGTATTGTATAACATAAAACAGAAACTTTCTTATCAAGACAGGTAAGATTCATGCTCTTTCATTTCTCTGACCAGAGAATTAATATAGTAGCAATTTTTCCAAGTAATATTACGTAAGAAGATACTATATTTATTGAAGTTAGCACGTTCTCTAATCCTAGCTCTGGCATTAGATTTTAGTCACATGGGCGAATATATCTGCGCCATTGATTGGGCAAACAAATCAGCTTAAAAAACGACAGCAAGCACTACATTAGTTATTTATTAGTTATTTAAGATACCCATTCTAGTTATTGGTCTGTTCTGCTTGGTTTGCCGTTATTTAGAGGTTTTTTTCTGCTTTTGTTTGTTTGATTTATTTGTTTTTTAGATGGTTGGTTAGAATTTGGTTGTTGGCTAGACATAAGATTTCAGCTAATCTGTGAATTTAGGTATAACTTTGTATACAACAAGGATATTGGGTTTTCCTGAAGAAGTTACAAAAATTACGTAAAAAAATAGAAGGGAGACGCTACGCGCTAAGCGCCTCTATTGCTGCGATGGTTTACCTGTAAGTATTTCCAGACTTATCTTTCCACGTTCCCTTGGTGTTCACATTTAAAACCTCGACTTTGCCAAGCTTGTATATCTACATCAGCCAATTTAGTCACCTGTGAGCATTGCGGTTGAATTATTTGACTCAAAATTGCCCAAAAAAAACTGCGCGTTAAATCGAGTCCAGTTTTCAGCCGAGACTCACGATTTCCAGGAATACCAAACTCCTCAACAATGTCTGTCTCCACCCAAATGCCATGAGCGCCCAATAGAATTTGTGCCATCCATTTAGCTCTGGGTAAATGACTTGGTGAAGTAATCAACGTGACTTTATGCACTCCCCAACGTCGCAGAATTGGAATACCATAATAAAAATTTTCAAAAGTAGAACTTGCACAATTTTCTAACCAAACATTTTGTAACTTTGCCGCTTCTCGCTGAAAAATCATCCATATACAAGGGTCTGGGGAGCCATGAGAAATTAAAGTTGGGGTCTGCGGATATTGTGTTAGTTTGTGAGCAACGTAGATCTCTCGGCGAATACTACCACCTAATACAAAAAATCCATCTACTGGCTTGGAAGAAGCGAAAACTAGGGTTATAGTGATGCAAATCATCCAAATGACAAAGATTAGACATAAACCAAAAGCTAATTTTTGTAACAATTGCCACGTTTTACGGAATTTCCTATACCCAAAAATCGATGAAGTTTTAGTAAATTTATGTCTCATGACATTGGTAATCAAAGCTTGGTTAAATCATGACAAAAAGACCTGCTATTAAGTCGGCAAAATGCTATCTTATAAAAATAATATAGGGTGTAAAGATGACACTGGCAAAAGTGTCATATTATCGTCACAGTAAGTTAATAGTGTCGTATTAGACTGCCAAAAATCCGGCAAGTGTGGTAATTATTTCTCATAAAATCCTGCAAAATTTTAAGGATAATTCTAAGGGGAAAGTGATGAATATAGCATAGTTGAAATTTGAGTATAAAAACTTAAAAATTTCTCAAAAGCCTGATTGCTAGACTGTCAACAATACAATTTAATCCAACTGATATACATGAACCAATCTGCGAAACGTTACTCGCCTCTCCAAGTAGCCTTGATTGGTGGAGCGATCGCCACGACCGCCACCATGTCTGTATTTGGCTCTGCTTGGACTCGCAGCGTCCGGGCTGCCCTACAAGATAGCCCCAAAACCCTAGTTGACCAAGTATGGCAAGTGGTAAATCGTGAATATGTTGATGGCAGTTTTAATCAACAAGATTGGCAAGCAACTAGGCAAAGCTTATTAAGCAAGAACTATTCTTCTAATGAAGAAGCTTATGTAGCCATTCGCGAAGCTTTACAAAAATTGGGTGATCCTTACACACGGTTTATGGATCCCAAACAGTATGAAGCCTTAACCAACCAAACATCTGGGGAAGTCTCTGGGATTGGCATCCGCATGGAAGTAAACGAAAAAACCAAGCGGCTGACTGTCGTAGAACCTATAGAAAACTCCCCAGCGCTCAAAGGTGGAGTCAAAGCAGGTGATGAAATTTTAGCAATTGATGGTAAATCCACTCTTAATATGAAAGTGGATGATGCCTCCAAGCTAATTCGTGGTAAAGCAGGTACTCCCATTACATTACGTCTAGGACGCATGGGACAGAATGCTTTTAATGTGAAGCTGACACGGGCAACAATTGAAATACCAACAGTCAGTTATAACCTTAAGCAAGAAGGAAATCGACGGGTTGGTTATATTCGTTTGCGCGAGTTTAGTGCCCATGCTTCCGATCAAATGCGCCGAGCCATCCGCGATTTAAACGGCAGAAGAGTCGATGCTTTTGTGTTAGATTTACGCGGTAATCCTGGCGGTTTATTGCAGTCCAGCATTGAAATTGCCCGGATGTGGATCGACGATGGCGGAATTGTCCGCACAGTTGACCGTCGAGGAGGCACTGAGGATAGTAAAGCCAATCGCACTGCCTTGACAAAACTTCCCTTAGCGGTATTGGTTGATGGTAATTCAGCAAGTGCTAGTGAGATTTTGACAGGGGCTCTCAAGGATAATAAGCGGGCTGTAGTCATTGGTGGTCAAACCTTTGGCAAAGCATTAGTACAGTCAGTTCACGAACTGTCAGATGGTTCTGGTTTGGCTGTCACCATTGCCCATTACTATACTCCCAAGGGAACAGATATTAACCATAAAGGAATTACCCCAGATATCAAACTAGATTTGACAGAAGCCCAAGAGCGTCAATTGGCGACCAACCCAAGTTTACTTGGTACTAAAAATGATCCGCAATATGCCCGCGCGATCGCAGTTTTATCTGGTAATAACTTTGCCCAGTCTCCAATCATACTACCCACTCAACCCATGAGCGCTCGCGCCAACGACTTGAAATTTTAACTATATCAGCATTCCCAAATCTAGATTTAAACAAGTATAAAAGATGTAGATGCTGCAAAATGTAGCTTTCCGTAGGGTAAGGATAAAATTTTATCCTTCATCCTGCACACTTCATCCTGCATACTTCTATGAGTCATCAGCTAGTCGATACAACCACCGCCAACAGCTTCTTGCCAATGGTTTCGGTGGTTGTTCCTATTTATAATGGTGAAACAGATTTACCAGAGTTAATTAATTGTTTTTTGTCTCAAACTTACCCCAAAGACCGGGTAGAGTACTTACTTGTAGACAATAATAGTAGCGATCGCACTCTTAACTACCTGAAAATATCTGCCGAAAATAGCTCAATTACAATTCGCTCTTTCAGCGAAAACCAAATTCAAAGCTCTTATGCTGCTCGTAATACTGGTATTCGCGCTGCTATTGGCGAAATTATTGCTTTTACCGATGCCGATTGCCGTCCGCAATCACAATGGTTGAAATCATTAATTCAGCCTTTTGTCAAGCCAGATGTGGTTATTGTTGTAGGTGAAATTGTCGCCTTACCGGGTAACACTCTTTTAGAACAACACGCCAATAGCCAAGAAACTTTATCACAAAAGCACACTCTTGGCCATTCCTTTTGTCCCTATGGCCAAACTGCTAATTTAGCCATTCGACGCATTGCTTTAGAAAAAGTGGGTTTATTTCGTCCCTATCTCACCACTGGCGGCGATGCAGATATCTGTTGGCGGATTTTACAAGAAAATGTTGGGCGTTGGGAATTTTCTCCAGAAGCGATCGTACAGCACCGTCACCGTACCACATTCAAAGAGCTAAAAAGTCAATGGCAGCGTTATGGACGCTCAAATCGCTATTTACACGAGTTGCACGGCGTAAAATTGATGCGAGAAATTACCCTAAAGGAATGCGGCTATCGCTTGGGACGTTGGTTATTGAAGGAAGTACCTAAAGATAGCGTGAAGGCGATCGCAGGTAAAGCCACCCTTGTAGACATCTTAAATACTCCTATTGGGCTGTTTACTGCCAGAGCGCGTTATTCTGGGCAACAAGAGGCTAAACTACCAGAAAATGCCAAGATGATTGAGTGGCTATAACAATATTAAAAATTTAGTGGAAGCCATAACACGAAATAATTACTAATTCGTAATTCGTAATTCGTAATTATTTGGTCAACTTTCGCTAAATTGGAAAAAGGTAAACTCAAGGAAACTTTCAATGTCAGCACAATTGTTACTGGTAGATGATGAACCAGGATTGCGGGAAGCCGTGAAAGATTATTTACAAGAAAGCGGTTTCAGCGTTCAAGTTGCCAGTAACGCCCGTGAAGGTTGGGATTTGATGCAGCAAAATACACCCGACTTAGTGATTTCTGATATTATGATGCCTCAGGTAGATGGCTATCAGTTCCTGAAGCAACTACGAGAAGATCCTCGTTTCCAATCACTTCCAGTAGTGTTTTTAACAGCTAAAGGCATGACAGGCGATCGCATCCAAGGTTATCAGGCTGGTGTTGATGCTTATCTACCCAAACCCTTCGATCCAGATGAGTTAGTAGCAATAGTAGAAAATTTACTAACTCGCCGCACAGCCAAGCCTCAAGCTACGGGTGAAGAAGGCGAAACTCTTGATATTGCGGAACTAGCTAATCAAATTGCCCAAATTAAAACTTTATTAACCCAAAGAAGTGCGATCGCTCAATCTCCAACTCCTTTCAAAATTGACTTGACTCCTAGAGAACAAAGCGTTTTAAACTTAGTTGCTGAAGGGTTGATGAATAAAGAAATTGCTCGTCGTTTGGAAACCAGCGTTCGTAATGTAGAAAAATACGTTAGTCGTTTATTTAGTAAAACCGGCACAAATAGCCGTACCGAGTTAGTTCGTTTTGCTTTAGAACACGGTCTTGCTAAATAGTGGGACTAAAGTAGTATAGCCGTAGCCACATAGGTTAGGACATTTTAAAAGTATGAATGCTCTTGATGGCAGTAGTTTTACCTTCTGCCTCCTGCTATATATTCCATACTTACAAAATCACTATAAATACTCACTCATACACAGGCAGGACTTACGCAAAATTATCTAAAAACTAACTACAAAGACATAGCGAAAAGTTGTCAGGAGGAGCTACTGCGTTGGACGGGTTCCCAAGGCACTCCGTCCTTGCGGTTTCCCGACTTGTAGGAAGTGCCACCGACTTGTAACGCTAAAGCGGAACCCGAAGGGTAGCAAGTGGCGTTGATTTCCCTTTGTAACAAACTTTTCAAGACATAAGGACACATAGACACGAAGTGGCTTCCCGTACCCCTACGGTGAAGCAAGCTACGCCTAGCGTCTCCGTAAGGAGAAGGGTAGTTAAAAAGGTTTCAGAGAATGATTGCGTAAGTCCTATAGGAGTAGGAAGTGGAAAAAAGCTTTTAGTTTTCCTAAATTTTCTTATACCTAGTAAAGTTATTTTTTTGCTACACTCGCAGCTAATAATTATCCCAATCGAAGTAAAACCCTGGTTAGACAATTGCACTTAAAGATTAATCTTTAAAGACCATAACCTACTCTGAAAGCAAGGTCATACTTAAATTAATACGCACCCAAGGATGCCCTTTGTATTTAAGGGCTAATATCCCTTGTAGATGCTTTCTGCGGCTTCTAAAAGAACAGTGTAACCGAACAGCTTGTAGCCTCAAAGTTAGATATCCAGCCAAACCTACGGTTAGAACAAATGAGCTATAGCGGTTTTCTTATGGATAAAATACACCACTCTAGCCCCTAGCCCCTAGTTCCTAACCCCTTTTCCTTACTGGAGTGTATTGTATACAACCAAGGAACGCCATAAATGAAAAAACTCACAGTTCAAATTAAATTGTCAGCAACTATTGGCTGTTATCAATAGCATTGCGTAAACGCATCATTTGGCGACGCATTTGGGGTGAAGCTTTAAACTCAGAGACTTCTTGAGCTTTGACAGAGGCTTGCAGCGTCTCTAAAAAGTCATCAGACCCTTCAGTTAAAGCGTCTAATAGCACTTGCAAGAGTTGCTCGCGATCGCCCAATAAGCTTTTTTCTTCAATCAACCGAAATTTGAGATGTATTTCGCACTCATAAACACCTACTTCGATATTATTTATTTGGCGTGGTAATGCTTTCGAGTTCATAGTCTTGAGGATTCCTGTGGTTTAGTGGTCATGGAGTGAGGAAATTATATCCTCAACAAAATTCAAAATTATTTATATTTTTTTTGAATCCACGTCTTGAAGTTAAGAATCTTTCTTCAATCCATAGAGTTGGTATTGCATTTCATTCTCCTGTGACTTTTTCTAGCTAGACTCTACACCATCTAAATCGCAATCTTCCACTACCCGATATGGTTTAGGCAAGCCATAACTATTATTCAGTTTTTAAGATTCCATACAATAAAGTTTCTGTAAGAACTTGTTGCTGCTTTTTAAAGCTTTTTACATCAACTTTATCTTCAAGTCAAGAATAGTTTGAGATTTTACTGAAATTTTGGTGTTTACACGTAAGTAAAAACTCTGTTGTTTTTCGATTTTATTAAAGCCAGAGGTAGCTGTAACATAATTACGTAAAATTACTGGATGTACGTTTTTTTCATCATAAAATTCAGGATATTTTGATAAACAAAATTATCAAAAGTAAAATTTTGCTTTTTCAGGACAATATCCACCTGAAGTCAACATCTTCCGGCAGAATATCTTACTCTAGCGCCTTTTAGGCTTGAGGACTATAAAAAACTGGATAAGTTCTGCTAGAGCAAAATAATTTGACCATTATCGGAAATTTGTGATTATTCCAAAAATGGTAATAATTTACCCCATCATTGTTATGCCAAAAAGCTACGGCTGTAACTCTTTACATAATTAAGTTGTAATCAAACCATAAGATATAGAGAGCATTTAAGCCCAGGCATAGCGTTTACAATGATTTCAGTGTAATCAACTCGAACCTTACACCTTTCTATGGACAACCCAATGCTGCTCAAGTCCACAACCCGGCACATTCGCATTTTTGCGGCAGAAATTGACCGGGATGGCGAATTGATTCCTAGTAATCAGGTCTTAACGTTGGATGTTGACCCAGACAACGAATTCAACTGGAATGAAGATGCCCTACAAAAGATTTATCACAAGTTTGATGAATTGGTAGAAGCATCTAGTGGCGAAGACCTAACAGACTATAACTTACGCCGCGTTGGGTCAGACTTGGAGCATTATTTGCGATCGCTCCTACAAAAAGGCGAAATCAGCTACAATCTATCTGCTCGTGTCACCAACTACAGCATGGGACTTCCCCAAGTTGCAGTTGACGAGAATAAGTAGATTTAAAACTGACAAGTTAGGGGTGATAGTTTTATCACTCCTAACTTTTTAATGGTTTACCACAAGAATTTTGTTGATTTCCTAGTAAGCAGTTTTAACCCTTAAAGTAGTTCTTCAATATGGCTATAGTCTCTCACTATCAAGCTTTCATTACAAAGTTAGCCAGAATAGAATATGGGATATGTATTCGCCTAATAAATACTTTTTTGGCTTGAAAAACTTCAATTATTTTAAATAAATACTTACTGCAATTAGAAAAAATGATACGTATTTTTATGATTTAAACAGTGAGTATACTTATAATCTTAGAGACAAATTATGTGGCTTTTGTTTATTTTAAGGACAGCATCATGAAGTGAAAAAATTTTCCATTTGTCAACATAGCAAATACTGAATCAAATCAGCAATTGATGCCCCGGATTTAACATAATGTAAAATCTAGATTGACTGACCCCTCAGCGTTCTTAATTCTTAATCAAATTTAATTAATGCTGGATAAATAATAAACTAAAGAAATATTGGCATAATCTGGCTCTTGGTGGTGAGCTAATTTATTAAAAACAAACAGTTATAGAAGCACCTGGGTTATGCTTTGGTGACAGGGTTAGAGTTAGTGGTTGATGATGGAGAGTCACAGAGCTAGAGAAGCTATCATGAGGCTGTAGGGTTGACTAAGGAGTATGTTATTTGCATAAGTAAATAAGTCAAGTATTAGCATCTGCTGGTGTCTACCAGCTAAAATCACGCTCCCAAACAAACCAGATGCGTCGAGTTCCAAAAACATCAGCGGTCTAGATTGCCGCTGTCACCACTGTTGAAGAAATTGCCAATCGCTGATCACTGCGAACACTATGGAAAATGATGCGGCAACGCTCTACTGCCCCAATGAACTTTGTCAGGCTACCAACCCCCTGACTCATAAGTTTTGTCAGCGATGCTCCACACCCCTGCCTAAACGTTACCTCTGGGCTGTTGGAGATGGTCTGAGTCTGGGTAGCCCTGGCGAAATATTAGCCGATCGCTATTTAGTCATCAATAAATCTGTTGTTTTAGATACTAAACCTGGGTTAGTTCCTCAAGCGCCTGAGCTAGAAAATTTGCCTGAGATCAAAGCTTATTTAAGGTTAATTCCTTATCGCTTAAATGTACCGCAGGTATATGGAGTAATTCCTCTAACTGATGGTAGTTCTCAAAGAGAAATCTTGCTGCTAGAAAAACCGCCATTGTTAGCAGATCATGCAGTTCCAAAAGTAAACCTATGTAGTCAGTTAACTACTGCTTGGCGCGAAGCTTCATCAATGCGTCAACTCAATTGGCTATGGCAGATAGCTCATCTTTGGCAACCTTTCGTGAGTGAAGGTGTCGCATCTAGCTTAATAGAACCCCATGTGTTGCGAGTAGAAGGGTCTTTGGTTCGCTTACTACATTTGTGTTTTGATTCTTCAACAGAACCAGATTTAACTTTTTTAGGTAACTTTTGGCAACAATTACTGCCTGAGGCTAAACCAGCTATAGCTGGATTTGTCAACCAAGTTAGCAGTTTTCTAATTGACGGAGAAATTAGTTCGCCTGAAGTCCTGATTGCGGTTTTAGATCAGGGATTAGCAGAATTAGGGCGATCGCAAACACCCAAGCTGAAAATTATCACCAAAACTGATACTGGTCCCAGTCGCCAACGTAACGAAGACGCTTGTTACCCACCTAGTGGCACACTTGTAAGCAAACCCCCACAGGCCACAGGTTTAGCCATTGTCTGCGATGGTATTGGCGGACATGAAGGAGGTAATGTCGCCTCTAATTTAGCGATTGAGACAATCCAGCAACAAGTACAGCAACTAACAAAGGTTCCTTATGATCATATAGAACCCTCCTTGCTGTTAGCTGACTTAGATCAAGCTGTAGCAGTCGCTAACGATAAAATTAGCCAACGTAACGACAGCGAAAATCGCCAAGGTCGTCAACGCATGGGTACAACCTTGGTGATGGCTTTGCCTATAGGCAGCGAAATGTATATTACCCATGTTGGCGATAGTCGTGCCTACTGGATTACACGCCACGGTTGTTATCAAGTTACTCTTGATGATGATGTTGCCTCTCGTGAAGTCCGGCTGGGCTATGCTATTTATCGGGAGGCTGTAGAACAAAGTGGGTCAGGCTCTCTCGTCCAAGCTTTAGGAATGAGTCCCAGTAATTCACTACATCCCACTTCCCAGAGATTTATTCTCGATGAAGATGCTATTTTCTTGCTTACATCCGATGGACTGAGTGATTTTGATCGGGTAGAGGATTACTGGGAAACAGAAATTTTACCAATTTTGCTTGGGGAAAATGATGTAGTCAATGTTGCTGATAAGTTAATAGAAATTGCTAACACTAAAAACGGACATGATAATGTCACCATTGCCTTAGTTAATTATCAACTGCGCTACTTTGAACCAGATTTAAACTTAAAAGCAGTCATTCCAGATATTTCTGCTATCACAGCTGCCAATGCTGCATCACAAGACACAGCAGCAACAAAATTACCAAGCAACCCCAACCAGAAAGCCAAAGTAGTTCCCGAAAGTAACACAGCTGCAAGTCCTAAATTGCCGTTAACTTTGATCGTGTTGTTAATATTAGTTGTAGTGGCAGGTTCACTAGGATACTTGGTAATGCGATTGCGATCGCCATCAGGAAGGGGTCAAGTTTTTTCTAATCCAGTGGCAACCTTGCAACCAACTATCTCCGATTCACCTCAAGGGCGATCATTTGATAACCTTGCTCCCGGATGGTTGATTAGAACTAATCAACAAATTACTTTAGATCAACAAAGTTTCCTCTCAGGCAGTGTTTTGAAAGTGATTGAGACAAAACCTAATCTTCCAAATGCTGCTGGTAATTCATTGGTGCAGTTACAGCTTTGCTTTGCTCCAGGTACGCCAAATCAACCAGTAACAGTTAACAAGCTAGTAGCTGCCGTATCTCCACGCAAAGTAGAGCCAACAGTGCAGGTCGAATTATCTTTACTCAAACGCTTAAATATCTCTGTATTGCAATCAGATGATAGTTGTAATACTGTTCCCCAACCTCTAAATAGCCAATCTCCTGTACCAAATGCCCAAAAAGATCCTAATCCATCTGAGTTAGATAGTCGATAAACTGGTAAAAACCTGAAATAATACACACAAGGTATAAGTTTTCCTAGGGGAAAATTATTATTGTCAATTATTTGTTTTTACCTCTTAGTTTCATGAATCCATGCCATCCCTGAACCTGGCGATCGCCCGTCTGATCAACACTGGCACAGATAACTTCGCTATTTGGGTGGTTAAAGCTCCCTATCCCAGTGGTTATGTTTTGCATGACTGTGTATGGCCTGTTGAACTCACCCAAGTTTGGCAAGAATGGCAACAGATGTTTACTGGTCATAGTGGCTTAGATATTTCTAGAAGCTCAACTCAACAGCCAGGAAATCCACTGCCGATCAATTTGGTTTCACTTCCTCTAGGACAAGGCTCTGGTTACAGTAGTCGTCTCATGCAATACATGGGAATGAATTTATGGCGTTGGGTATTTGATGGGCCAATTCTGGGTAGTTTAGAACGCAGTCGTGGTATGGCTATGGGTCAGCATACGCGTTTGCGTTTTCGCCTAGAAATTCGTGACCCAGATCTGATTGCCTTACCTTGGGAAATTATGCAAAGAGAGCCTGGTAAGTCGGCCATGTCTCTCTCACAAGATTTGCTATTTAGCCGTACCACAAGCGAAGTTGAACCCCTGCCGTATTTGCGAACCGATCAGGCTTTAAACATCTTGCTGGTTTTAGGACATGATGAGAATTTGCAGTTAACACAAGAAGCAGCCATCTTAGAACAAACTCTCTTAAATAACAATTCTGTGGGTAACAATTATCAAGTATATGCACCTTGTACAGTGAAAACGCTGCTGCAACCAACCCCACAAGAATTGATTCAGGAACTCGAAACTAAGGCATACAACGTCTTTTTTTATGCTGGTCACGGTTTACCAAACCCAGATGGCGGCTTATTATTTTTGCGTCCTAGCATGACCTTGAATGGCATAGAATTAGCACAAGTATTAATTCGCAGTGGTTTGAAACTGGCAGTTTTCAATGCTTGTTGGGGAGCGCAACCAGCCGCGATTAATCACCAAGCGATTCTTGCCAGTAGTTTAGCAGAAGTCTTAATCCGTCATGGTGTGCCTGCTGTTTTAGGAATGCGTGATGAAATTGCCGATCACGAAAGCCATAGTTTTATTCAAGTGTTTGCCAAAGCTTTGCGATCGCGTAAACCCATTGATGAAGCAGTGGCGGAAGCTAGGCAAGAACTGTTAACAATATATAAGTTCAATCAACCTGCTTGGACTTTACCTGTTCTTTACCTGCATCCTGATTTTGATGGTGAACTCATTAAAAGCTTTGATGAAGGTATTACCGAACTACCTGATACTGCTATCCCCAATCTTAATTCTCCGGTTACTAGAGCTTGTTTGCGATCGCTTTTACCGGGAGGCAAAATCTGGTTTTTGCGCTCTGGTGTCACCCGCATCGGCCGCACGAAAGATAATGATATTGTCATCCCCGAACCTTCAGTTTCTAAGCGTCATGCCGAAATTTTATGCCGGAATACCCTCACAGGCGCTACTCCGGTGCGAACTTATTATCTACAAGATTTTTCTACTTACGGCACAACTTGGTGTTTAGGCCTTAATGGTTGGCAACAAATCCTTCGTGAGGAAGTTCCCTTAGAGTCAGGAATGCAATTAAAGTTTGGAAGTTCTAGAGGTGAAACTTGGGAATTTATTATTGAAGATTCCTAGGCTAAAGTATTGAATGAACAAATAGGTAAGGAAAAATTATGTCCGTTAAATTACTTACATCAGCACGAGCCTAAAAGACTTATTTTTCTCGTTATCAAAAATCGACTTTTTTACGGAAACTTAATTACGACAGGTGTAGCTGTCAATAACGTTAACTAATTTACTAGGAGACAACAAATGATTAATAAAATCAACAATTCCGACAACACTTTCTATTCTTTCCCATCTTTGGTGGAATTAGAACTGTTAGAAGCGTTACTAGAACCAGAAGATGCTACTTATCCTTGGAATCCTGCTGATGATGAATCTGAAGAATATTTTGCTGAACTAGAACAGCAGTTGGGAATGCAAGACTTACTTGATGAAGAACTAACTACACAATCGCAAAATTTTTATGAGCAACTGGATACACTTTGGTCGGAAGTTGAAACTTCTTCACATTACAAGTGTAATACAGGTTGTGCAGGTATAGACAGTCTTCAAGAATCTTTACAGACAGCTTTTGTTGCAAATGTACCTCAAGGTTGGTTGAATGCGATCGCCCAGAAAGCCACTGACATTTTTGCATCTCAACAATCTATAGGTGAGCAATTAGTGCAGTGCGTTCAAGCTGTCATGCCTACATGGGAATCTGAGGATTTGTTTGTTTTAGCTCGCCCTTTTGCATATAGTATGCGTAGCAGTGAACCGCAAAACCTCAAATCTATTATTAGTAATATTGAAAATCGAGACTGGACAAATTTATCAGAAATCGAGCAAGCCAAGATTAGTATTGCGATCGCTTACTACGTTTTAAAACAATTAGATAACTTGCAGCCCGAAGTCTAACTTTTATTTTTTATCTGTGTCGTCTCTTTTTAATTTAGTTAAATTTCAGTGGCAATTAGTTTTGCTTGCAGTAGTACTTGTATTGTGAGTTCTGCAAATTTATTATTTTTAGGTAAAGACACCCTATAATAATCTAACCATAGATTGATCGCGAAACTAGCGCCATCTATCTTAAGACATAAAAGAGAATGTTAGTTTCGCTAAGACTGATATAGTTGGGTAGAAGCAACTGGCTATTTCAACAAAAGGTTTTCTCAACTTTAGAGAACTCTAAAAAAGTTTATGCAGATTTTAGTTTTCTCATTTTCACCTATTTAGGGCCAAGGAAGCGGGTAGCGAAATTTTGCGATCGCGTTGGTGACAATGCCCGTGCTTTGAGAATTGCTGCCATCAAAAAGGCATAAGATAACACTCCAACTACCACCAATAGTAAAGCATTGATAGATCCTGTAGCGTTCCATAAAGCGTGGAGGGCAGCAGCACTGAGATAGCCAACGGCGAGAATTTGCCAACTCCGCCGGGGCTTAAGAACAGCTAACCCAATAAAATACCCCAAATAGCCGCTGTAAGCCATGTGTCCTGCCACGGAACCGAGAATACGTGGTATTAGCAGTTGCAAACCTACCAGTTGACCAACAGCCCCCACGCCTACTTGTTGAGCAACATTGTTAGTTATCTCTGGTACATATTGTCCCAACGTTTCCAATAAAGTGAAGCCTACAGCCGAAGCTGTTCCTAAGAGAATGCCATCTAAAGGCTCCCAAACACCGATGCGTTCTCGCCAAGGAGAGGGTAAGCTATTGCCGATGAAATATGCCCCAATTATAGGCAAAGCCTTGAGTAATTCTTCCATCAACCCAGCCCCAAAAAACATTCGCACCAGCAGTTCTGTGAAGGTGATAGATTCGTTAGATGAGGGTAAGCTACCAGGCAAAACACTACGAAATACAAAGATAAATAGATCTAATACAGGACTGAGCAAAATCATTGCTGTACCCAAGGCTGCACCTATTAGCACCCACCAAGGTTTTTGTTTACCGCAAAGTTGATAAACAAAATAGTAGGCAGCAAATGCTATGTAAATCGCTACAATTATTTGATTAGCTTGGGGGCGACCTACAGTAGCAAACATCAGCACCACAAATACTACAGTCAGCATTCCTGGTACAAGGTAAGCTTTGCGAGTTAAATCTTTGCCAGTGGAAATAATTGGAAATAGTTGAGTGAAGCTGACCGAATCTGGAGGCTTTAAATAGGTGTGGTTTTGATAGTTTCTTGCTGAAGGCAAGGCTGCGCTTTGGTTGCTTAATACAGTAGCTTGAGAGATAGATTCATGTTCAAAAATAAATTGTGGCCCATCAGCACCTAAAGAAATGCGATCGCCTGCGTGTAATTCCTGACATCCATACAAGCGTTGCCCATTTAAATAAGTGCCATTAGCGCTATTTAAATCACAAAGTAGCCAGCTAAATTTGCTATCTGGAGATGAAGAAAGAGGACGAACCACGGCATGACGACGAGATACCATCCGATACGTCATGGCATCTAAGACAACTTGGCAACTGGGGTCGCGTCCAATTACTACCTCTTTACTGGTAAATAGCGAGTAGCGAGATTCCGTTCCCAAAGCTACTCCGTTACCAGACACCAGCCGCAGAAATGCGTTATGTCTTGCGTTTTTGCCTATCATCGAGTTAGAGTGTCTTCCCAAACTAATTCATAAGATACTTTTGGCAGTAGGACTTGACCTTAGCCACACCAAGAGCAGAATTGCTAAATACACTATAGCTTTACTCTTGGTAAAGAAATTCAAATTTCACTGATTCAAAATTTAAAATTGTTTAACCTAATTTTGGTAAGTATTCTGGCTATGGAGAGTCTTTTTTGTGTCTAATTTATCAAATATGTTAATTTAGATTACCTCAACAACGCGCTATTGACATTTTACTGCAAATTAAATGCATCGCAATTGATTAAATATTTAGTAGTTTTTGCCACATTATTTAATGTCATTTAAACAATATAAAATTGCTAATAGATTAAAGTTATTTTGCCATTTTTGTAATCAAGCAAAAAGTATTCAGTTTTAGATTACCTCGCAAGCGATCGCTCCTGCGGTGTTCAAGCGCACATTTAACCAACTAGGCTTGCCTAATTTTATCGTCCACTGACAACTCCAGAATAGTTACCCGTTTACAGTGGCATCAGGAAATATAAGATATGCTGTTGTCGCATTCAATTACTGAAACAAAAGTTAACAATGTCTTCGTTCTTGCTGGTATCTTAAATGTGCAGAAAAACTGCTCACTTAGCCCATCTACTCTTTTGCATTTGATACATTAAAGAACAATCTGGCTTATAAACGAACAATAATAGCTATGGATGGTTTACCAAATGATAGGTTAACAAAGAAAGCTTATGGACGCATATTAAAAAATGTGCGGAATTTAAAACATTGCTCACAAGAGAAATTAGCTGAAGCGTGTTTTTCATGTCGGAGAACAATAGTAGATATTGAAACCGGAAAAATCGCCCCTAATCCCTCTCTGAGAGTTGAGTTTGCTAAAGTTTTATCTAACCCTATACTTGAATACTTTCCACAATATTCTATTGGACAATTTTCACAGCGATTGAAAATTAGATTTCAGCATGAAAAATCCGCAAGCAAATATTTTTTAAATGTTATTAATCAAAAAGATTTAGATAGTTTTCAAGAGGTCTTCTATCTTTATAAAATGGCATCACATCAAAAGGATAATGTGCTAATGCTCCTTTTGGATGAGTATCTTCATACGCGCATCATGAATGCCCATCCTGACGAAACTATAAGAATTTTAGTCGAACGATATAGACAAGATTATATAGAATTTTTCAAAATTTGGATTCCCCAACTTAATTTCAACATATCACTTGGACAAAATCCAATCCACTTGAATATATTTAAAGCTATCCTTGAGCAAAACCAGTCTAAATTAACTGAAGCTATTCACTTGCACTTAATTAACTCTCTCAATGATATTGAGCGAATTATAAATGCGCTCTTATCTGATTGATGTTTTTTAACTAAGGCTGCACTATATCTATTATATTTGTGCAGATTTACTTCTCATATACTGAATTTTTAAACGCGGCTTTATAGAATTAAAGAAAGTAAATCTTATCAAGAGTGATAATGAAAAATCAAAATTCACCAAAAGGTTGGGATAGAAAAATCCACTACTTTTTACTGTTCGTACAAATTATGTTTTACTTAGTGGCAACATCAAACTACTGTTTGCAAATTAAAAGCAATCTAAAAAGTGATGATTCTACAGTAATACAGTCTCAGAAGGCATTTTAACTCTCAAATTGGATGCACTCTCTATGGTTTTTTAGTCCCGTCGAACTCGCGTTAAAGTAGATGAAATTCTGCTAGGGCTAAAGGAAAGTTTTTATTTTCATGTCCAGGACGGCTGAGTTTAATCAGAGCAAAACGCTGTAAGGGATTTAAAGCTTGCCATTGTTGCAGTGTCAGGTTAACACCTATTTCTTGGGCTTTTTTTTGAAGACTTACTGGTATAGTGCTAGAGTTCATCCATGCAGGATAATATTCAATAGGTAACTTTGAAGCTGGTGTGCCTGTGCGTTCTAAAATTAGCTGTTGAAGATATTCTTGGTAAAGTTTAACTTCTACTTCTGTAGTGCAAGGTAATTCAACTAAAGTTTCGTGTTCAGCCTGAGTCATTTGATTCCAGTCAGACAATTTTAGTTTAATGCCGCAGGTATCAAGTTTATAGCGGACGTGCATAGGTATACAACGCAGAGAATTGACAAAATCTGCTTCAAATTTAAAAAAGTTTGTCATACTTTTTATTCAAAATTATATTCGTATATTTATACGTGAATTTAGAGATTAGCGTGCATGTCCTGAATTACTACGAATTATTAAATAACTAATTGATAAAGCCAAAATGGCAATGCCTAATCCAATTATATCTATGCCAGTAACTTTTTCTAAGTCAAGAATAATAATTTTTCGAGCTACGGCAATTAAAGAAGTAACAATAACTAACTCAACTTGAAAAACGTGTTTTCGCAAATAGGCTGTAATATTTTCTAAAATCTCTAAAGCAATTAGAATATTTAAAAATAAACCAAATATCTGAAATAAAGTTTTGTTGAATTTACCATAGGGCGTATCAAATAATTCTCTAATTAAAAAAACAGCTAAATCTCCAATTGCAACTATAATTACCAAAACCATCAAAATTGATAAAACCTTAGAAACTATGACTTCAACATTTTCAATAGCGTGCATAAAGTTTTCATCTTTGGTAGCTCCTAAGATTGTTTTAATTAATTTTCTCATCTAATGTACCCTGGTTTTAACGAAACAAGAAATTAGTAATGAAACAGATATAATAAGTAACTACCAATAATTAATGGTGATGATTGAAAAATCTAATCATCACCATTGACTATCGGCTATTAATTTAATTACCAATTTCTTGTTTAAGGATATAACAAGCAGATCACCATTGCGAGAACTGGAGTTGATAATTTTTGATGGGAACTTCTACAGACACTGGAATCAGTTGTACTGCACAGGCTTTCAATTCTGGTTGCAGAGAATCAGGGCAAGATTCGGGATGGGTTAGGGTGTTGGCTTCGGCATCTTTTGCCCACAGCGCCCCCCAGTGCATAGGGACAAATACTGTACCAGGGGCGATCGCCTTCGTCACTTTTGCGGGAAAATTAGCATTACCTCGACGCGATCGCACTTGTACTAATTGGTTATCGATAATTCCTAAATTAGCAGCATCACGGGAATGAATTTCGATAAATGGCTCTGGGTGCATCGAGCGAATTTTTTCAATCCGGCCAGTACGTGTCTGAGTGTGCCAATGTCCGTAAAGTCGCCCAGTAGTTAATACAAAAGGATAATTAGGATCAGGTGGTTCTGCTAATCCTTTCGAGTAATAAGCTCCAAATCGAGCGCGTCCGTCAGAAGTGGGAAAACGTAAATCTGTATAAAGACGCTTTGTTTCTCCCCCTGCTTTTTGGTCACTGAGCGTAGCCGAAGTGCTGCTCTCTTCGGGACATGGCCATTGAGTTGCACCTTGAGATTGTAACAGTTCATGACTGATACCCGTCATGTTACAGGGGCGATCGCTTGTTAATTGAACAAACTCGGCATAAACCTCAGCCGAGTTAGCAAAGGCAAATTCTTTGGTAAAGCCCAGCCTACGTCCCACTTCTGCAAAAATTTCCCAATCTGCTTTGGCTTCTCTTGGCGGTTGGCGGAAAGCTTGACACAAAGTTACCATCCTTTCGGAATTTGTCATCACGCCAGTTTTTTCACCCCACTGAGCAGCAGGGAGCAGAACATGAGCATAAGCTGAGGTTTCTGTGGGATAATAAGCATCTTGGTAGATCGTAAAAGGCGATCGCAATAACGCCTTTTTAGTCCGTTCTAAATCTGGCATACTCACAGCTGGATTAGTAGCAGCAATCCACAGTAACCCGACATCGCCAGTTTCTAACCCAGTAATCATATCCCAAGCAGTTAAGCCCGGATTGGGAGAAATTTGACCGCGCTCTAATCCCCAAAAATCCTCAATTTCGGCGCGGTGCTGAGGATTTGTCACCACCCGATAGCCGGGTAATAAATGTGCCAAACCTCCGGCTTCTCTTCCTCCCATCGCGTTCGGCTGACCTGTGAGAGAAAAAGGGCCGGCTCCTGGTTTACCAACTTGTCCTGTCATCAAATGCAGATTAATGATAGTCCTAACTTTAGCTGTACCTTCTGATGATTGATTTACACCCATTGACCACAGCGATAGTACCCGTTGCGATTCCCCCCAATAGCGGGCTGCTGTTTCTAAATCTTCAATGCTGATCTCACATTGACGAGCTACTACTTCTGGGGAATAGTGGCGAATCACCTCAGCATAAGCAGGAAAATTGCTAGTACAGTCGTCAATAAACAGCGGATCAATGTAACCCCAGTGCATTAATAAATGGGCGATGCCATTTAACAAGTCGATATCAGTACCAGGACGAATCGCTAAATGTAGGTCAGCGGCTTCGGCGGTCGGTGTGCGACGGGGATCGACCACAATCATTTTGACTTTGCGGTTTTTTCGGTGGTATTTCTCTAGTCGATTGAAAACTATAGGATGACATTCAGCAGTATTCGTACCAATTAAAAACGCACAATCAGTTAACTCCAAATCTTCGTAGCAGCAGGGCGGCCCATCAGAACCAAAGCTTTGAATGTAGCCAGCCACAGCACTAGACATACATAAACGCGAGTTGGCATCAAAATTATTAGTTCCTAGACAGCCTTTGAAAAGTTTTTGGGCAATGTAATAGTCTTCGGTTTGAAACTGACCAGAGCCATACACACATAAGGCTTCTGCCCCTTGGGTACAGCGCACTGTTTGAATTTGCTTAGTGATCAAATCAAAGGCTTCATCCCAACTAACACGCCGGAACTCTTGATCTAAAGAATCCCGTACCATTGGGTAATGTAATCTGTTTTTATCTAAAGATTCTGCGATCGTTGCACCCTTGACACAAACCATACCCTGACTGGATGGATGGGCTTTGTTCCCCCGCACGCGCCAAATCGGATTTCCTTTGCTATCTCGATTGGTAGCTTTGTTAGGTTGTGCTGGAGGTGAAACCTCTAAACCGCAGCCAACACCGCAGTATGGACAAAGGGTTTTGGTAAATTCAGTCATAAATCAAAATAGACCGCCGATAAACGCCGATAAACAGGTTTTATTAATGCAGTAAATTAGTTTAGTTAGTTATGGTGTTCAGATCCCCGACTTCTTGAAGAAGTCGGGGATCTCGCAGCCCCGCAAAATCCCTTGAACTTGCCTCTATTTTTATTCTTCGGTTATGAAAGGAAATGCTTCTGCTGAATCCATTGCCAATTCTGGTTCTTCACCCTCATGATGTTCAGCAAATGAGCCTTTAGGTTCTTTGAGGAAGAACCAGCAAAGAAATGTAACAATCAAGGCGCTAATTCCTAAAGTCTGAAAGAAGATTCTGTTACCGATATCACCTTCAGGTAACAAACTAAAGAGAGTCAGATAAGCCACAGCCCCCACGTTGCCATAAGCACCGACGTTACCAGCAATCTGACCTGTAACTCGTCGTCTAATTAAAGGTACGATCGCAAAGGTTGAACCTTCCCCGGCTTGAACGAAAAATGAGCAAGCCATAGTTAACAAAATTGCTATGGGTAGCCACCAATTACTGTTAACACCACCCATCAGTAGATAGCCGATACCGATACCACCTGTCAGTACGGTCATTGTCCATCGGCGGCTGCCTAAAGTATCAGAAATCCAGCCTCCACCAGGACGAGCTAACAAGTTCATAAATGCATAGCTAGCTGCAATCATCCCTGCCAAAACTTTACTCAAGGTGAAGGTTGATTCAAAAAATGCTGGGAGCATGGAAACAACTGCCAGCTCCGAACCAAAATTCACGAAGTAAGTTAGTTCTAATAAAGCCACCTGAGAAAATTCGTAGCGTTCTTTAGGGGGATATTGCTTCTTACCTGTCATCAAATCCCGATTGACATCCCAGCATTTGTAGGCTTGAAAAACATACAGACCAACTAACAAAAGGTAAACAATAAATAGTTGAGTCTGATTTAATAAACCAAAATTACTAATACGCCATGCTAGTAGAGCTAATATGCCAACGAGGGGAATATTCATCAACATCAGCAACCAAAAGCTTCTTTTACTGGTGACTTCTATGCCGCCGTGGCGATTGGGTTTTTGATAAACTTTGCCAGAAGGAGTATCTTGGGCGTTGACCAAATAAATAAATCCGTAAATAGCAGCGACAATTCCAGTCAATGCGATCGCTAATCGCCAGTTAATTTGACCAGCAGCTACAAAGGCAGTCACCGCAGCTAAAGAAGGTAAAGTAAAAGCGGCCGCCGCCGAACCAAAATTACCCCAACCGCCATAGATACCCTCAGCGATACCAATTTCTTTCGGTGGAAACCATTCGGCAACCATGCGGATACCAATTACAAAACCAGCACCTACAATGCTTAATGCTAGACGGCTAATTACCAATTGACTGAAGTTTTGTGCCATTGCAAAGGCAATACAGGGAATGGCAGCATAGATCAGCAGCATTGAGTAGGTAATGCGTGGCCCATATTTATCTAACACCATGCCAATAATGATGCGAGCTGGCACAGTCAGGGCAACATTACAAATAGCAATAGTTCTGATTTGTCCTGGACTTAGACTGAAAGTTTCTTGAATTGCTGTAGAAAAAGGGGCAAAGTTAAACCAAACTACAAATGAAAGAAAAAACGCAAACCACGTTAAATGCAAAATGCGGTAACGCCCACGAAATGAAAATAATCCTTGCAGCATGAAGCCTTCCTTACTAAAAAATCAAAAAATTGCATAGAGAAATCTGTGGGCAATGATGCGATCGCCCTGATTGGATATTAAAAAACTCTTGGTGTTGCTGAGTGGAAATATTGATTAGTCTCACGCAAAGGCGCAAAGACGCAAAGGTTAAGAGTTTTTTATTTTGAATTTTTCAAGTTCATACCTCGATTCAGTAACGCCAAAAAAAATTTTCTCTTCCCTAATTCCTAACTGTGACTACTTCTCGCAAGCGTGCGCCGAAGTTTTCAATCAGTAGTTGTCGCAATACTGATTGCAAGTCTTCGCAAGGAATGCCTTTAGTAACACAGGTTCCTAAATGAGCGTCTTTACCAACTTTGCCACCCATGTAGATATCTACACCTTCTACGGTTTTGCCATCTTTGCGAGTTTTAGTTCCCATTAAACCGATGTCTGCAACTTGCGGCTGTCCGCAGGAGTTCGGGCAACCAGTCCAATGAATGCGGACTGGAGAAGTGAGGATTAACTCGGCTTCTAAAGCTTTAATCATTGCTAGGGCGCGGTTTTTGGTTTCAATCAGGGCAAAATTACAAAATTGTGCGCCTGTGCAAGAAACGAGCGATCGCGTCAATAAATCAGGATTAGTTGAAAATCTTTCTAAAAGATTCTCTGTTAAAAATGTTGCTAAACGTGAGTCAGGAATGTTGGGGATAATAATATTTTGTTCAACAGTCAGGCGAATTTCACTAGTGCCGTAAACTTCTGCCAGACTGGCAATTTCAAACATATCCTCGGCATATAACCGACCAACAGGAATGTGCAAGCCTACGTAATTTAATCCTGATTGTTTTTGTTTATATACCCCTATATGATCGCGTTTTTCCCAGTCAATTTCATCTTTTGCAGCTGCGGGTAATAATGACTTACCCAAACGTTCTTCAACTTGGGAACGAAACTTTTCTAAACCCCATTCCTCTATTAGCCACATCAGGCGGGATTTTTGCCGATTCGCACGTAAGCCGTGGTCACGATAAACTTCTAAAACCGCTCTACATACAGCTACCACATCTTCTGGAGACACCCAAGCATTAAGAGGAATTGCCGCCTCACAGCGTTTGGCTGAGAAAAAGCCACCAACTAAAACATTAAAACCGAAGACTTTATTTTCTTCTTTAAAGGCTGGAACAAAGGCTAAATCGTTAATTTCCGCATGAACTGAATTGTCTCGTCCACCAGCGATCGCAATGTTAAACTTGCGAGGTAGGTTGGTAAATTCTGGATTACCTTCTCCTTTGTTAGTCAACATATCCTGAATTTGTTGTACTAACTCTCGTGTGTCATACAACTCATCCGCATCTAACCCCGCCACAGGATCACCTGTGATATTGCGGACATTATCCATCCCCGACTGGACGCTGGTTAATCCAACTGTGTGAAATCGATTCAAGATATCTGGTAAATCTTCAATTCTAATTCCCCGCAATTGGATATTTTGTCTTGTTGTAATATCAGCACTACCGTCATCACCATAACGCTGCACCACTGACGCTAAAACACGTATCTGATTACTATTAAGAACACCATTAGGTATCCGCATCCGCATCATAAATTTGCCTGGAGTCACTGGGCGAAAAAACACACCCATCCACTTCAGTCGATGATCGCGGTCTGTTTCATCTATTGCTTCCCAGCCTAAAGAGGCAAATTTTTCTATCTCCCCCTTGACGGCGAGTCCATCTTTTTCAGCTTTGAATTTCTCGAACTTATTTAGGCTGGTTTTAGTAGTAGTTCCTGTATCTGTCATAATCTAACTAAATAATTCGTAATTCGTAATTCGTAATTTTAAGAGGGACAGAGCAACCACTAATTGCAACTACGAATTACTAAATTACATTGACTATCCCAAGCTAAAGGTGATTTCGTAATTAATTTAGAGGAAAGTTGAAATTTTTTGCATTTGCAAGACTTATCAAAAGGACTTAGTTACTGTTTATGTAACAATTTCGATACTTGCCAGATTAAGGTGATTTTTTTGATAGAATCGTATAAATAGCTACAAAATTTTAGTAAAAATGCTGAATATGTATCAATTTAATGCGTTTTACGCATAGTATAAAAAATTAGTTACAGCTTACACATAATTTCATTAGCCATGAAACGTCGTGATTTTATCAATTGGGTAGGTTTGGGTTGGATAGCTAGCAGCCTACCTGTGGCAATTGCTGCCTGTTCTTCTCAAACAAGCACACCTACATCTTCAGCAACTACCACACCAACATCTTCAACATCTGGAAATTGGCAAACAGTAGGCACTTCAGCAGAATTAGATAAAACTGGTCAATTGCTGAATAAAAACTCGCCTGTTGGGCCTGTTTTAGTAGTTGGTACATCTAAAACTGCCAATCTCATTGCTGTTAACCCTACTTGTACTCATAAAGGATGTACGGTAGGGTGGGAACCGTCAACAAAAACATTCTTATGTCCCTGTCACGAATCTGAATTTGAGGCTGACGGTAAAGTGCAGAAAGGCCCAGCTTCTAAACCCTTGACAACTTACACCGCCAAAATTGAGGGCAATTCAGTTGTAGTTAAGCAAACCTAAATTCAAAATTGGTGAATAATCTCAAGCAGCTTTTAGTGCAAGCACAAGCAGCACATGATGTAGCTGATTGGTCATTGCTAGTTCAATATTTACAGCAGTTGATTCTGGCAGAAGACTCTGCAAATCCAGAACAACTGCTAGAATTAGCAATTTCGATTTTAGAAAAAGGAGATTTTCAAGAACGTTGGGAAATTGCTAAAGTATTGACTCGTTTAGGAAATATTGCCATTTTGCCATTAATTGAAATCTTAGAAGATGAAGAGGCAGAAGTAGAATTGCGTTGGTATGCAGCGCGGACTTTAGGCGAATTTCAACATCCAGATGCGATCAGTTCTTTGGTGGATTTGCTAAAAACCAGTGAGGATGAAGAACTCAAAATGATCGCCGCCGCAGCATTAGGACAAATGGGTTCTGTTGCTATTACTCAACTTGCCGAACTTTTAACACAAGAAAATACCAGACTTGTGGCAGTGCGATCGCTTGCTTATATCCACAGCAGAGAAATTATCACACCTCTGTTGAGTGTAGTACAAGATGACCAAGCAGAAGTACGCGCCACAGCATTAGAAGCCCTCAGCAGTTTTCATGATCAACGTGTACCACCAGTATTATTAAATGCCTTGAATGATACATCTGCCATAGTCAGACGTACAGCAGTTTTGGGTTTAGGTTTTCGCCCTGATTTATGTACAGAATTAGATTTAGTGACAGAACTGCAACCAAGACTTCATGACTTGAATCTTGAGATTTGTTGTGCAGCGGCGATTGCCCTTTCTCGAATGCGTTGCGACGAAGCTACCAAGCATTTATTTGAGATATTGGTATCACCCCATACACCACAACTGCTACAACTAGAATCCATCCGTGCTTTGATTTGGGTAGAAACACTATCTGGTTTGAAATATTTACAAAAAGCCCTTGATCAAAGTACGTCACAGACGGTTTGGCAAGAAATTGTTACAGTTTTGGGGCGAGTACAAAAACCGCAGTTAACCACACCAGCCGCAGAAATTTTAATGCATGTACTGCGATCGCAGCATCCAGCCATCAAAATTGCCAATATTAAAAGTGCGATTGCCCTGTCTTTAGGGCAGTTAGGCAATATACAGGCAATTAAGCCATTAATTTTGTTACTAGCAGATCCAAATCAAGTAGTGAGACTACACGCGATCGCAGCACTGAAAAAACTGGATGAAAAAGTCGCCCATCAACAATTGCAAGACTTGACAAATGACCCCACACTTAGATCAGAATTGCAACAAGGAATAGCGATCGCCCTAACAGAATGGTAAACTCTCTCTTCCCCATGCCCCATACTTCGACTACGCGGTAGTTGAATCTCGACTACGCGGCAGTTGAGCGTAGTCGAAACTCGATTGCCGCGCAGCGCTGCACTGACTTGTACTGAGCGTAGTCGAAGTAGCCTGTCGAAGTGTCGAAACTCAGTACAAGTGTCCCATGCCCCATGCCCTTTACCGAGACTCAAAAAAGATATCTTTTTGTTGTAACCAATCTTTACCTACTTGAATACTGATATCCGAGTCGAGATTGCCAGTGCTTTCTACGCGTACATCTCCAAATCCTAAAGAATTGCGGATTGATTCAGCACTTTCACCATCTCCTTGCTGAGCAATAATATTAGTAACTTCTAAAGGTTCACTCCAAGGTTTAGATATATAAACATTACGATAGCCAGCTCTTTCTAAGGCTCTCAGCAAGGGTCGCAGTTGAGAGCGATCGCTACCTGTGCTATCTTGAATAGCTACCCGTAAAGAACCTGGGTCAGTAAAATGTGGTATTTCGCTGGATGATTCTACAGATTCTAAGCCAAAATATTGAGTCATGAGTTTGGCAATACCACGTCTGCTGGGTAGCCAATAGCTAGCATCATACTCGTTCTTTTCGCTAAAGCGACCTGGCAGCATTAACATTTGCATATTTGAGCGATTAGTTCGCACTCCAAAACCCACTAATGCCACTAATTCCTCAACTGTTAAATTGGTATCAATGTGTTCTTTAACTACATTAAGAATTTTAGGTAATTGAGCCACAGTTACGGGGTTAAGGGTCTGATCCATCAAAGCCCGCAGTACCATTTGCTGGCGCTGAATCCGCCCAATATCTCCTAATGCATCATGGCGAAAACGTAATAATTGTAGTGCCTGATCACCATTGAGGTGCTGCTTACCAGCCTTCAAATTAATATATAGATGCTGGGAATCATCTTGGTATTTCATGTCTTTGGGTATATAGACTGTCACCCCACCCAAAGCATCAATTAGTTTGCCTACTCCCAAAACGTTGATTCGGACATAGCGATCAATTCCTACTCCGCCCAACAAATTACTGACTGTTTTAGCAGTCAAAGCTGGCCCGCCTTCTAGATTGGCAGCATTAATCTTTCTTGTACCATGCCCTTCAATTTCTATGCGGGTATCTCTGGGAATAGAAAGCATGGCTACTTTTTTTGTCTCTGGATCAAATTTGAGCAAAAGCATCACATCCGAAAGACCATCAAAAGAGTTGACCTGGGGTAAATATTTCAGGTCTTTGGTTTCAGCAGGAGGATTTTGAATATCTGGTGGTAGTACACTCATCCCCATAACTAAGAGATTGACGGGGCGAGTTAATTCCGAAAATCGCAAGCCACCACCAGAAATGCGATCGCCATCAAAAACTGCTTCGTCTTTAGCACTTAGCTGGGCTTGCTGCAACGGTGTACTAGTCAAAGAAACAGCTAACAGCGCCCCTGCTGTTGCTGATACCATTGCAATACCACTCATACCCACCCAAAACCAAAGCCAACGTGCTGATTTTGAGGTCGGAGAATTTTTGTCTTTGGAATTGGGAGTATTTGACAACTGGTTTCCTTCCACCGAAGTTCTTTGAATGGTCACAGATTTCCTCACACTTAACTGAATCAAATTCGGTAAATTTGCAGACTAAAAATAAGATGCAGACAAATTAACTCATAATAGTTAACTTTTAATGAATTTGGCTGAGTTGTTCACTATTGTTTCAACTACAACACTTTTAGCAGCATTTCCCCATTATTTGTGGCAAATTTGGAGATGTTGTCTTGCAGTATGACAACAATAAGGCAATTTGACCAGATCTAGTAGTAGATAATCTGTTATTTATAAGCATTTAAGTAAGAATACTAATCTAGCGATCGCTTGTAGAAATTAAGGTCAGTATTTACCCAGTATACGCTCGGCAAAATTGCTAAAACCCGGTAAACGACTAGATTTACCCTGAATAATGCGAAACATCAACCAGACACTCACTAAAAAATAACTAGATGTGAGAAAGCTATTGAGAATTAATAAACGCAATGTGAAAAATGCTGAATTTTCTGCACCAGTTGCTAACAAAAAGTAACCCAACAACCAAGTAAATGCCAGAGTAATAGACAGACGACTCACGATTAGTTGTTCCCGACTACCTTGATGGCGATAGAGAGTCCACAAAGATGGAAAAAATCCAATTACTGGAATTAAATACAACAGTAATTGTCTTTTTGATGTAGCTGTATTTTGACTGGATCTTAAAAATTCGGGATGGGTAAAATTATCTCCTATTGCCTTATTTTCTGCGTCTTCTTGTTCTTTTGTCTCCATTTCACTACTGCCTATATTGCCAATTGATTCAAAATTGTCCATTGGGATGAGTCTAATCCTAAACTAGAGGGATGAAATTTGGTGATGTAGTTAGAGATAATAAGCTGTAAACCAAGATTTAACTTAGTTCTATCCCGCAATCGGCTAAAGATGCAGACACGCAAGCTAGTCAACTGGTGGCAAACACTCACACCAATAGCTCAAATCGGGGCGATCGCTTTATGCGCTCCACTATTAGTTCTCAATGGCTGGGCTGTTTCGGCAATTTTTCATTATTTTCACTCTCTAATAGTCATTTTAGTCGGAGCCTCAGTTCTAGCATTTCTGCTCAACTACCCTGTTACCTGGATGGAGCGTCAGGGTGGAAGACGAGAGCAAGTCGCTATTCTAGTCTTTTTGTTAGCTTTATCGGTTTTATTGGCGCTGGGTGTAACTCTGTTTCCCTTAGCCCTTACCCAAGCTCAGCAATTGGTGGCTCGTTTACCTGAATTGATTGACTCTGGACGCTCTCAGTTAATGATGTTAAACGAAAAAGCAGAAATTGCTGGCTTACCAATTAATCTTGATGCGTTGGTGGTGCAAATTAACGATCGCGTCAAGGGACAACTACAAGCGATCGCTGGACAAGTTTTAAATCTAGCTGTTGTCACATTCACAAGCTTGCTAGATTTTCTGTTGACGATGGTTTTGACTTTTTATCTTTTACAGCATGGAGGTGAACTCTGGCAGAGTTTAGTAGAATGGCTTCCTACTAGATTTCGCGCCCCTTTCTCTCAAACAGTACGTCTGAGCTTTCAAAACTTTTTCATCACCCAGCTGATTTTGTCTATTTGCATGGCATCAGCGCTCATTCCCACTTTTTTATGGCTGAAAGTGCCATTTGGCTTGTTATTTGGCTTAACTATCGGCATTATGGCCTTGGTTCCTTTTGGTGGCTCTGTGGGTATAACTCTCACTACTTTATTAGTGGCACTGCAAGATTTTTGGATGGGAACCAGAGTTTTATTAGCAGCCGTTATTGTCCAGCAAATTTTAGAAAACATTATTGCCCCTCGTATTTTAGGTAGTTTTACTGGCTTAAATCCAGTTTGGATACTCATTTCTGTGTTGACAGGAGCCAGAATAGGGGGACTTTTAGGTGTGATTGTGGCTGTACCAACTGCTGTAATTATTAAAACTGCATTAACTGCTTTACGTCCTCAAAAGTTAACTAATGAAGCAGACGAGAGCATGGCCACTGAAGAGATAACTACACCCGTTAAATCAGAAGAATCTGCCAAAGCTGAAGCCAAAAAGAATATGAATGTTTCGGAACCAACGTTACCTTAAGCAAGTTCAAAATCAATCTTCGTTCGTAGTCAGGACTAAAGTCCTGATTTTAGAGATTATTGGATAGAAACGAACCGCATAGACGCGTCAGCGGCTTCCCGCAGGGTAGGACGCAAAGCACACAAAGAAAAGGTATACAGCGTTTCTCGGTTGGGTATAGTACGTCTTTTAAGAAGAGAGGGGCTAGGGACTAGGGATTAGAGACTAAGGAAATGTACCTCATCCACATGAAATTTGCTGTAAGAGTTCCTGAAAGTTTTTGTGTAACTTTCTACTGAGGCTCTACTATTGCACCCATAAATAAAATGCTCCCTGTTTGATTATCTCTAATTGCACAAAAGAAGGGGCGATCAACAATCATCCGAAATGGTTCTGGTTTTTGTCTTAAAGATGTCGTCACTACTCCTACCGCCGTAGCTGCTGCTGCTTCCGTACCTTCTTCATTCACTTCAACAAAAGTTTTATGCTGAACTTGGCTAAGGCTTAAATTTTTACCGATGCCGGAAAAATTGGCTTTGTTAGTAAAAGCTTCCTCCATACCCAAAGCTTTTAGCGCGTCATTGAGTGTAACGTTGTAGTCGGTTTGAAAACGGGGTAAACGAATAAAGCCTTCCTGCTTCTTAAATTGAGACATCCATTTTTCCCAGTTCTCAAAATTTAAGTTTTGGTAGAATGCCTTGAGATTCGAGTTTTTTTGCGGCAAAAAGATATAGAAGCTGATTTTGCCATCTTTGCCATAAGGTAAACTAATTGCCTGAAATTGCTCGTTTTCGTAGTATTTGTAGTCACCCTTCTGCGACATCATTGGGTGCTGCTTCTGCTTACCAGATATAGGATAGAAGGGATATTCAGCAGTTTGACCTCGATCAAATTCGTTGCTCCATTTCCCTTTGAAATATATGGCGTTAATCAGAAATAGCACTTGTTCGGGTGGAATCGTTTCAACTATTTTGTTGATTTTACCTTGTGTACTCTCATTAACCCAGTTATTGATGGTGCTGGGAGCTGTAGCATTTTGAAAGTCTAAATTTGTCACCTTTGCTTCATAGAAATCCTGGGTTTTCTGGAGAAAGTCTGGCTGTAAGCTAGTATTTTTGTTCGCCCACAGCGAGTTAGCAATTGTCAGTTGCACTTTTTCATCAGGATTTTCTAGCAGTTTTTTTAATGCTGTATAAGCAGAGTTGATGTCTTGGAGATTCATACCCTGAAATTGCAGGGTTTTAGCCATTGCCTGTTGAGTGGAGCCACTAGCACCGTTGTAAGCTATGGTAAGGGCGATCGCTACACTCGCAGGTGAAACAAAAATGTTCTTTTGACTACTATCTTTTTTGATAATTTCTGAATACAGCTTGAAGCCAAATTGATTATTAGCATTCACAAGCTTTGTATCAGGGGTCATTTTTTTTTTGTAACGGAGACTCCGAGCGAGGTGGTTCAGATTTCACTAGCGCATTCGTACTCGCGCTGTTATTGATCTGAGAACATCCTAATACGCCTAATAAAACAACACTAGCTGCTGCTAAAACGTAACGTCTTCCTAGACTCACACCATAACGTCTTTGCAAAAAGTTTTCTCTTACACCACTCAACTTTTGCCGATTCATTCTGTCACCTCGCTTACAAAACGTTTTTAGCTATTTGTAAAGTTTGACGCTAATTGATGTGTCAATTGTTAAATATTGCCTTGATTACAGCAAAAATATTCGATGGTTACAGTTTTGGTAACAGTCAGCAGTTGGAAGTAATAAAAGGGAACTGATGCAGGTTAGTGATTCCGGCTTATTAAAGCTAATTTGTGAAGTGATTTGATTGGGAATAATGTCTAAAGTTTTGAGTAAATGTATTGTAAACTACGTATTGCTTAAATGAGCAAGTATTTTATGTTAATAACCATAAATAAATCTAATGTTTGTTTAATACATTTTGTGCTTGTTAAGTTTTTTGGTTGTGTGCAATACACTCTTAATCGGAAAAATAGATTAAGGACTAAGGTCTGTTTTTAAGCGCAAAATAGATTTTATTGTAGGTAGATTGTAGGTTGGGTTGACGTAAGGAAACCCAACATTTGCGTTGTTTTGTTGGGGTTCGCTGTGCTTAAACGCCACTTTCTTCAACGGGGGGAACCCACGCACAGAAATCGCTCCCAACCTAATTGTTGTATATGCACATAATAACGAGAAGAGTATGTAGGGTGAAACCCCATATTTAAACAGTACGAAATATACCTTACTAAAACGAGAAACGCCATATTTACTTCAATTAACAGGAACACTCCACCAAGCTAAACCATAAGGTTGAGTTGTTTCGTTGACTTGTTGGCGAAACTGAACCCTGATTTTGTAACTCCCAGTAACAGGAACGGGACAGAAAATATGTTCTGCACTATCAACTGGACTAATTGAAGAACAAACAGTAGCAGCATCAGAATTTTTCGCATCAGTTTTGACTAAATAGAGGTCAAGATTATTCAAACCGCGATCGCGGAAATTTTCGTTAACATCAAATTGTTGATTTTTATTTTTATCGTTTAACTCGACTAACCTATCCCAAGTCAAGGTGACAGCAACAAAACTTCCTTGCTTTAACGGTTTAGCTAATAAATATTCTGCCGAAGTTCCAGCATTAACTGTGCGATAATCCCAACCAATGGCAGGTACAAAAACTGATGGTTGCCATTGACCAGAACTAAATTGCTGATAAGCGCGAAACGCATTTAAATGACCTGTTCCCATTTGGGAATCTAAGGGAATTGTGGCATCTTTGTAAGCATCAGAAGCTAACCAATCTAGGTTTTGTTTATCAATGAGCGTCCGCGTCATTCCCAGCCGTAAACCATCGCCGCTATCTTGAATTTTTTCTGCTGAATTGAGTAATACAGCTTTCATTACTTGATGACGACGACTATCAATGCTCCAATTACGTTGTTTTGTCCGCATCTGTCGGTCGCCAAATTCTTGTAATAAGGCAACAGTAGCGGTAACTTGAGGCGTTGCAAAACTTGTACCTGTGACTTTGTTTAATTTGCCATCTGGATTGAGCAAGGGAATATTATTACCAGGTGCTACTAAACTAATGGCACGTCGTCCATCAAGATTAAACTCCTTACCAGCTAAACGACCACTGACTCCTTGGTTAGCACCCGCTAGATTAGAAACGTCAACTTTATTAAAAATTCCTCCTCGGCGGGATGAAAAAGCCACGTTTATACCGTTAAAATTATCTGTAGGGATAGGAATACCTCCTTTACCTTGGTTGCCTGCGATCGCATACACAACATCATGAAAGCGACTAGACCAGTCAACACACAATGTTAGTAAAGCTTTACCGTCCAAAGTCGCTTCTGGCCGCGGATCACGATTAAGAGATTCACCAAAGCTAAAGTTAATCGCTCGAACATCACCACCATTTTGTGAAGCTATATGCTGTGCTGATATACATTCTTCCGGCTGACCCATGTTTTTTGTAGAACCCACAGCAGACGAATATAGTCTCGCTCCAGGAGCAACTCCAGGTACAGCTTTGTCTTGGCTGACCATAACACCAGCAACATTGTAAGCGTGGGGGTCAACACCGCTATTAGACTTGGCTCGTCCATTACGCAAGAACACACCAGCTAAGGATACAGCACGATTTTTAGACACAGCTTTATCCCAACCAAACATTCCTGGACGACCAATTTCTACCTGACCAATAGCAATCTTACGACCAGTCAAATTGTAAGGAGGTTGGTGTAGTTTTAAAACATCAATGCCGTTAGTTCCTAAGAAACTTTGTAAAGCTGAAGCCAGTACTGGCGCACTTAAACAAGAAGTACTCAATCCCCAAATTATCCAGCTTAGTTTTTTAGTCATTTGATTAGTAGTTAGGAATTAAGAGTTATAGAGTTAAGAGTGAGAAGTTAAGAACTACTATTCTCCTTCATCTATTAACTCTGACAAAAAAGACGGGATCAAAGTTATGAGCGATCGCGCAATGTTTTGTTACAATGCTTACAGACGAGGACGCTTACAAACCCACTAACCATGACCCAAAACCTATCTAAAAAGCCCATTGTCATTGCTCCATCTATCCTATCAGCCGATTTTAGTCGTCTGGGCGAAGATATTCGCGCCGTAGATGCAGCAGGAGCAGATTGGATTCATGTTGATGTAATGGACGGTCGTTTTGTACCTAATATTACGATAGGCCCTCTGGTTGTGGAGGCAATTCGTCCAATTACAACAAAACCACTGGATGTCCACTTGATGATTGTGGAACCAGAAAAGTATGTAGAAGGTTTCGCTAAGGCTGGAGCTGATATTATTTCTGTACACTGCGAACACAACGCTTCGCCACATCTGCACCGCACCTTAGGTCAAATTAAAGAGCTTGGTAAGAAAGCTGGAGTAGTACTTAATCCTGGTAGTCCTTTAGAGCTAATTGAATATGTTCTAGAGCTTTGTGATTTAATACTGATTATGAGCGTCAACCCTGGTTTTGGCGGTCAAAGCTTTATCCCTACGGTAGTACCTAAAATTCGCAAGTTGCGTCAAATGTGCGACGAACGCGGCCTTGACCCTTGGATTGAAGTAGATGGCGGGTTAAAGGCAAACAATACTTGGCAAGTGTTAGAAGCAGGAGCTAATGCAATTGTGGCAGGTTCAGCTGTATTTAACGCTAAAGATTATGCTGAAGCAATTACAGCTATTCGCAACAGCAAGCGTCCCTCGCCGGAACTAGCAAAAGTTTAAAACAGCAAGTATCACTAGGATTCAGATCCCCGACTTCTTTGAGAAGCCGGGGATCTTGTTGTTCGAGATTAATCTTTTATCTACCTATTCTTGCCCATTGAGTTACTTTCCAAATGGTAAAAAATAAGGCAGCAGAAACTAAAGCTCCAATATTCCATTTCACAGAATTTTTGAGTAAATTCAGCCGCTGAGTCGATTGATTTGCTTGTGCTTGACTCTTAATTTGTTCCTTAGCTTTAGAGACTTCTAATAAAATTTGGCTTTTTAGTTCTTGAGGATTTTTAGCATTTGTTGAGCGTCCCTGACTCTTTAAAAAATTATCTATTTGTTGTGGTGTAGCTTGCTGTAATCGCTTTTCTACCTGTTCAGCCTGAGACATTTGTTGCTGGGATGCTGTATTGATTTGAGCATAACTTTGTCTATTGAGTCTGACAGTGTTACCAACTCCTAAAGGAATCATTAATAAAAACAACACAGCCAGTAATAAACTAAGCCAAGAGAAAAATTTCAAAGTCAGAAATTCCCATCTGGCTCGTGCATGTAGTTCTCCATAAAATATCAATGTTAATCCAATCAAAGGTACTGGTACTCGTTCAACTAATGCGCCGAAGGTTTGAAATTCCCAAGAGGGATTCATCAGTCTCAATGGAATTAACATCTCTATGATGTCAAATAAAGCTAGTAGCAATAGACCATAGCCCAAAATTCTCAAAAGAGTCATTGAGCTTACTTGGCTAAAAGCAAATTCTTGTAGCTCTTGTATTAAGGGGATAAATTTATCGCTACTTGATTTTGTCATGTTCCTAGAAAAATATAAAAAAGGGGATTGATTGATATTAAAAATTGGACAAAACACTAGACAGTTATGAAGATTGAAAGATATAGAAAAAATGAGTTTATATATACAAACTCTGTATAGTCTTTGGGACTTACACACAAGTTATGGAAGAATAAAACCGCAGAGGCAAGGCAGCGCGGTCATGGGGAGGCAGTCCGTTGGGCGGGTTCCCCGACTTGTAGGAACTGCCGTGGTTTCCTCCATGAGCGACTGCCGCGCGGAGTACGCTGAGGAATAAGAGTTTAAGAGATACTTTGCGTAAGTTCTGGTCTTTACTTTTTTTCAATTATTTTGATATTAAGAAACAACATCATAGTTTCTCACTTTAGGGGAAACTATGCAAATAATATTTTGGGAGCGTCTCGCTTCTTCTGATTTTGGCTTTTTTATAGGCTGAGTTTGTAAAATCCTAATAAATACTAATACAATACTGCCTAAGGTTATAGCTAAAAATATAATTCGCAGTTTTTGCCATAAATACATAGCCTTTAAGACTCCGCAATATCTTGGTTTTTTGCTTCCTGCTGCCGAAGCATGAAAAGGTAAAATAAACCAAACATCAGTACCCCAAATATCCCAAATAGTCGAGAGCCATCCCCTTCATGCCAATAATCAAATGCCTGGGTATTTTGTTGAGCAATGACTATTGCTAAGACGGCTACTCTTACCCCATTGATAATAAATGCTGAGATAACAGCCACAATTGGTACGATAATTAATTTTTTACGTTCTAAGGGAAACATTAGCAAACAAATGACGGCGATTCCTAATAAATGACTAATTAATTCTGCACCAGAGCAGCCACTATAAACCTTGATACTTCCTGTTGGCAAGTTTATATAAATTCCTTTAAGAGATACTTCAAAACCTGAATACCAAAGTAATAAAGCCGAAAATTTGGCAGTTAATGGGGAGATATCTATCGGATAAGATAGTAATAATTTTGGTATACCAAGAAAAAACATGATTGTGAGTTCTTGCCAAAACTGTTTTAATTTCTTGAAACTAGAAGCGAGTAAAGCAAGACCTAATGCAGAGATAAAGGGTGATATGTGAGTGAATATTCCCAGTAACTTACCATTAGTTAAAGTGGCACTTTGCCATAACACAAAAGCAATAATTAATCCACCTAAAAAGCTAGAAAAAATATCACTTTCTAAGGTTAAGCTTTTGTGTTTGTCATTAACCATAGAGGCTACAGCTAATAAAAACAGAACACTCATGCCTAGATGAGAAGGATCTCCAGATCTCCATGTGATGGTCAGGAGAATTGCAATTAAGCCTCCTCCTATTCCTAGTAGCCAGAACTGGGTATTTTTTAGTGGTTTAATTGCAAATTGGGCAGCTTTCATATAAATATACTTGAATTAAACTCCTACCAAAATAAATACTGTTGAGGAACTTAGAGTTTTTGCAAGCGATCGCTCATCTCCAAAGTCTACCTTTAAATCAGCTTTTACTACCTACTCTGGTTTTTGTTATCCTCTGAATTTATAGATATTTAAGTGCAATACCTTACTGAATCTCTTTCATTTTTGCCAATACTTTTTGATAATCATTCGCCTTTCCTTGTTGCTTATAAAGGTCGGCAGCTTTTTGAAAATCTTGACGCGCTGCTTGATTGTCTTTTGCTTGAACCTGGGTAAGACCTCGATAATAGAAAATATCGGCATCTTCAGGCTTAAGTCGAATAGCTTGGTTGAAATCGGCTATTGCTCCTTTGTAGTCTTGCTGTAGAAAGCGGATTGACCCACGAAGTTTGATCGCCTCACTATCTTCAGGCTTGAGACGAATAGCTTCACTCAAATCGGCTATTGCTGCTTTGTAGTCTTTTTGTAGAAAGCGGACTGCTCCACGAGCTTTGATAGCCTCAATATCTTCAGGCTTGATACGAATAGCTTCGTTGAAATCGGCTATTGCTCCTTTATAGTCTTTCTGTTGAAAACGAATTTCCCCACGGTTCTTAAAATTACTAGCATCTTCAGGGTCAAAACGCACAGCTTCGTTGAAATCGGCTAGCGCTCCTTTTAAGTCTCCTTGTTTAGCACGGAGTGTTCCTCGAAGTGAGTAGGCTGTGTCTTCAATGTATTCTGGATTCAAACGAATTGCTTCGTTTAAATCAGCCATCGCTCCTTGTAAGTCTCCTGTGCCAATACGTGCTGTACCTCTGGCAAAGTATGCCCAAGAACCAGGATTCTTTTGTACAAGTCGGTTTGCTATTTCTAATGCTTCTGGGAAACGCCGCGCTGTGGCTAGCATTATACTACGGAAGATCTGAATGCCACTATCATCAGGGTCTAATTTTGCCGCTTGGTTAAAGGATTCCAACGCATCTGAATATCGTTCTAAATTTGCAAGCATCAGTCCACGCAAGCGCCAAGCAGGAGAGAATTTTGGCTCAATTTGTGTGGCTTTATTAAAGGAGTTCAAGGCTTGTTGATATTCTTCATTAGCTATTTGCGTGAAACCACGTAAATACCAAGCTTGGTAAAAGTTAGGTCGAAGTTGAATTGCTCGGTCAATAGCTTTTATTGCTTCCTCTCGTTCTTTTTTTCCGAATGACTCACCTTGAGAATTGAGCGCCACTTGCCAGCCGTAATTGAGCCAATCAATGGCATCTGCATTATCTCTAGGTTTTTTTATTTTAAATAAAGCTTCCAGAATTGATTTTGTTTCTTCGGTAGTTAGTGGCGGTGGTGCAGTATTCTCCACTCTCAATATAGGAGCCATGCCAACTGACTGCGACCAGCGAACAAAGCTACTGATGGGTACTCCCAAACTTAAACCCAATGTTATCAAGCGTCTTTGCCCAGCTTGATCTGTAATTTCTTCGAGTTCTGATTTTCCATGAATACCAATGACGCGCCCACGGATATCTAACACAGGGCCACCACTCATTCCTTGCTCTGTAAAATTGGTATATGTTAGTCCATATCCGTAACTCAAAGATAAAGAGTTTTTCGCTACAAAAGACCCAATTTGTTTTGATGCAACATTCCCCGATGTAAACTGCCGCTGTGTATCTCCGTTTCCGGATTTTAAACCTGTCCACCCAGAAACAAAAATAAACCCATCATCTTTAACTATGTCGTAGTTTGCTAAGGTAGCAACCCGGTAATTTTGGTCGCTAGTAAACTGTATGAGTGCTAAGTCCGTCTCTGGCAAGGTTTTGAGGTTGCTATTATTTACCTTGATTTGATATTGCTTGCCATCGGGGGTTATTACTTCTAAAACAGTGCGATCGCATTTTTGTGATCCTCTAACTACGTGTTCCGCAGTCAGCACACTGTAAGTGTTTCCCTGTTTGCTAACAATTACTCCCGACCCGCTGCACTCCCGTAAAGTTGGTACATCTATTCGCACCGTAATTTCTTGGGCAATGTTGTTGACTTCGTTGGCGATCGGGGGCAGATTTGAAGTGGAGGGTATGTTTGCTGCCGGCAAAGATGCTTTAGAAGTGTACTGAGGAGCCAAGCGAGCCAATGTTTGAATAGGAATCCCCCAACTATAACGGCTCATTAAATCTTGCAGAGCTTCAGTCGGTCGAGAACCATCTTCATATACATAAGGATTACCCCAAAGAGGATAGGCATGGATACCATTAATACCAATTATTTGCCCCCGCCGATTCAGTATCGGGCCTCCACTCATCCCCTTTTCGATTTCGTTGCTATATCCTATTTGGTATCCTTCCTTGAAAGCTTGCTTTGGTATTAATAACACTCGTCCTGTTTTGAAAATAAACCCCTGAGACGGAAATCCGGCTGCATATATTGGTTCATTAACTGCTACCGTTGCTAAGTTTCCTAGAGGAGCTACAGTATAGTTAGCGCTAGCCCGGAACTGCAACAAAGCTAAATCTTTGCCTTGAAAGTTGACACCCTTAACTAAGCTAGCTGCGTATATTTTTCCGTCTTCTGTCTGGATTTTAGCAGTAGTTCCAGATTCCAAAATATGCTGATTAGTAATAACCGTATAAACTTGGTTATTCTTTTTAAGTACAATTCCGGAGCCACTATTTTCTCCAGATAAAATCTTGACGGTTATTGATTGAGCCAGACGTTTAAGTTGTTCTTCAGATAGCTGAGAGGTTGGTTGTTGAGCAGAAACTTTGGGGGATAACATGCTCAAATTAACAACTTGTATAGGCAACATCAACAATGTACCCATCCAGGCAATTAGAGCCAATGAGCGTTTATACATTAATTTTTGTCTCATGTTGCTTAATATTGCATTGTAAATATATATACAACTGTTTCTATTGACCCTGCACTTAGCTAATTGTTACCCTGTAGTTCTTTCTTGTTCAGTAAGGCATTCATGTCGATGTATATCTGAGAAGAAGCATCTTCAGATTGCAGAATTGGCCCACGAGCTTTATAACCAATTTCGACAAGGTTTTGAAGTACTGAACTTGCGTCGTGATGCGACTTGAGTGTGAATAATAATTGACTACAAGGGCCACCGTATTGACTAGCAGCACATATAACTGCTTGTCTCCCAGAAATTCCTGTTGTGAGGTAATTTAAGATGCCTTGTTCATAAGCACTCTGAAATCTGGTAGATACTGCTTGACACCGTTTTTGTGGAGTATAATTGCCTAAATTCTTCACCCAGCGAATCACAGGAATCTTTTGATTATTATAGTTTTTGGCAAATGTAGTCCATATACCGTTATCGCTTTCACAAAAGTAAGTTTTAGCTTCAGCTTTACTGGGTGCAATTATGGTAGCGACACTACCTACAGCAATTACACCAGCTGTTAGCACCTGCAAAAATAACTGAGGTTTCATAATTTGGTAGTTTCCGGTAGTTTTACTGAGAATATCATGAAAATATAGATAGATACTATGTATTTACCATTAAACAAGAATCACATTATTTAAATAATGTAAATATTTATTTAAAGGCAAAAAATAAATAATTTTTCGGAAGTAGACTCTGTTACTGCAAATGATTTAAAGATAGGATTCATATTTGATTTTTGAAAAAACTCACTCAGGAAATTATTATTTTTTCTGTACTCTGTTTCTTACCTTTACCATAGCTATTGAAATAAACCTCATAAACTCCATACTTTTTATCTATTGAGAATATCGTTCGTTGATTCTTCGACTGTGACTCAATCGAGCGTAGCCGATATGTTCAGGATCAAGGCTAATTTTCGACTACTTCGACTTCGCTCAGTACAAGTGCGCTCAACTGCTACGAAGCCAAAGTCTTGACTTTTGACTTCTGCAAAGCGGTTGATTTATTACTTCACCTCAAATGACTTAATCATTGTTTGAGCAATTGACAAATATTCTGAATATTTCCTGACATCTGCTGTATAAGTAATAATATATGCTTTATTATTTTTGACCATCCAAACTTGAAGGCGTTTAATATTAATTCCTTCTTCTTCAAGAGTGTAAACAATTCGATAAGCTGGTCTGTTGGCTATTTGAGTTTTACCTTCTTCGATAATTTTTGTATTTGCATTAGACAACTTAATCCCATCAAGAAAAAACTTAGTAAATTGCTCTAAATCTTGATTATTTTCTGGTAAATCTTGAACAATTAAATTAACGTTTTCTTGATAAGGATCTGAGTCACCTTGTTTTGGTGAAACAAATTTAACTAAGTTACCAGTTATCCGATCAGGAGTTACAGTTTTTTGCCATTGTGGAAGATATTTAATCTGAATGCCATAGACTGTATTATTATAAATTTCCAAATTACGAATATCTGTTTTTAAGATGAAGATAAAAGCAGTAATAGTTACTGCACTAGCTATTCCAACACCAATAATTACTTTCCATAAAAGCGATTTTGTAGGGGAATTAGTTGATTTTAAACTTTGTAAGGCTTGTAAAACTTCTGTCGCCGACTGATATCTTTGGCGAAAGTCATACTTGATCATTTTGTCTAAAATGTCTGCAAACTGTGGGCTAACTTGTGCGTGGTTACGCCAGACAATCTCGCCTGTAAGATGATCTTTGGGTAATTGGTTAACCTTTATACCAGTAATAGCTTCAATACAAATAATTCCGACTGCATAAACATCACTACATAATCTCGGCTGACCCTGACCCTGTTCGCTGGGCATATAGCCAGGTGTGCCAATTAAAACTGTCGTTACCATTTGTCCCAGTCCGTTGACTGCATGAGAACTTATTTGTTTGACTGCGCCAAAATCAATTAGTACTATCTTGCCATCTTGTTGACGGCGCATTAAATTCGAGGGCTTAATATCTCGGTGAATCACATGATGCTGATGGACAAACTCTAAACCTTCTAAGATATTTTGCAATAAAGCAATTACCTTTTCTTGACTCCACCGATTATTTTGATTGATTTCGCAACTTAAGTCATGTCCTACAATCAACTCTTGAACTAAATAAAATTTTTGGTCTTCTTCAAAATGTGCCAACAAGCGCGGAATCTGGTCATGACTACCTAAGCGGTTAAGAACTTTAGCTTCATTCTCAAATAGCCGTCGTGCATGAGATAAAGTATTGGGGTCTGTTGATTTAGGTGAGAAGTGCTTGACAACACACTGAGCTTGATCAGGCAACTTCCTATCAATGGCTAGGTAAGTAGTACCAAAAGCACCTTCTCCCAGTTTGCTGATAATTTCGTAGCGCCCATCCAGAATTTTACCTATCATTAGATTAATCAGTATATTTGATTAATTTAAATTTTGACATGGAAACTAGTATGTATCAAAGTATAAATATTTATCCATTTTTTACTATTTGGCCCTTTTCTTAGGACTAAAGTCTTTACTACAAATTATTAGCTATGCAAACAAAAGCGGGGAAATAACACTTCCCCGCATTTAGAAAATAAACTTAGCTTAACTAACTGTAAACAAGTTGACTCACTGTACTAAGAGAATACAAAGTTACTTACAGTCAGGCTGTTTGAGGTAATTCCTAATAGTGAAACCAACTCAGTGTTACCTGTTTTCACCAAAGTATCGCTACCTTGTTGCAGAAGTGTGAGGTCACTAAACTGAGTAACTCCAATACCGCCAACACCAATTACATCAATGCTTGCTGTAAAGTCAGTAACAATATTCTTGCTAGTTGGGAGACTGGCATTAGCAATCCAGAACTGATCAGCACCAGTACCGCCAGTGAGACTGTTGCCACCTTTTTGACCAGCAAATAGTGCATCGTCACCATCGCCACCAACCAAAGTGTCATTTTCATTGGCGAAGAGTTTGTCATCACCAGAACCACCATACAAACGGTTATTGCTGCCGTTACTCTGGAGGGTATCGTTGCCTGAGCCGCCGAATAACGATTGACCAGAACCTTCAACTACTGTCAGAGTATCATCACCAGCGCCTCCCAATAAGTTATTGCTACCACTGGCTTCGACTACAGTAATTCGGTCATCACCATTGCCAGCATCGGCGGTTGTGTTGCTAGCACCACCGTTTTGACCGACAAAGATACTATCATCACCATCGCCTGCGGACACTGAAGATTTACTGCCAATCAGCACCGTATCTTCACCATTGCCAGTCTGAATTGTATTACCTGTGGTACCTTCGACAAAATCTGCGCCGTCACCTGTGAATAAGGTTTGATTTGGTTGAACTGTAATAGTATCGCTGGTAGGAGAACCAAAATTAGGTTCTTCAGCTTGGGGCTGACCTACACCAGGAGCAACATCAAGAGGCTTCTCTAATTTCAGGAGAATTATTTCGTTGTTATCTATGACTGGATTCTGCGGATCATCTCCTGGACGACCTGTAGAGAAGGGATAGTTGTTGTCATTAGCTACCAAAATGGTATTTTTGTCAACAACTACTACGTCTTCAATAGTGACAAATGGGAAATCAAAGGTAGTTTTACCATCCCCATTAATATCGTTGGGGTCTTTGATATTTAACAAGTCTACAACTTCTTCTTTGGCTACATAGCCGTTAGCATCTGTTTTAGACAGGTCTACCTTGAAGATTTTCTTGAATTGGGCAGAATCTCCCTGACTACCATCCCGTTCAATCACGAGATATTCATTATCGTTAATGACTGTGAAATCACCGATCGCATGAGAAGGATCATCCAGTTTATAGTAGCGTAGTTGATCGCTGTATTTATGACTAGCAAGGTCAAATTCGTTAATTCGCAAAGCCCCAGCCGGATCACCTTGAACTGTACCTTCTAGCAACATATAAAGCTTGGTTTTGCTGGCGTTGATGGCTCCACCTTCAAAACCTTTAGAACCGCCCAAGTTAGCCAAGGCATCTCCCGTCAGTACATCGGGATTTTGTGGCGATCGCACTAAGTTATTCTGAGGATCACTCACAAAATCTCTGACTTGATCTCCTGTACCGGGGAAGTCAGTAAACAGTGCATCTACCCCTAATTGATAGAACTGTTGAAACTCTAGTTCTGGCTTACCTTGATAATCGGCTGCTAGATAGTTGTCTTCGTTACGGAAGGTGTAGGGGTGAATTTGCAAACCTGCTTTGTGAGCATCTTGAATCAAAGTAGAAGGAGGTAACAGCGACATGTCTGCGTCGTTGACTGCTCCATCTTGATTGACATCATCTGCTTTGCCATCACCATCAGCGTCAGTACCTTTGACGCTCACAATCATCCGTTTCCAAGGGCCAATACCATCAGCATATTTAGCAACATCAGCCAAGCCTTCGGGAGTCCGCAAGTCGCCATAGGTGCGTGAGTCACCACTGATTTTTAAGTCATAAGGTTGACTTTCTATCAGCTTACCGTCGAGTTCAATGCCAGCTGCATCTAAAAGTTGCACAAGGGGAATATCCACCCCAGCGTTAGGCATGATGCGATCGTGGAGATCTTTGAGATTATTTACCTCAAAAGATTGAATAAAAATCCGACTGGGATCAGTGAAGTTATTATCCTTCAATGTCTGGATTAAAAGTTCACTGATATTTCTGTTGATTTTGTCTGTAGTACCGACATAAGTAGCTTCTTCGGCAAAGTAGGTGGGATGCTTTGTTTCTGGGTAGATGCCAATCTTTTTACCTGTATCAGCTTCTACATCCTTAACTAAGTCAATAATTTCTTTGAGGGTAGGAATCTCAAATTGACTGTTGTAAGATTGGTCACGGAAAGGTAGACGCTGGATTGCTCCTAAAGTTTTGATTTCTTCTAAAGTAAAGTCTTCAGCAAACCAACCTGTAACTTCATTGCCATCTAAGCTGACTGTTTTTTTGCGATCGCTAAACTCTGGATGATTATAAACATCTGTGGTTGTGTTAGTAAAATTAACACTACCATCAGCGTTCAAAATTGCCAGTGCAGGTTCATGTCGAGCAATTAGCACACCGTCTTTAGTAACTACCAAGTCAGGCTCAATAAAATCAGCACCATTTTCGATTGCAAGCTTATATGACTCTAAAGTATGCTCTGGGCGATCGCCACTAGCGCCTCTGTGACCGATGACTTTCGGCGCTTCTCCATCTAAAGTCTTAAACTGGTCAGGTGTGGCAATGGGAGCTTCCAATAACTTACCAGTGGCATCAAAATGTAATAGGTAAGGGCCAAACTCTTCTCCGACCCAAATACTACCGTCCTTGTCAAAAACAAATGACTCTACATCAAAGTCAGCACCAGTCAGCGCTCTTTCGTTAGTTCCCTCATTCACAATTGAAAAAGGAACTTTGTTATTGGGATCAGACAGTTGAATGAAATCTAAAACTTTAACACTACCATCCCCATTTTCTGTTCCCTTGAAGTTCGGGTCTGTGCGATAAATACGCAGTAAATAGTCTGCACTATTATCTTTGCTGCCGTAGCCATTATCTGACAGAAAGTAAACAGAGTTACTATTGGCAAATTGTACACCGCTGAAGCCTTGAACTGGCTGTCCTGGGAAAGGCCCTGTTCTACCATTAGCGGAAATGTCTTCACCAGAAGCTGGCCCCTCACTGAAAGTATCCGCAGGTAAAGCAGCGAAACCTACTAACTCAACTTTTGGCACAGGTGTAGCTAGCAGCAGCTGACCACCTTGGTCATAATCACCGTTGAGGACGTTTAATTGATTGGGGTCTACGCCGTTCTGAATACCATGAGCTTGGACATCGAATAGGTAGGAACTACGACCGAGTTGAGGATTACTATCGGCTTCCACAATCCCAGAGGATTCCCAACCGCCAGTACCGTTATCAAACTTCTCGCCTGCTGCCTGCTGGTCAATTTCAAACAGAGGTGTTACTTCACCACTGGCAATGTCATAAGACCAAACCCGACCGTTTCGGCCTTCAGCATCCATGACATCGCCACCAAAGGCTGTCTCATCTTCTTGCAATAAGACATGACCGTTGCTGTCAACTGTAACGTTGTCAAAGCTAACTCCTGTTTCTGGTCCACCTGAAACTAGCAGTTCAAAGTTAGTAATCGTAGCCGTTGGGTCATTGGGATTCAAACTAAAGCGATACAGCTTGCCATAAGGGTTTTCGGCTTCTGCTGGTGTGGCAGCTTCACCATCACCTGCTTTGTTATCTTCTGTACCTGTGGTCACAAAGTAGAAAGTTCCTGGGTTGTGAGGATCTTCGGCAATATCTTCAATCCGACGGAAGTTTGTAGAGCGATTATCGGCATTCACCCAATCAGATAAAGCATCACCACTATCTAGAGCCACATCATCAGAGCTATCTTCAGTACCTTTAGTGTCATAGACTACGTTTCTATCGACCTTAGTCCACTTGGCAGCAAACTGCTGATTTTGAGGTAGGGACTCATTGCTGTAGTTGGTAACTTTAAGGACGTAAAGCTCTCCATCTTGCAAGCCATTGGGGTCAGTTTCTGTCTGATTTCCGACAAACATGTACAGTTCGCCGTCGCCGTTATCTTCGGTTGATATCAGTACAGTTTGATCGGAATTATCAGCACGATACTGAGATGCCGAAAACACGTTTTCTTTAGAGTAACGTCCCAGTCCATCTAACGCTTGAGCTGTACCATCAGTATTTATAGCCCAACCACGAGAATCTGCACCGCCTTCTTCTGGAACGAAAAATATCGGCCCACCGACAAAGCCTTTATCTGCTAGGTATGCGGAACAGAAACGATTAAAAGCAAAGTCTCCAGTTTGGGTAACACCATCAGGTGTAACAGTAATTGTGCTTAACTCGTTGCCTTGACTATCTACTACTTTCTCAATCAGATTTTTGCCACCAACTACTTGCCAATTTTTATCGAACTGGAATAGTGAAACTCTAGCACCTGTGATTTGTCCGGGAATGGTGCTAGAAATGTCTGTTTCGGCTGTATTACCTAATTCATGATTGACAAAGACATAGTAGAAATCGTCAGTTTCATAAATTCCTAAACCGTCAGGAATGCCATTGAAGGCGTACTTTTCGCTACCACTGGCAGCATAAGCACCAAACTCTCCGACTAGTAAGGGTACTTCGTCTCCTACTGTCAACAATGGATTGAGTCGATAATCTGATCCATCTAATGCTTTGACGTAAGTAGGATCAGTTGTTCGACCGTTTTGAACTGGCTTTAGAGGAATCTGAGGGAGTGCGGCAACCAGTTGTCCGCCTTCTACATAATTACCATTGAGAATATTTGGTTGACTCGGGTCAACTCCGTTTTTGATGCCGTGTGCCTGGACATTGAACAGGTAGGCACTATCACTAGGTAAGTCTTCATTGGGCAATTCTATAATCCCTGATGATTCCCAACCACCAGTGCCGTTGTCAAAAGCTTCACCGGCTACTTGCTGATTAATTTCAAACAGTGGCTTGACTTGATCTTTGGCAATGTCGTAAGACCAAACTCGACCGTTGCGGTCTTCGGCTTCCATGACATCACCACCACCGGCGGTTTCATCTTCCATTAATAGAACATGACCGTTTTTGTCAACTGTCACGTTGTCAAAACTAACACCATTTCCAGGGCCACCTGTGAGGACTAATTCAAAGTTGTTGACTGTAGCTGTGGGGTCTGTGGAGTTGAGGCTAAAACGATAAAGTTTGCCGTAGGGATTTTCTAGTGTGCCGTCGGCTAATTCGTCGTTAGTTCCAGTTGTGGCAAAGTAAAAAGTACCTGGATGATTGGGGTCTTCGGCAATATCTTCAATTCTACGGAAGTTTGTGGAGCGATCGCTGCTATTTACCCAATTCGCTAGTTGCAAACCATCTGGTAAAGGAGTGTCATCAGACCGATCTTCAGTACCTTTGGTGTCATAGACTACGTTTCTATCTACTTTAGTCCAGGTAGCACTTGCTTGTTGCCCTTCTGGTAAGGACTCATCATCATAATCTGTGACTTTAAGAACGTAAAGTTCGCCATCTTTAAAGCCGTTGGGGTCTGCATCGGTTTGATTGCCCACGAACATATAAAGTTCGCCATCACCGTTATCTTCAGACGCTATTAGTACGGTTTTATCGGAATTTTCAGCACGATACTGAGATGCAGCCAGGATATTCTCTTTTCTATAACGTCCCAAACCATCTAAAGCTTGAGCTGTACCATCAGTTGTGACTGCCCAGCCTCGGTTTATGTCTGTTGTCCCGTCGCCTTCTTCTGGGGCAAAAAATACTGGCCCACCTTCAAAGCCGCTTTCTGCTAGGTATGCGGAACAGAACCGATTAAAAGCAAAATCTCCGGTTTGAGTAACACCATCGGGTGTCACAGTAATTGTGCTGAGTTCGTTGCCTTGACTGTCAACAATCTTGTCAATTAGGTTCTTACCGCCAACTATTTGCCAGTTTTTATCAAACTGAAATAGCGAAACCCTAGCACCTTTGATTTGTCCTGGAACAGTTCTAGAAACATCTGTTTCATCTACTGTGCCGCCGTCTTCATTTCTTAATTCGTGGTTTACAAAGACATAGTAGGCATCACTAGTCTCATAGACTCCTAAACCATCAGGAATACCAGCAAATGCAAACTTTTCTTCGTCATTAACAGTGTAAGAACCAAATGTGCCTTCTAATAAAGGAACTTCATCACCTACAGTTAGTAAAGGTAAAAGATCATATTTCACTGCATCAGTGAGCTGATTAACGTAAGCAGGGGCTGTTGTTCTTCCGTTCTCAATTGTCATAGTAGGATGTTTTTTCTACTTGAATTTGAGTTTTCATCCGCTGCTACTTAAGTTTTTTTGTGTTAACTATGGAATAATTCATCTTTTACTTTACAAGCCATAGTTACTGAAAGATTGAGTAGTAATACTCTCATATAAATTTCTCATTAGCATTAATAACTATGACTATAGAGAACCTAAACCATAGATTAAAACTTCAGGTAAACAGCGGATGAAAATTCAGATGGCATTAAAAATATTTCCATCACAAGATTAAGAAGAAGCTAAGCCAAATAAAAAAGATGGTTAAGATATACTCATATAAGAACATTTTTTGAAGAATTAAAATAGAAAAAATAAAATAAAAAAATGTATCATTAGTAAGTATAATCACAACACATTTTATGGTATATAGTCAAAATATTTGTTTTTGTTAAAGCTCAGATTAAATAAGCTTTTTAGGTACTGTAGCTATATCTTGAAATTTGCGATCGCCCTCAAAACATCTTCAATTAATTGATGCAAATATCAGGTTAATAATATAGATATTAGCACTTGAATTTATGGATTAAATATTACATACTATATCTATAATAATTTATATTTATTGAATAAATATGTAATTGCTAACTAAAATTCTCAAAAAAAGACTATAAATATTACTGAAAATAAAATATTTTTTTAGAAGCAGGTGATTAATTAAAATTAATCATAGCTGTTTATGACAAGCTTGTAGTGGAGATTTCAGCAGATATTTAGATGCCTAATCAAGCTTGGTTATCAAAGCTGCAACAATACCGAGCGATCGCAGTTATCCGCGCCTCAGAAATGAAATTAGCCCGAAAAATGGCAATGGCGGTAGCATCTGGAGGAATGCCGTTAATTGAGATTACCTGGAATAGCGATCGCGCCCCAGAATTAATTAGTCAACTACGTTCACAATTACCTAACTGTACTATTGGTACTGGTACATTGTTTGATGTCGAGCAGTTGCAAGATGCGATCGCTTGTGGGGCGCAGTTTCTCTTCACACCTCATGTTGATCCAGCAATGATTCAAGCAGCGGTAGCAAAAGATATACCAATCATACCAGGAGCATTAACTCCTACAGAAATAGTTACTGCTTGGACTCATGGAGCAAGCTGTGTAAAGGTCTTTCCTGTGTCAGCGGTAGGTGGTGCTGATTATATCAAAAGTCTACAAGGGCCACTAGGTCATATTCCCTTAATTCCTACGGGCGGCGTTACTTTAGAAAACGCTAAGGAAATTCTACAAGCAGGAGCGATCGCTGTGGGGTTGAGTGGTCAATTATTTCCCAAACATCTGGTGGCTAAAGAAAATTGGCAGGCGATCGCCGAAGGGGCAAGTAAATTGATCAAACAAATAGCATAATTGGGGATGCAACTATTCAAAATCCACGGTTATAACAACAATAGTCTACAAAGAAGACTTAAAACCTGAACATCATTTGAGTGGATTTACAATGAAAAGTCTGATTTATTCTGACTGGGTGCGTCACCTAAAGATCTTACTTGCTGGTACAGCACTGTCATTGAGTGTGATGGGGGCTGGAACATCTGAAGTTTGGGCAAATTCAAGCAACCAGAAGATTAAACAAACTATTGAGACTTTACAACAATCTGATCAACGTTGGATTCAAATTGATCTTGCAAAACAAAGATTAATAGCTTGGGAAGGTGGAAAACCTGTGTATGCTATTTTGATTTCCTCAGGTAAAAAATCTACTCCCACCCGTATTGGTAAATTTAAAATTCAATCCAAGCACAAATCTACCCGAATGCGGGGAAGAGACTATGATGTTCCCAACGTTCCTTACGCAATGTTTTACCAAGGCAATTATGGTATTCATGGTGCATACTGGCATCGAAAATTTGGCACTCCAGTCAGCCACGGTTGCGTAAATATCGCACCAGATCATGCTAAATGGCTATTTAATTGGGCATCAGTAGGAACACCAGTAGTTATTTCTAAGACTTTGAAGTAATTGTTGAAAAACCAAGTTGACCAAAAGCTTAGCCAGTATCAGGTTTAATGTATACTTGGGTTTCAAACAGAATTTTTTTTGCCAAAACGCGATCGCATAGCTACACCAAAACTCAGCGCCGTTAACGAACCCAAAATAGTCAATGGTTCGGGAACTGGCTTGAGGTTAGCATTGCTGACTGTAAATTGAGAACCACCAATAGCATCATTGACATCGACAATACCAATGCCGACACTGTAATTACCCGCCTTAGTAAAGGGATATTTGAAAACCTTGCCACTAGCAGCTAAGGGAATGACTAAGTTATTAATCGTGACAAAGGCGCTGTCAGGGTCGCTAGTCGAGAAACTCCACTCGAAGTTGAAGACATCCCCAGCTTGTATACCTGCAAAAGTTGTCTTGATTGCAGAACCAAAAGTAGAAAAAACGAAATTATCAGGATCAGGATCTAAACTACCAGCAGATACACCTAAAAATTCTTCTAAAGAACCTGCACCACCACCAGTTGCAACTGTATTTAAAGTCCCTGAATTTAGCGTTGCCTGATCTGATGTAATTGGGTTAACATCACCAATTTTGTTCCAACTTGTCAAATCAATACTGACAGCATAGCTGGGGTTAGCAAGTGCTAAACTGCTTAAGCTCAATAAACTGACTGTACCCGTGTTTAAGATGGAATGTTTGAGAGAAATCAACATAAGTCTCAGTTGTGTGAAATTGAGTATACTTTGGGGATATCAAGCTAGAAGACGAAGTTACTAATATCGTTCATCGCTTGTGGGGTAACATTGTCTAACTGAATAAATAATCTAAAAACTGCCGAACCTATGATACCATCGCGGTCAATTTCCACAACGGTACTGTTAGTATTGCTACCTTGTAGCACTCGCACATAACCATCAGCAAATGCATTGCTGCCGTTATAACCACCAGTCACCAGGCTATCGAGCAGTTGAGTTAAAACGATTTTGTCACTGCCCACAGTAAAATCAGCAATGCGATGTCCTACTTCTCGAAGGCTGGTGTAAACAAACTCATCATTGCCAGCGCCGCCTGTGATAGTTTTGCTACCAGTACCACCGACGATGCGATCGCTCCCCTCAGTACCAGTTAATGGGTCACGACTACCATCGCCATTAATCACGTCGCTGATTTTGATTGCCCACAACTCATTACCGTGAATGCCATCGTCAGCAGTGAAATAAAGGGTATCGTTAAGGTAGGTCAGATTACGGGGATTAGAACCAGTAGCTCCGAGATTGAGGTCTTTGACTAAAACAGTGCCTTCTGTAGTACCATCGCTTTTCCATAATTCTCGACCGTGAATGCCGTCCTCAGCAGAGAAATAAAGAGTGCCATTGACATCGACTAAATCATTAATCTTGTAATCATAATCAGTCCTACTACTCTCAGGGTTGATATCTTTAACTATAAAAGTACCCCCTTCAGTACCATCACTTTTCCACAATGTATCGCCATCAGTGAAATAGAAGATGCCATTAACCCCGGTCGGGTTACTGTCGTTGAGATTAAAAGAAGACCCTGGTGGGAGTTCTTTAACTAAAACAGTGCCTTCTTCTGTACCATCGCTTTTCCACAACTCATTACTGTCGATGTCGTAATTAGCAAAGAAATAAAGAATGCCGTTGACATCGGTAAATATGGAATAGTTAATACCAGAAGTTTTACCAGGATTGATATCTTTGACTAGGACAGTGCCTTCTTCTGTACCATCGCTCTTCCATAACTCATTACCGTGAATGCCATCATCAGCACTGAAATAGAGAGTGCCATTAAAATTAATCAAGTTTGAGGGAGCGGGGGAAACAGCAGACCCAGGATTGATATCTTTAACTAAAACAGTGCCTTCTTCTGTACCATCGCTCTTCCATAACTCTTCGCCGTGAACGCCATCGTCAGCGCTGAAATAAAGGATGTTATTAATGCTAAGTAAGTTGATAAAGATACGAGAACTATCAGAGCCTTGGTTAATATCTTTGACTCGGACAGTACCGGCAATAGTGCCATCAGTTTTCCACAACTCTCTACCGTAAGTCTCGTCATAAGAAGTGAAATACGTGGTATCGTTTACACCAATTATGCCGAAGCTTTCGCTACTAGTTTTGAGCTTAACAGTACCAACACTAGTGCCATCAGTTTTCCACAGATTATAATCACTACTGCTGCTACTATATTCAGAAGTATAAAAATAAAGAATACCGTTGACGTTTATTGGACTATATACGCCAGAGCTAGACTTGGGAAAATCTTTAACTAAGACAGTGCCTTCTTCTGTGCTATCGCTCTTCCACAACTTAAAATTGCTGTCATAAGTAGTGAAATAGACGATACCGTCAACATTTATCTGTATGATGTTGGGATTAGAACCCCCAGACCCCCGTTTGATGTCTTTGATTAAGACAGTACCTTCTTTTGTACCGTCACTCTTCCATAACTCTGTGCCATGAATACCGTCATTAGCGCTGAAATAGAGGATGTCGTTGACTTTTGTCAAGTAGGAGTAGGAACTGTATGAACTAGCAGCACCTGGGTAGATATCCTTTACTAGGTAGGGTTGAGTCAGTACTACTGCACTAGTATCGTCGGTAATTATAGCGCTGGCAGTATTGGCTGATGGATCTACAGCATAGTACTGATCAAAGAGGGTAAGATTAACAGTTTCGCTGCCTTCTGGGAAAGTATCACTAAATGGAGTAATAGTGATGTCTACAAAAGATTCACCTGCGGCAATGGTGACAGTTTCTGAGAGTTTATTGTAGTCGTTGCCGTTAATTGCAGTGCCATCAACACTATATATCACAGTCAAAGCCGCACTCAAATTGCCAATACGGCTAATACGGAAGACAGCTGGGTCATTGCCCGCTTCAGCAGCGTTAGCATCAATGGCAGTAATACTGACTATAGGGCTAACTACAGGTGTGTTGGTGTTCAAAGCCCACAATTCATAACCGTTGATACCGTCATTAGCAGTAAAATAAAGGATGCCATCGACATTGGTTAACTGAAAGATATTGGAACTACCAGCCCCAGGTTTGATATCTCCAACCAAGACGGTACCTTGTGCTGTACCATCACTTTTCCATAACTCTTTACCATAGATGCCATCGTTAGCAACAAAATAGAGAATGCCATCAACGTTAGTTATACTAGATATCTGAGAACCCCCAGACCCACGTTTGATGTCTTTAACCAAAACAGTGCCAGCAGTTGTACCATCACTTTTCCACAACTCTTCACCGTGGATGCCGTCATCAGCAATAAAATAAAGAATGCCATCGACGTTAGTTAGACTAGATATCTGAGAACTTCCAGATTTGCCTGGCTTAATATCTTTAACCAGAACAGTACCCTCTTCAGTGCCATCGCTTTTCCATAATTCTCTACCGTAAGTACCATCATCGGCATAAAAATAGAGAATATCGTCGATGTTAGTTATGCTCAACAGACTGGAGCCACTATAAAAACTACCAGATGTCCCTGGTTTAATATCTTTAACCAGGACAGTACCCTCTTGAGTACCATCGCTTTTCCACAACTCATAATCGCCCTCAGCCACGAAATAGAGAGTGCCGTTGATGTTTCTCAGATATGAGGTTGCAATATCTTTAACTTTGACAGTGCCAACCTCAGTGCCATCACTTTTCCATAACTCATCTGCATAAGTGAAATAGAAAATATTATTGACCGTTGTCAGGTTGCGGAGATCTACATAGTTGATACCGTTATCATCATATCCACCCCTGAATTCTTTTACTGGGATAGTGCCTTCTTCGGTACCATCGCTTCTCCACAATGTAATTTGCTCAGTGTTGTTGAATTGGTAATAACTTTGATCATAAATAGTAAAATAAAGTATACTACCTACGTTTGTTGATGAGTCAATACGAACAAAATTATCAAGTTCTTTGACTCGAAAAGTACCAGCAGTTGTACCATCGCTTTTCCATAAATCATAATGGTACTCTTCATAATAATCACCCGTCGTTTTAAGAACAGAGAAATAGAGAGTGCCGTTGATATTTGCCAATAATCTAGGAGGAGTAAAGCGATCGCCAGTAAAATTGACTAAACTAAAGGTACCTTCAGGAGTTCCATTACTTCTCCACAATTTATAACCGTCAGTCAAAAAGTAAAAGATGCCGTTAAAGTTTGTCAGTCCTTGCGGTTCACGATTAAAAACAAACACCGGAGAGATGTCTTTTAGCTCTTTAGTGCCAGGCTTTGTGCCATCACTCGTCCATAAGCGAATACCCACATAGTCCAGATATTCGTCACCTTCTAAATTGAAATAAGTAAAGAAATAGAGGGTGCCGTTAGCGTTTGTTAGGTAAGAGATATTAGAATCATCAGACCCAGGTGTAATATCATTCACTAAATAGGGTTTAGCCATCACTGCTTTACAAAGTGTTTGTGTGTTTTTACTGACGATTATCTCATTTTTGGAAAAACAATTAACTTCACATCAATCAGCAACGCCTAAAAACGTAGGAGTATTGTTGCAACTCTTAATGTTTAAGCTACTAGTTTGCAGCCTACAGCTTGGTAGACTGAACTTTATACAAATCAATTATTGCCGTCTGCTGCACCTTGTGAGAGCATTACCCTTGGCTTTCTGATGTACTGCAAGATATATAAAGACAAAAGAGCAATTAAGACATGGTAGATTCCCTCAAAAAACCAGGCTTTGAAGAAATACGGCCAGGAATTAAAGTCCCGGCACGAGAAACCCTGTTAACACCCCGGTTTTATACTACCGATTTTGATGAAATGGCACGGATGGACATTTCTGTCAATGAAGACGAGTTAAAAGCCATCTTAGAAGAGTTTCGTGTTGACTATAACCGCCATCACTTTGTTCGAGATGCCGAGTTTGAACAATCCTGGGATCATATTGATGGGGAAACTCGCAAGCTATTCGTAGAATTTTTAGAACGCTCTTGTACAGCAGAGTTTTCAGGGTTTTTGCTGTATAAAGAACTCGGCCGCCGTTTGAAGGACAAAAGCCCCCTTGTGGCAGAGTGCTTTAATTTGATGTCACGGGATGAAGCTCGTCATGCTGGCTTTTTGAACAAAGCGCTGTCAGATTTCAATCTGTCTTTGGATTTAGGGTTTTTGACAAAGAGCCGTAGCTACACATTCTTTAAACCAAAATTTATCTTCTACGCTACTTATCTTTCAGAAAAAATTGGTTATTGGCGGTATATAACTATTTATCGTCATTTAGAAGCACATCCTGAAGATAGAGTTTATCCAATTTTCCGCTTCTTTGAGAACTGGTGTCAGGATGAAAACCGTCATGGAGATTTCTTTGATGCAATCATGAAATCTCAGCCCCAAATGCTCAATGATTGGAAAGCTAGACTATGGAGTCGCTTCTTTTTATTGTCGGTATTTGCCACAATGTATCTCAACGACATCCAACGCAAAGACTTTTATGCGTGCCTTGGATTAGATGCACGAGAGTACGACATTCATGTAATTAAGAAGACTAATGAAACCGCAGGCAGAGTCTTCCCACTGATGTTGGATGTAGAAAATCCACAATTCTATCAGCGGTTGGATGTTTGTGTCGAGAATAACAAAAAATTGAGTGCGATCGCTAACTCCAACACTCCTAAATTCCTACAATTCTTCCAAAAACTACCAATTTACGTATCTCACGGCTGGCAATTACTACGGCTGTATTTGATGAAACCGATTGATGCTGTTCCTGCTCAAGGTGCAGCTCGCTAGGTTGTAAAATTTGTGCAAAAGCTTGAGTGGTTCTGTTGTTTACAGAACCACTTTTTTTAAGGACTAAAGTCCTGACTAGGAACGCTACTGCTAAAAAAAAGACCCCCGGTAGCTAGCCGAGGGATTCTGCAAGTCGGTATTGTCGCATAAAGACATTCGCGAATCTCACCATATCAAGCCGAAAATTAGAAAAGTTGCCAAATTGCCAAATTGGTTTTTTTAGTGTCTTTTAGTGTATGTGCTGTGGTTTGTAATTTTTTGACGCATCAAACCGAAAGCACGTTTAAGATCTAAGTAAAGAAATTTTTCTTAGTTTACGTGCATGAAACGCATCGTCTTGATTGCTGGATTTGAATCGTTTAACGCTGATTTGTATCGAAATGCAGCAAAGTTGGCTAATTCTTGTTGCTCTGATTTAGATATTAGGGTGTTTAGCGATCGCGATATTACCACCAAGTGCCAAGAAGTAGAAGTAGCACTCAAAGACGCTGACGTGTTTTTTGGCAGCTTACTATTTGATTATGACCAAGTTGTGTGGTTGCGCGATCGCATTGCCCAAATTCCCAGCCGTCTGGTGTTTGAGTCAGCGTTAGAACTGATGAGTTTAACTAAGTTGGGTGACTTTGCCATTGGCGACAAACCCAAAGGAATGCCCAAACCTGTTAAATTCATTCTCGATAAATTCAGCAATGGAAGAGAAGAAGATAAACTTGCTGGTTACATTAGCTTCTTAAAAATTGGCCCGAAACTTCTAAAATTTGTCCCAGTGCAAAAAGTCCAAGACTTACGTAATTGGTTAATTATCTATGGTTATTGGAATGCTGGCGGTTCAGAAAACGTCGCTTCATTATTCTGGATACTGGCAGAAAAATACCTGGGGTTAAAAGTTGGCGATATTCCCCCACCAATTGAAACGCCGAATATGGGATTACTACATCCCGATTATCCAGGTTTTTTTGAATCGCCAAAAGCTTATTTGGAATGGTATCAGAAACAGGGCAGGGGGCAGGGGGCATGGGGCATGGAAAACATGACCTCACCAGTTATCGGAATTTTACTTTATCGTAAACACGTTATTACCAAACAGCCTTACATTCCCCAAATGATTCGCTGTTTTGAAGCAGCGGGTTTGATACCTTTGCCCATCTTTATTAATGGTGTTGAAGGTCATGTAGCAGTACGAGATTGGATGACGACTGACTACGAAATTCAGCAACGACAATTAGGTAATATTGAGACTCCCTCACTTTCAACTGAAGCAGTAAAGGTAGATGCGATCGTTTCCACAATTGGTTTTCCTCTCGTGGGTGGCCCGGCTGGTTCAATGGAAGCAGGACGACAAATAGAAGTAGCAAAACGTATCCTAACTGCAAAAAATGTACCTTACATTGTTGCTGCACCACTGTTAATTCAAGATATTTACTCTTGGACACGCCAAGGTATTGGGGGGTTACAGAGTGTAGTGTTGTATGCGTTACCGGAACTCGATGGGGCTATTGATACGATTCCCTTGGGTGGTTTAGTTGGGGAAAAAATTTATTTGGTTCCCGAACGAGTACAGCGATTAATTAGTAGGGTGAAAAGTTGGGTGGCTTTGCGACAAAAACCTGCATCGGAACGCAAGATTGCCATTATTTTGTATGGTTTTCCTCCCGGTTATGGTGCTGTAGGGACGGCTGCGTTATTGAATGTACCGCGCAGTCTCTTGAAGTTTCTGCACGCACTCAAAGACCAAGGTTATACCGTCGGAGATTTACCTGATGATGGCGAAGAATTGATTCGTCAAGTAAAAGAAGCAGATGAAGAACTACATCTTTCCTTAGTCCCTAGTCCCCAGTCCCTAGCCTCTAATTCCAACGCTGTAAATGTCCGCACATTAGAAAAATGGTTGGGATATCTGCAAACTTCTCGTGTTGAAAAACAATGGAAGTCTTTGACGGGAACGGGAATAAAAACTTATGGTGATGAATTTCAAATTGGCGGTATTCAGTTAGGGAATGTGTGGATTGGTGTACAACCACCTTTAGGCATCCAAGGTGACCCGATGCGGTTAATGTTTGAACGAGATTTAACGCCTCATTCCCAATATGCTGCTTTTTACAAATGGCTACAAAATGACTTGGCTGCTGATGCTATAGTTCACTTTGGAATGCATGGTACTGTAGAATGGTTGCCGGGTTCTCCTTTAGGTAATACTGGTTATTCTTGGTCGGATATTTTGTTAGGAGATTTGCCTAATTTATATATCTACGCGGCAAATAATCCTTCGGAGTCGATGTTGGCAAAACGACGCGGTTATGGGGTGTTAATTTCTCATAATGTACCGCCTTATGGTCGTGCGGGTTTATATAAAGAATTAGTGGCGTTGCGAGATTTAATCTCGGAGTATCGAGAAGATCCACAAAAGAATTATGTGCTGAAGGAAAGTATTTGTAAAAAGATTTTAGATACAGGTTTGGAAGCAGATTGCCCTTTTGAGGATGCTAAAAAGTTGGGGATTTCTTTTACTCCAGAAAATGTGAGGATGTTTAGTAATCATGCTTTTGATGATTATTTGGTGAAGTTGTACGAATATTTGCAAGTTTTGGAAAATCGATTGTTTTCTTCTGGGTTGCATACTTTGGGGGAAGCACCGAATGAGGAGGAGATGAGTGCGTATCTGGAGGCTTATTTTGGGGGGGAGGAGGAAGGAAACGAACCGCCAAGATGCCAAGAACGCCAAGAGGAGGAAGGGCTAATTAGGGATTTGTTGATGCAATCTACGGATGAATTAAGGAATTTGTTAAGGGGTTTGAATGGGGAATATATTCCACCTGCGCCTGGTGGTGATTTGTTGAGGGATGGTGCGGGTGTTTTGCCTACGGGGAGAAACATTCATGCTTTAGATCCTTATAGAATGCCTTCGCCTGCGGCTTATGAAAGGGGACGGAAAATTGCTCAAAAAATTATTGCCCAGCATGTAGAGGAACATGGGAAGTATCCAGAAACTGTGGCGGTGTTGTTATGGGGTTTGGATGCGATTAAAACTAAGGGCGAATCTTTGGGGATTTTGTTGGAATTGGTAGGGGCTGAACCTGTGAAGGAGGGAACTGGTAGAATTGTTCGTTATGAGTTGAAACCGTTGGCAAAAGTGGGACATCCCCGGATTGATGTATTGGGTAATTTATCTGGGATATTTCGGGATAGTTTTGTCAACGTTATCGAATTGTTGGATGATTTGTTTCAACGGGCGGCTGATGCTAATGAGTCGGAAGAAGAGAATTTTATTCGCAAACATGCTTTGGCTTTGAAAGTGCAAGGGGTAGAAAATGTATCTGCAAGATTGTTTTCTAATCCGGCGGGTGATTTTGGTTCTTTGGTGAATGATCAGGTTGTGGACGGAAATTGGGAATCTGGTGAGGAGTTAGGCAATACTTGGCAAAGTCGCAATGTATTTAGTTATGGTAGGCAAGATAAAGGTCAAGCTAGACCAGAAGTATTGAAGGCTTTGTTGAAAACTAGCGATCGCATTGTTCAAGAAATCGATTCAGTAGAATATGGTTTAACTGATATTCAAGAATACTATGCGAATACTGGCGGTTTAAAAAAGGCGGCAGAAAAACAAGGCGGTAAAAAGGTAACTACTAGTTTTGTAGAAAGTTTCTCGAAAGATACTACACCCCGCAATTTAGATGATTTGCTGCGGATAGAATATCGCACAAAGTTAGTTAATCCTAAATGGGCGCAAGCAATGGCTAATCAAGGGTCTGGTGGTGCGTTTGAAATTTCTCAACGGATGACGGCGTTGATTGGTTGGGGTGGTACTGCCGATTTTCAAGATGATTGGGTATATGATCAAGCTGCTGATACTTATGCCTTAGATGCAGAGATGGCGGAAAAGTTACGCAAAGCCAATCCTGAAGCTTTTCGCAATATTGTTGGCAGAATGTTAGAGGCACATGGACGCGGTTTCTGGGAAACAGATACAGAAAAGTTAAATCGGTTACGTCAGTTATATGAGTTGACGGATGAAGAATTGGAAGGAGTGACTGAAACAATTAAAAATTAAAAATTTGAGAAATTATAAGCAATTTTTAATTTATTAATTGAAACACGGTAAAGAAAGAATGATTAGAGGTAGAAGATGACTAGTAAAGAATTACTAATCCAAGAAATAGAAACTTTACCACCAGAGTTACTAACAGAAGCACTTAATTTAATTCGAGAAATCAAAACTAGCCATATAGCAAAACAATCAAGTACAAACAATTTACGTGGTTCTACAGCTGAAGATTTACTAGAGTTTGCAGGAACTTGGTCAGGTGATGATATTAGAGAATGTCTTCAGCTTGTTCATGATACTCGTATGCCACCGGAATTTTAAGAATGTATTTGCTTGACACAAATCATTGCACTTTTTTGATAGAAGCTGAACCAAAAGTTGTCAATCACTTTCGGGAACTAGGTCAGGTTACACTTGCCACCAGTGCTACTGTTGCAGGTGAACTCAGGTTCATGTCACAAAACTCCCAACAAGAAACTGCAAATTTTATAAAAATTCGCGCATTTCTCAACCGAATTGATATTTATCCAATTGATGCTGAGACAGCAGAAGTTTACGGAGATTTCAAGTCGGAAATTATTAAAAGATTTGCAGTCAAAGAAAAGAGTAAACGCCAAACAACTAAATTGCAAGAAATCGGCATCGGCGAAAATGACCTGTGGATTGCTGCTACAGCTTTACGCCATTCATTAATTCTCGTTACATCAGATAGTGATTTTCAAAGAATGCGTCAAGTTAGGGAATTTTCTGTAGAAAGTTGGATTTGATTGTTGAGAACTAATAATTTTTTTAGATAAGTTATAATTCACAAAATTGGTTATTTCTCAAATAAAATTAGATAAGTTTACCTGAGACTGTATGATAGATATCTTTACAGAAACCGGATAAATGCTAATTTATTTTGTAAATATAAGTAGTCCTCCAAAACAAAGTCAAATCCACACATGAACTCGTTGATTAGAAGTGGTTTTATTTACTTGCTTTGCTTGGACTTAATATTATGCTTAGTAGCATTTTCAGTCCCTTCATTTTCAGACTACGACCAACAAACAATACCACCAGCTACAACAGAAATCCGAGGTGTTTGGATTACTAATGTTGCTAGCGGTGTACTATTTGTCCCTTGGGGAATTGACCGCGCTGTAGACCAACTTTCAGCACTCAATTTCAATACGGTTTACCCTGTAGTTTGGAATCGAGGACAGACGTTTTACAAAAGCGCTGTAGCGCAATCTGTAACAGGTTCAAATTCTCAACCTCTTCTAACATTAATACATGGTGGACAGGATGTTTTAGCAAAGATAGTTAATCTTGCTAAACCGAAAGGTTTAAGTGTGATTCCCTGGTTTGAATATGGTTTTATGACACCAGTTGATTCAGAATTGGCTAGGCGTTATCCTGATTGGTTGACGAATGGGCAAAAAGGTGTGAAGTCTATCCGAGAAACTCCACCAGAGGAAGCCGATAATGGTTCAACAAATAAACAAGCTTGGCTGAATCCTTTGCATCCAGAAGTGCAAAAGTTTATCTTAGGATTAATTGTAGAAGTCGTCACCAATTACGATGTTGAAGGTGTTCAGTTAGATGACCATTTTGGAATGCCTGTACAATTTGGTTATGATTCTTTCACTGTTGACCTTTATCGGCAAGAACATCAAGGTAAAAGTCCACCTAATAATCCGTTCAACTCAGAATGGATGCGTTGGAGGGCGAATAAAATTACTGATTTTATGGCAGAAATCTATCAAGCTGTCAAAGCAGTTAAACCTAAAGCTAAAGTCTCTTTGTCTCCTAATTCTCATGCTTTTGCTTATAAATATTATCTGCAAGATTGGGAAAGTTGGATAAAAAAAGGTCTGGTGGATGAGTTGATTTTGCAGGTATATCGCAATAATAAAAGTAGTTTTATTGCTGATTTGGAAAAACCAGCAGTAGAATTGGCTCGTACTCAAATTCCTGTAGCTATCGGTATCTCAACGGGAACATTGCGAAATCCGGTAGAAATTGCCCAAGTTAAAGAACAAGTTAAAATAGTACGCGATCGCTCTTTTAGTGGTATATCTTTTTTTTATTGGGAAAGTCTCTGGGGTTACATCTCTCCAGAATCACCCCGACAGCGGCGCAGTGTTTTTCAAGAGATGTTTATAGACAAAGCTGCTAGACCTTCACGACCCAAGAAAAGTTGATGCCGTTAGTTCCTGCCAAAAAAGATTTTAATATAAGTTGGGACTTACGCAAAATTATGAAAAAACGTAGACCGAAGGGCTTGCCGCAGGCTACCACAAAGGACACAAAGTACACGAAGTAAAGAGGTTTCACAGAGTTACGCGTAAGTCCTATATAAGTTTTATAATAAACTGCGATCGCACAACACAGAGTGCATAACCCAGCATGTTTTTAACATATTAGCTGTAGTACACTATTTTTAGGTAAATAGCTTGGGTTAATCTACCTTTATTCGCTCTGTGAAAAAAATCCTGATTTTATCAGCCAATCCTACAAACACTAGCCAATTGCGCTTAGATAAAGAAGTACGGGAAATTCAAGCAGGATTGGAACGGGCTAAAAATCGAGATCAGTTTGAAATTATTTCTAGATGGGCAGTGCGTCCTCAAGATTTGCGTCGGGCATTTTTAGATCATGAACCTCAAATTGTCCATTTTGCAGGACATGGCGCTGGTGATGAGGGTTTAGTTTTAGAAAATGATGCTGGAGAATGGCAGCTAGTCAGTACAGAGGCGCTAGCTAATTTATTTGAGTTATGTAAAGAAAAAATTGAATGTGTACTATTAAACGCCTGTTATAGCGAGGTGCAAGCTGAGGCAATTTACCAACACATTGACTATGTGATGGGCATGAATCAAAAAATTGGGGATGTGGCAGCAATAGAGTTTGCTATTGGATTTTATGATGCTTTGGGTGCTAATAGATCATATCAAGATGCTTACAAGTTTGGCTGTAATGCCATTGACCTTAAAAGCATTCCTGAATCTTCTACACCAATTCTCAAAAGTCGCAACAATCAAGGTGTGGCAACTCTGACAACACCTGCAATAACCCTAGAAAATCCCGAAGGACAAGTACCTTTAGAATCTGCATTTTACATCAAGCGATCGCCTGTGGAAACCGACTGCTATGAACAAGTTCTCAGAGATGGGGCTTTAATTCGGATTAAAGCACCGCGACAGATGGGTAAAAGCTCGTTAATGTCAAGAGTTCTTAATTATGGCAACAAGCAAGGCTATAAGTCTGCGTATTTAGATTTTCAATCAGTCGATGCAGAATTTCTCAGCAGCTTGGATATGTTTTTGCAGTGGTTTTGCGCCAGTGTCTCCGACAGTTTAGGTTTACCAGAAAAGCTAGACGACTTTTGGAAAGGGGTTTTGGGCAGTAAAAACAAATGTACAAATTACTTTCAAAGATATTTACTCAAGGAGATAGACAAGCCTATTGTCTTGGGTTTAGATGAAGTGGATGAAATTTTTAAGCATCCCATAATTGCCACTGATTTTTTTGGCTTGCTGCGTGCTTGGCATGAACGTGCTAAAAATGACCCAGATTGGCAAAAACTCAAGTTGGTGATTGTCCATTCTAAAGAAGTGTACATTCCCCTCAATATCAATCAGTCGCCCTTTAATGTCGGTTTACCTGTGGAGTTACCAGAACTAAATCAACAACAAGTGCAAGATTTAGTGCAACGTCATGGGTTAAGTTGGTCTAATTCCCAGGTGCAACAGTTAATTATGCTTGTGGGTGGACATCCTTATTTAGTGCGGATGGCACTTTATCAAATTGCCCGCAACAGAACGACTTTAGACAAGCTAGAACAAATCGCACCCACAGAAGCAGGCCCCTATAATGACCATTTACGTCGCCATTTATTGAATTTGCAGGAGGATGAACAATTATTAACAGCACTGAAGCAAGTAGTCACAGCTGATGAGGCGGTGGATGTGGGAACAACAGCAGCCTTTAAACTCCGTAGTATGGGGTTAGTCAAATTTCAGGGGAATAAAATTATGCCTTTATGTAATTTATACCGGAAATACTTTGGCGATCGCCTCGGTTGGAGTAAAAGTTCGTAGTAAGAACTTTAGTTCTTATTCTTTAGGACTGACGCAATAACTCTCTAAAACCCTCTTACTTTGTGTACTTTGTGTCCTTGGCGGTTCGATTCTTCCATAACTTTGTGTAAGTCTTGTCTATTTTCAATTACCATTCGCCTAAAAGGTCTAAAAAAATGGTTCAAGTTACTCAGGGCAAAGATATTACCCTAGCCCAATTAATTGATGACTTTGGGCTACAACTTGCAGACAACAAACAATTTTTTTCAGAATGGCAGCAAGATTTACCAGATTTAAGTGAATCAGAAAAAGAATTACTCAACGAAGTCAAGGCAGAATATTTACATTTATCGAAATATCCAGTTTTAGAACCTGTAGTCAAAATGGTGGTGTTATCGCCACTATTGCGTTTAGCAGGTTTTTATCAACCGCCTTTTTACATCGCCTCAGAACAAGAAGTAGAAATTTGGTCAGAGGATGAAGGCACAATTGTTCGAGGACGGATTGATATTTTGGTATTTCATCCGCCGTTGTGGGTACTGGTAATTGAAGCCAAAAGAGCGCAATACTCTTTAGTACCAGCAATTCCTCAAGCTTTAGCTGATATGTTAGGTAATTCTGACACTGGGAAACCAACGTTTGGTTTTGTCACTAATGGTCAGGAATTTCAGTTTATTAAGTTGATGAAACAAGATACAGCAAAATATGCGTTATCTTACACATTTTTTCTGAATCGTGAGGAAGATATTTATACTGTTGTCAAAGTTTTAAAACACCTAAGTAAATTGGTAAGAAATATAAATTATATGTAGGGTGTGTTATGCCGTAGGCTAACGCACCTTGAATTGTTGACGGTGCGCTGCGCTGATGGTAGTCAGATCCCCGACTTCTTAAAGAAGTCGGGGATCTCGCAGCCTCTCAAACACCTATTTGCCAGTCAATGTATGACTCAGTACCAGTATCAAGTCGGGGGTAGTTTACCCGCCAATGCGCCAACTTATGTCAAACGCCAAGCTGATGATGATTTGTATGCAGGGTTGAAGGCTGGGGAATTTTGTTATGTTCTCAACTCGCGGCAAATGGGGAAATCTAGCTTGCGGGTGCAGGTGATGCAACGGTTGCAAAATGAAGGGTTTGCTTGTGCGGCTATTGATATTACTGCCATTGGGACGGCAGAGATTACGCCGGAACAATGGTATGCCGGGGTAATTGATACGTTGGTGGGATATTTTAATCTTTATAGTGATTTTGATTTAGACATTTGGTGGAGTGAGAACAATTTACTTTCACCAGTACAGCGTTTGAGTAAGTTTATTGAAACAGTTTTATTAGAAAAAATAACAGCAAATATTATTATTTTTATTGATGAAATTGATAGTGTTTTGAGTCTGGCTTTTAATTTAGATGACTTTTTTGCAGTCATTCGGGATTGTTATAACCGCCGCGCTGATAAACCTGAATATAATCGCATCACTTTTGCATTAATTGGGGTATCTACTCCTTCAGATTTGATTCAAGATAAGGGACGCACACCTTTTAATATTGGTCGGGCAATTGATTTAACTGGTTTTCAGTTAGATGAAGCGGAACCTTTAGCGCGGGGTTTAGCGGCGTTAGGTAATCCTCAAGAGGTGATGGCGGCGGTGTTGGCGTGGACAGGTGGACAGCCATTTTTAACCCAGAAGGTTTGTAACTTATTAATTGCCGATTCCCTTATAGAGACGCGATTCATCGCGTCTTATGAACAAGATTCACGCACAAGTAACGGAGAATTAAACCGCAGAGGACGCAGAGGACACGGAGAAATAGGAGTTTCAGAGAGTTATTGCGTAAGTTCTAATGGAAATGAGGGGGAATCCCCAGTTGAGGGGTTGGTAGAAAGCGTAGTCAGAAAGCGGATTATTGAGAATTGGGAAGGACAAGATGAGCCGGAACATTTAAAGACGATTCGGGATAGAATCATGCGGAGTGGGGAGCAGCAGACTGGGCGGCTTTTGGGGTTGTGTCAGCAGATTGTGCAACAGGGTGAGATAGTTGCTGATGATAGTAACGACCAAATAGTGCTGCGGTTGACTGGGTTGGTGGTCAAGCGGGATGGAAAGTTGCGAATTTATAACCGCATTTATGCAGAGGTGTTTAAGCAAGAATGGGCTGAAAATATTTTAACTAGGTTGCGTCCGTATTCTGATGCTTTTAATGCTTGGGTGGCTGCTGATTTTCAAGATGAATCGCGGTTGTTGCGGGGAAAAGCATTACAAGAAGCTTTGGTTTGGCGCATTGGCAAAGGTTTAACTGATGTCGATGACCGATTTTTGGATGCTAGTCAGGAATTAGAAAAGCGTGAACTGCAAAAAAGCCTGGAAGCAGAGGAACAAGCAAAGCAGGTTTTAGCAGAGGCGAACCGCAAAGCTAAACAACAGATTCGCAGTGGTTCTGTTTTGCTGGGTTGTGCTGTAGTGGGGGCAGTTGCATTGTTTATAATCGCTCAACATAGTATTAAATTATCTAAGAGTGCTATTGCAGCGAAAGAAACAGCTACAAAAGAAGCGAATGCTGCTAAGGAAGATTTAAAAAAGGCTCAAGCAGCAACGGAAGTTACGAAGACAGAAAAAGAACAGATATTAAAACAAAAATCTTTAGCAGAAAATAATTTAAAGATTGCTAAGAGCAAGGTAAAACTAGCACAGCAAACATTAGATAAAGCTAATGCACAGTACCAACAAGCACGGACACAGGCACAACAAGCAAGTTACCAGAAGTATTTGGCACAAAAACAGGCGCTAACTGCTCAACAGCAGCGTGATAGTGCAGAAAAACAGCGTCAAAATGCCATTGCTGGTTTAGATATAGCAAAAACAGAGCGTGAAACTGCCCTCACAGCTACGCGATTAGAGCAAGAAGGAACAAATGCCTTGCGGGAGTTTAGAACTTCTAGAGAAATTGAGGGATTACTGTTAGCCGTGCGGAGTGGGGAAGAACTCAAAACTTTAGTCAAGAATAAAAAATCTTTAGCAGATTACTCAGCTTATAGCCCTTTGTTTAGTTTGCAGACTATTCTGCTAGATATTAGGGAAATAAATCGCTTAGAAGGTCATGACAATGCGGTATGGAGTGTAGCGTTCAGCCCAGACGGCAAAACCTTAGCCTCCGCTAGTGATGACAAGACCATCAAACTGTGGAATCGAGATACAGGCAAAGTTATCTCCACCTTAGAAGGTCATGGCGCTCTGGTCTCTAATGTAGCGTTCAGCCCGGACGGTAAAACCTTAGCCTCCGCTAGTGATGACAAGACCATCAAACTGTGGAATCGAGATACAGGTAAAGTTATCTCCACCTTAGAAGGTCATGGCGCTCTGGTCAATAGTGTAGCGTTCAGCCCGGACGGTAAAACCTTAGCCTCCGCTAGTGATGACAAGACAATCAAACTGTGGAATCAAGATACAGGCAAAGTTATCTCCACCTTAGAAGGTCATGGCGATGCGGTATGGAGTGTAGTGTTCAGCCCGGACGGCAAAACCTTAGCCTCCGCAAGTCTTGACAACACCATCAAACTGTGGAATCGGGATACAGGCAAAGTTATCTCCACCTTAGAAGGTCATGGCGATGCGGTATGGAGTGTAGTGTTCAGCCCGGACGGCAAAACCTTAGCCTCCGCAAGTCTTGACAACACCATCAAACTGTGGAATCGGGATACAGGTAAAATTATCTCCACCTTAGAAGGTCATAGCGCTCCGGTCTATAGTGTAGCGTTCAGCCCGGACGGCAAAACCTTAGCCTCCGCTAGTGCTGACAAGACGATCAAACTGTGGAATCGAGATACAGGTAAAGTTATCTCTACCTTAGAAGGTCATAGCGCTCCGGTCTCTAGTGTAGTGTTCAGCCCGGACGGCAAAACCTTAGCCTCCGCCAGTGGTGACAAGACGATCAAACTGTGGAATCGAGATACAGGTAAAGTTATCTCTACCTTAGAAGGTCATAGCGCTCCGGTCTCTAGTGTAGTGTTCAGCCCGGACGGCAAAACCTTAGCCTCCGCCAGTGGTGACAAGACGATCAAACTGTGGAATCGAGATACAGGTAAAGTTATCTCTACCTTAGAAGGTCATGGCGATTGGGTCAGTAGTGTGGTGTCCAGCCCGGACGGCAAAACCTTAGCCTCCGCTAGTAATGACAGGACAATCAAACTGTGGAATCGGGACACAGGCAAAGTTATCTCTACCTTAGAAGGTCATGGCGATTGGGTCAGTAGTGTGGTGTTCAGCCCGGACGGCAAAACCTTAGCCTCCGCCAGTGGTGATAAGACAATTAAACTGTGGAATCGGGACACAGGCAAAGTTATCTCCACCCTAAAAGGTCATAGCGAAATGGTCAGTAGTGTGGTGTTCAGCCCGGACGGTAAAACCTTAGCTTCCGCAAGTCGTGACAAGACAATAAAACTGTGGAATCGAGACACAGGTAAACTCATTTCTACCCTGGAAGGTCATAGCGAAATGGTCAGTAGTGTGGTGTTCAGCCCGGACGGCAAAACCTTAGCCTCCGCTAGCTATGACAAGACCATCAAACTGTGGAATCGAGATACAGGCAAAGTTATCTCCACCTTAGAAGGTCATGGCGATGCGGTCAATAGTGTGGTGTTCAGCCCGGACGGCAAAACCTTAGCCTCCGCTAGTAATGACAAGACAATCAAACTGTGGAATCGAGATACAGGCAAAGTTATCTCCACCTTAGAAGGTCATAGCGCTGCGGTCAGTAGTGTGGTGTTCAGCCCGGACGGCAAAACCTTAGCCTCCGCTAGTGGTGACAACACCATCAAACTGTGGAATTTGGATCTTGATAATTTACTGGCGCAGGGTTGCAGTTGGCTGAAGGCTTATTTGATTAGTCATCCTGATGCGCCGAGGGTGTGTACTTCTCTACAAGAGGCTGCGCCCTTCGACTACGCTCAGGACAAGCTCAGTAACCGGGGAGTGGGGAATAGGGAGTAAAAAAATGAGAGGATGGCATTTGCTGTAAAGGTGCGTTGGCGTAGCCCGCCGTAGGCATCACTCCTTGCCCAACTCATAATAAATGTAGTATGAAAGGCGATCGCTGGCGAAAAAAACACCATTGTTCGAGTTCCCAGCTTGAAATTCCGAGTTCTGAAGTTGAAGTTCCAAGTTCCCAGCTCGAAGTTTCGTGTCCTGAGGTTGAAGTTCCAAGTTCCCAACTTGAAATTCCGAGTTCTAAGGTTGAAGTTCCAAGTTCCCAGCTCAAAATTTCGAGTTCTGAGGTTGAAGTTCCGAGTTCCCAGCTTAAATGTTTGGTTTTGATAGCGATCGCTTAGCGTAAAATACAGTTTCAAGAGAGTCAGATCCCCGACTTCTTTGAGAAGTCGGGGATCTTGTTGTTCACGAATGATTTAGTACTGCTATATCTTTATATGTAGATTAAGCAACTACTCTGGACAATAATTGATGAAAGCGGAAGAATATCCTTTTGTGCAGGAGTTAATCACGGATAAACAAGGTCAAATTCTCAAAGTAGTCTTAGAGTTTGAAGAATATCAGCGTCTGTTAGACGCTATTGAAGATGAGGGGCTTTATCAAGCTATGCAAGCCGTTAAGGACGAAACCCCTTTAAGTATAAATGAGGCTCTAAAAGATATTTACCGCTACTTTCCATAAATGTGATCGCCTACTTTAAATTTGAGCGAGTGATTGAAAATAAGGACTAAAGTCCTGACTACAAGCTTGCTAGACCTTCACGACTTCAGAAAATTTGATGCCATTAGTCCCTGCCAAAACTGAATTAGAATTTACATTACTATGGATTGTCGCTACTTGTGGCGGCTTTTTAATGAGTTTATGTTTAATTGAAATCGTTGAAAAACCAGAAGATATTGGAGTAATTCAAGCATCTATTGGCGGATTAATGGTTGCACTTCCTCAAGGTTTAATTCTTAGACACAGCATCTCTGCTGTAAAGTGGATTTTATCAACACTGCTAGCTTGGATTGCTATTAGCGCTATTGGCATCGGTGCGATCGGTTGGATTGTTATACCCAATAGCGAGTTTTTTGCTTCCATAATCCTGAGTGGGGCAATTTATGGCGCAATTGGCGGCTTTGGTATTGGCTTTGCTCAATGGTTAGCTATTCGTCAACCATTTCCTTGGGCTTGGCAATGGATCTTAGTTAGTTCGGCAAGTTGGGCTATAGCAATACCTGTAGGTTCTATTGTCGGTAGTATTTTGCATTACCTGACACGCTTGTTTTTAGGCGAAGTCGCAGGTTTAGCGATCACTTGGCTGATGGTTGCTATCTTGACAGGAATCAATGCTTACAGATTGTTTAGGTAATTTCTTCTTTTTTGCTTTGAGAAAATTTGTAACTTCTTCTGTGTTTAAAATCTAAATCAACAAACAAGTGTTTATTAGCTGTTTAATAGCTGTTAATATTCTTTGTCAAGAAATGTTTGATCATCAACTCTGAACCTACGTTGATTGATATTTTAGTTATGAAACTTTGATTTTATTAATAAATGTATCATTAACAAAATTTATTACTGGGAATTTAGTTAAATATATGCAACAATTCTAAAAATTATTAATAAAAAATGTCAGCATAATCGCGCCACCTTAATAAATGTATTTTAACTTTTAAAAAGCAGGTTTTGTTAAGCTTACTGCTATTAACTTTTTCAGATTTCTAATTCAGAAGTAGAGAAAGATACAACTATCATCAGCAAAGGCTAAATATGCTTTGCTATGGGCGCTAGAGAGAAATCTTACTAATAAAATCACTCAAGAGAGCGCCTAAAAGATTTGGAAATAGCAGATAGGGACTCTTGCATGAATCTAAATCAAACTGAATCAACTTTAAAATTGCAACAACAATCAAATCCTCATATTATCTTCGGTACAGAATTAGACAACAACAGCAGTAGCGAACAATTTCTGCTGAGTATGTATAACTCTGTACAGGCATCTATATTCGTAGTAGATGTTCTAGAAGATGGGGATTTTCAATATGTAGCGCTGAATCCGACTCATGAGCAATGGTTAGGTATAAGTTCAGAAAATCTCCGGGGCAAAAAACCAGAGGATATCCTCTCAGCAGTTGATGCTGCAAAGGTGCGTCAGCATTACGTTGATTGTGTACGCTTTGGTAAAACTATTTCTTACGAACAATGTTTGCAATTCCAAGGTGTTCCGACTTGGTGGAGTACAACTCTAACACCACTGCGGGATGCTAATTCTAAAATTTATCGATTAATTGGCACTAGTAGTAATATTACTCCTAGCAAACAAGTAGCCCAAGTTAAAGGCACTCAAGCTAAACGAGAAAAACTGTTAGAAGCGATCGCTCTTCGGATTAGTGAATCATTAGATTTAAATGCCAATCTTGATCAAACTGTAAAAGAACTGCGACAGTGTTTAAACTGCGATCGCATCATGGTTTACCATATTCAGTCAAATGAAAGTGGCACAATCATCGCTGAAGCAACTGTTAGTGCGAGTGGTTCGCTTTTAGGTAAAAACTTTCGAGATCCTAGTTTCAGTACCAAATATAAAGAACCTCACGGACGAGGTTGTATTCAAATTGTTGAAGATATCTATGCAGCAGTGTTACATCCTGAGCAAATAAATTTTTTGGCATCTTTGCAGGTTAGAGCCAATTTGGTTGTGCCTATTTTATTACAGCAAAATTTGTGGGGGCTGTTAATTGCTCAGTATTGCGATCAACCCCATCAATGGCAGCAAATAGAAGTTGATTTATTCAAGCAACTAGCAACTCAAATCGGTATTGCTGTCCAACAGGCAGAACTACATCAGCAAATACAGCATTTGGACACCAAACTCAAGTTGCAGACTCAGCAGCATCAAGCCCAATTACAACAGGCGCAGAACTTTCAAGCATTAGTACGTCACATTACCGAACAAATTCGCGATAATCAAAACGAAACTCAAGTATTGCAAACAGCTACTCAAGAATTAGTACAGTTACTAAAACTTGAATCGTGCTATATCGAACTTTATAGCCCCTGCCGTACCAGTGCCAAGGTTGCTTACGAGTATACAATTAACCTACCTCCATCCCAAGGTCTTACTAGACTAATTGCCGAATTTTGGGAAATTTATCAACCACTGTTAGAAAAACAGCATCGACAATCCGTAGAGATTGTTTCTCAATGGCATCCCAAATTACTTGTAATTACACAACTAGCTTGTCCCATCTTTGACGAACAAGGGATTTTGGGAAATCTTTGGCTTTTGCGACCAACGCAAGAAATGTTTGATGAATTTGAAATAGAACTAGTGCAGCAGTTAGCAAGTGAATGTGCGATCGCTATTCGCCAAGCACAGCTTTATCACGCAACTCAGGCACAACTAGGAGAATTAGAAAAACGAGAACGCCTCAAAAATGAATTTCTCAGAACTCTATCCCATGAACTACGGACACCCATAACTAGCATTAGCCTTGCCGCCCAAACTTTAGAAAGTGTACTCACACCAGAAGGATTATTAAATATAGAAATAGTACCGCAACTATTACAAATTTTGCATAACGAATGTGGACGAGAAAGCAAATTAATTAACGATTTGCTCACACTTACATATTTAGAAGCCGAACCCGAACCCCCTACTTTGATTGCCATTGAGTTACAAACTTGGCTTCCTCCCATTGTTGAGTCTTTTCGAGACATTACCAGTTGTCAGCAACAGCAATTAAACCTGACGATTGATTCTGCACTTCCGCCGATAGAAACAGATATCACGGACTTAGAAAGAATCGTTACTGAACTTTTGAGTCATACTGGCAAATATACCCCTGCGGGCGAATCCATTGCAGTATCAGCTTACCTCACAGTAGATGCAGTGCAGCTAAGTATCAGTAATTCCGGCTTAGAAATTCCCTCTTATGAACTGTCACGGATTTTTGAGCCATTTTACCGTCTTTCCAAAAACGATCCCTGGAAATATAGTGGTACAGGATTAGAAATGGCATTAGTACAAAAAATGGTAAGGCACTTAGGCGGTTCTATTCATGTAGAAAGTACATCTGGTCAAACTACATTCATAGTTGAATTTCCCAAAACGGCTGCAATATGAATTGTTCTCCGCCTCAACACTGGTAAAACCTTCAGAAATTTGCTAACATTACCTTTTGTGCGGGTGACTAGCTCAACGGTAGAGCAGTAGACTCTTAATCTATTGGTTCTGAGTTCGAATCTCAGGTCACCCACTATAACTAGTTGTTTGTCACTGTTAACAAATTAGCACTAAAATAATCCCTCATAAAAACAAGAAGAGGCTTTTGAAAGGCGATCGCCTTATTCAAATGTTGGTATTACTGAATTACAACATAAATTATGCGATCGCCTTCAGTTATAGTTTTAGCCTCAAAATAGTGGTTCTTCAGTACTTGTTGTCCCTTGTAAAAACCTACACCTGTCAGAGGCAGGGTGCAGGGTACACGCTTCGGCTACTTCGACTACGCCCTTCGGCTTGCTTCGACTGCGCCCTTCGGCTACGCTCAGGATAAACTCAGCACAAGTACGCTCAGCGATCGGGGAATGAAGAATTATCTCTTTCTCCTGTTCTCCCTGCTTTCTTCGTGCCTCAACAGCTAATTTTGTCAACCAAACCGATTAGTACGGCCACTTCCAATTACGAATTTCTGGCATATCCTCACCATGCTCAGAAATATAGTGTTGATGTTCGATGAGCTTATCTTGCAGCATTTGCTTGACATAAGCTGCATTAGCCCCTAATTTTGGTACGCGATCAATTACGTCCATTACCAAGTCAAAGCGATCAAGATCGTTGAGAACGACCATATCAAAGGGAGTAGTGGTAGTTCCCTCTTCTTTATAACCACGTACATGTAGATTATTGTGGTTGGTGTGGCGATAAGTTAAGCGATGGATTAGCCACGGATAACCATGAAAAGCAAAGATGATCGGTTTGTCGGTAGTGAAAATCGTATCGAAATCTTTAGTGCTTAAACCGTGGGGATGTTCACTTTTTGGTTGGAGTGTCATCAAATCTACTACGTTAACTACTCGCACCTTCAATTCAGGAAAGTTTTGGCGCAAAATATCTACGGCAGCTAAAGTCTCTAAAGTGGGAACATCTCCAGCGCAAGCCATGACTACATCTGGTTCGCTGCCTTTATCATTGCTTGCCCATTCCCAAATACCAATGCCTTTAGTACAGTGATTGATAGCTGCATCCATATCTAAATATTGCAACGATGGTTGCTTGCCAGCAACGATAACGTTGACATATTGGCGGCTGTTCAGGCAATGATCTGTTACCGACAGCAGAGTGTTGGCATCAGGGGGAAGATACACGCGCACGATTTCTGATTTTTTGTTGACTACATGGTCAATAAAACCGGGATCTTGGTGAGAAAAACCGTTGTGATCTTGCCGCCAAACGTGGGAAGTCAGCAGGTAATTAAGAGAAGCAATTGGTCTACGCCAGGGAATATCATTAGTGGTTTTGAGCCATTTGGCATGTTGGTTAAGCATGGAATCTACTATGTGGATAAATGCCTCATAGCAAGAGAAGAAACCATGACGGCCTGTGAGCAAGTAACCTTCTAACCAGCCTTGGCAAGTAGTTTCACTAAGAATTTCCATTACTCGACCATCAGGAGATAAATTTTCATCTTCTGGAAGAGTTTCGGCAGTCCAAGCCCGATTTGTGACTTCCAACACTGCACTGAGGCGATTGGATGCTGTTTCATCGGGGCCAAAAATCCGGAAGTTTTGGCTTTCCAGATTGAGTTTCATCACATCCCGCAGGAATGTTGACATGACTTTGGTAGCTTCGGCGTAACTTGTACCCGGTTGAGAAACATCTACCCCATAGTCTTGAAAATTGGGCATCTTCAAATCACGCAGCAAAATTCCGCCATTAGCGTGGGGATTATCCCCCATGCGTCGATGTTTTTTGGGAGCGAGTTCTGCCAATTCTGCCATCAACTTGCCGTTAGCGTCAAAGAGTTCTTCGGGTTTGTAACTCTTCATCCACTCTTCTAGCAATTTTAAATGTTCTGGCTTACTTGCTAATTCGCCAAAAGGGACTTGGTGCGATCGCCAGAAACCCTCGGTCTTTTTCCCATCTACATCCTTTGGCCCTGTCCAACCTTTGGGGGTTCTAAGGATAATCATTGGCCATTGGGGACGTTTGGTAAAGCCATGTACACGGGCTTCTCTTTGGATACTTTGAATTTCCGCGATCGCAATATCCAAAGTAGCAGCCATCTGTTGATGCACATCTGCGGGTTCAACACCTTCTACAAAGTAAGGTTTATAACCATAACCTACAAATAAGCTCTCTAACTCTTGATAGCTCAATCGTGCTAATAAAGTGGGGTTAGCTATTTTATATCCATTTAGATGTAAAATCGGCAGTACTGCCCCATCACGGACTGGATTAAGAAATTTATTAGAATGCCAGCTAGTAGCTAAAGCACCAGTTTCAGCTTCGCCATCACCAACAACAGCAGCAACCACTAAATCAGGGTTATCGAAGGCTGCACCATAAGCGTGAACAAGAGCATAACCAAGTTCACCACCTTCATGAATAGAACCTGGGGTTTCTGGTGCTACGTGGCTAGGAATACCACCTGGAAATGAAAATTGTTTGAAAAGTCTCTGCATACCCTCAACATCTTGGGAGATGTTGGGGTAATATTCGCTGTAAGTACCTTCGAGATAGGTGTTGGCTACTAATCCAGGCCCGCCATGACCTGGCCCAGCAATGTAGATTGTGTTCAAGTCATATTTTTTGATTACCCGATTTAGATGAACGTAGATAAAGTTCAGCCCTGGTGTTGTTCCCCAGTGACCCAGCAATCTAGGTTTGACGTGTTCTAACTTTAAAGGTTCTTGCAGCAGTGGATTATCGAGCAAATATATCTGTCCGACGGAAAGATAGTTCGCTGCACGCCAGTAGGCATTCATTTTGTGCAGTTCTTCATCTTTTAAAGGCTTTGTCTGTGGAGTAGTTGTTAATGTCATCTTAAACTCCATTACAAAAGTAAATTGGCAAATTCATTTCGTATGACAGTTTAATCATTTACGGTATGCGAGTCATCTTACCCATGACAAATTTCCCTGTTTTAATCTGTGAAGCTGATTATTACTAGCCACTTAATACACTTTTTTGAATCTAGAAATAAACCTGAATAGATGCCAATAACGTTCTCTCACAAAGGCTAACAGACTAAGTATTTTTTAAGATTAATTTTATTTATTTTTAAAATTCAGATAGAAAATTACCTTGTAATACATTCCAAATATCTAATGAACACAATTTAAAAATACTTCTTTTGGTGGACGTTTATTGTTGTGTAGGCTGATAAATAAGACTTACGCAACTGGCACAGTGCGAATGATAACGCGTATTTGGTTTTTGATGACACAATAATTGATAGATCAACCTGCTCCATCCTGGACTGCTTTCGGTTTTCAAGGCCAATTCGACGAAAACTGTATATGCCCAGCTAGCTACTGCAAGCATGATGTCATATTGGTGCGATCGCCTATCTTAGCATCAACTACTAAGATTACTTTCGATTAGATAGTTATGCCTTTCAGTTTGTCCACCTTACCAATCGTTGCTCTAAAACTTGTACAAAACCGATCGCAATTTGAATTAAAGGCCAGCCTACTAAACAGATAAATGCTGCTCGTCGAGTAGTAATATCTAAACCTTGGCGCACTGCAACAATCACCGCCAATAAACTCCACACTGCCAAGATCAACTCGATTGGTCGTCCTAGTAAGGGAATAAGGGTGAAAAAATTCAGTAATTGCGGTGCATAAGCAAAGCCTAGCGGAATAAGTAAGTCACCATAAGTAGGATCGATTGGTTTGAGCCATTGTCCAATTTTCCAAATTGTGAATGTCCAGAAATAATATCCTGCAATAATAGCGATCGCATCAATCAAAAGACCCGTCAAAAGTACAAAAATTGTCGCTCGATTGATTAATAAAATTACACCACTACCTATAGCATGAGAAATAGCAGCTAAAATTACAATACTTAAGGCTAAACTCCGGTTTCGCTGTGTATTGTGAGCATTTTCATAAAAGTCACCATTCAAAGCTAGAGCATACCGAATTGTACGACACAAACCTGACCTTGATTTTTTCTTATTGCTGCTCATTTTTCCTAACTATTAAACTCATCCTACCCCTGGAAGGGGCGGGATTTTGTGTCAGTGGTCAGTTGTTTTTGCTACTGACTACACTTCGGATACACGGTAGTTGAGTTTCGACTTCGCGGTAGTTGAGCGCAGTCGAAACTCAACTGCCGCACACTTGTACTGAGTTTAGCCTGAGCGTTGGTTGCTGAGTTTAACCTGAGCGTAGCCGAAGGGCGCAGTCGAAGCAAGCCGTAAAGCTTACGGCATAGATACGCTTAGCGCGTAGCGTCTTTGACAGGAGAAGGGCGAAGTCGAAGTAGTCAAAACTCAGTGCATCGCTGGCTATTAACACCTGACGGCGACGGGGCGTTAACTAAGTAGGTCGGCACAATTAAATATAAAATATTAAAGGATAAAATCCTGCCAAAAACTAGCTTTTTCCACCTGCCTCCTTGCTATTTATATAAAAACAATAATCTCAAATGCGTAAGATTGGCGGACAAATACTGTTATTGTTGCAAAGTGGAACATTAAAACTGTTGATTTTAGCAGGGATAATACTTCTTGCCTGGGGAACTCTTGCCCCTGTAGGAACCTTGGTATGGTGGTTGAAACAAAGTTCCCAAAGCTTGGGAATTAAGAAAAACCTCACGAAAAAGTTACCTGGAGATAACCGTTCACTTAAAGTTGATCAATCAAAAAATATTGATTGCTATATAGTTTTTTTACCAGGAGTGGGAGATTTTTCTGCCAACCAATTAACTCCAGGCGAAGAATTTTTCTTAAATAAATTAGAGCAAATTCATCGTAATTGTGTAACAGTGCGGGATGTTTTTCCTTATTCCGCTGCTAATGAAAGTTTAGGAGGACGACGGTTATTAGCCCCTCTGTGGAGTGCAGCCGAAAAAGCAGATGGTTGGTTTTCTAATACAGATGTTTTAATTAAAATTCGTAATCTCTGGCGATTTGCTATTTCTGCCGATGATCGTTATGGAAATATTTATAACTTGGGAATTGCGAATGCGATCGCTAATCGCATGAATGCCGTATATCCTTTACCCAAACAACCAAAACAACGACTTAAACTGATTTTAGTTGGAACCAGTGGCGGAGTGCAAGTCGCCCTTGGTGCGGCTTCTGATCTTAAGCAGTCGCTCAATTTTCAATTAATTGTTGTTTCCATAGGTGGTGATTTTGATGGTGAAAAAGGCTTTGATGCAGTTGAGCATGTGTATCAACTTGTAGGTAGTCGAGACTGGATTGAAGATATTAGCCAGATTGTATTTGCTTCACGCTGGCCAATCACAGTCGGTTCACCTTTCAATCAAGCTCGTCGTCAAGGACGTTATACAGTTTTAAACACAGGACCTCATGCTCATAGCGGTTCTCAAGGCTATTTTGGTACAAAAACAATCGGACAAAGCCAAACAACTTATGTACAGTTAACACTCAAAAAAGTGAATCAATTGCCAATTTGGTCTCATCAAAATCAGAGGTAATAGTTTTGATAGTTCAATCTATAGAAAGTGGTCTCAGCTATGCTGACAGGTTACTATGTGACTAGTGATACAAATGATATTAAAACTTAAATACCTGATTTAAAGTGACAATTGATTATGAAAAATCAACAAGTTGCCCCTGTTTTGGCTAAACCAGGGCATATAGAGCTTCTACAAACAGATGAATTAGCTATTATTCGTCATCGCCGTGATGTCAAACGTTTGAAGATACGACAGACTCTGACTGAACGCACTCTTAAAATAATTGCAATTACCTCTATCCTCAGCAGTATTTTTTTAGGAATAGGTGCATTGACATGTTGGAGATTTGAGATTAGTGCCGATGCGATCGCCACAACCAATAATAAACAAGATTGGCAAACAAGAAAACATATCTGTTTTGGCTGGATGTTATTTGCGTTTTCCAGCTTTGTGGGTACTACTTCTTTGAGTTCAAACAGAGAACAAAAAATCCCGAACCGCTTCTAAAACATTTGCTGGGTGTTCCTCATGTAGTCCCAAGGAACCAGGGACAGTCGCACTTGTCACGTTTGGTAATGCTACTAAAGCGTCCATTTCTGCTCGTGATTTGGGAGGGCAAGATTCCCCAATGATAACCATCAAAGGTACAGACAACGATCGCCCAAGTGTTAGAAAATCAGATTGCTCGTGTATGGCATCAAGATTACCTGTTACGAAGGCAGCAGAAGCAAATCTTGCTCCTGGTTGTTGAGTTGTTTGCCATTTTTGAGCGATGAAACTAGGGGTAAGTTTAGCTTCATCAGTAAAAACGTGGCGACGGTACATCCAACTTAGAAAGGATGGTCTAGTGTTGAGGTAATAAAGTACTTGACCAAGTATAGGCGATCGCACCAATCCTCTCACCATGCCAGCTATTTGCTGATTTGCCCCCATTGTCGGCAAAGGGCCACGCCAAGTGGGTGCTACCAAAACAATCCGCGAAAAGATATCAGGCTGTTTCACAGCTAGTTGCAATACATAACTAGCAGCATGTCCAGCCGCCACTACAGTAATTTTTGTCTTAAAAACAGCTTTGACAAAATCTTCTAAAAATTGCTGATATATTTGGGGTTGGTAATCTAAACTAGGACGAGAAGATTGCCCAAATCCAGGCCAGTCTACTGCTACAACTTGAAAGTGAGGAGCTAATAATTTAGCTAATTCGCCCATTTCCCCACGAGTTGAAACGCTACTAAAAGCTGGGAGTAGCAATATTGGTGAACCTTTGCCAAGGGTTTCATAAATTACGCGCAATGGTTGATTTTCCCAATACCACGTATATTCTTGAACTACTCCGCCAAATTCTACAGGATTATCAGCTGCTAATAAAGTGGTTGACATTAGAATAAATATTTGTTGTTACTAAAACTGGAAAGTTAGGAGTTAGATATTCCTCACTCCTAACTTTTAATTTGGGATATTTACGATCCCTAATCTGTGTTAGTTAGGCATATCTAACTTACATTCCAACGCTTTTTTTTGCATGGTTTTAAAAATATTATAAAATCCATTAGCACGGGAAGGTGTTAGACTTACGTTTAAACCAGTTGCCTGAATAAAGTCTGGAGTCAATTGGACAATTTCAGTGGGAGTTAATCCTTTCAAACCTTCCACTAAAAGCCCTACTAATCCTTTAGTTAATTGAGAATCCGAGTCGCCTTGAAAGACAACTTTATTATCATCTAAAGCTGCTGTGATATATACTTGAGAAACACAACCAGGGACTTTGTTTTCTGGTAACTTGTCTGCTTCGGGAAATTCATTGAGCTTCTGAGCGTACCAGATCAGTTGTTCGTAGCGTCGCTTCGGTTCAGCAGCCCGTTGGAAGCGCTGGACAATTTTAGCGAGTGCAGGTGGCAAAGAATCTAGAGTTGAAGACATAACAGAAGCTGCAAATAATCGGCTTTACCTTGAGTGTAAATTATCTTGAGAGCGATCGCACCTTAACTTCAGATTATCAAAGCTTTAGCGGCTTGCCATTTGCCAAGCGTCAAGGCATCGCCTACATTTATTTTAGCAATTTGAGCAATTCGAGCGATCGCTGCTGGTAATTTTAGCTAGACGATAATTTGATTAAGTATTGAAAATAAGTGTTAAATATTAATGCAGAATCAGGCTTTTTATTGAATTTACTTCAGTAATTCTCAGATTATATTTTCAATCGTTAATAACTTTCAGGAGCCAATCAGGTGCTTACTTCAACCTTACTCGCTGCTGCTACTACACCCCTGCAATGGAGTCCTACAGTTGGGATTATTATGATTATTGTCAATATTATTGCCATTGCCTTTGGCAAATCTACCATCAAGTATCCCAGTTCAGAACCAGCCTTACCATCACCTAATTTATTTGGTGGTTTTGGTTTACCTGCATTATTGGCAACTACCGCCTTCGGTCATATTTTAGGAGTGGGCGTTATTTTAGGACTACATAACTTAGGCAGAATTTAGTAACGCTACAGGGAATTTGTAATTCCTAGTTAAGCTCATCCCACCCCTAGAAGGGACGGGATTTCGTGTTAGTGGTCAGTGGTCAGTGGTCAGTTGACGAGCGCTACTCACAACTGACTACTAACACCTGACGGCGACGGGGCGACTATTACGGACACCCCTTGAAGGAGTGGGTTTCCCGTCGCCTTTGATGAGGTTTGTAGTAATGATTTTAGTGCTTAAAAAAATAAGGACTAAAGTCCTTACTACAAACACTTATCACAAAATCAAGATTTATGTCAGTTTTAGTCCACCTTGGTAGCCAGTCACAATGCGGCTACCATCCTTAAGGACGTGAATCTCTATTTGGTCACTTGCCCAAGTAATTTGGTCGGCGAAAGCGGGGTTTAAGACACGAACCCGTTGATTGCTCGAAGAAACAGGAGAATCGGGAGAATTAATTGCCAAAGACTCTACAAAAGGCCCGTCAATCAAGATATCCAGTTGTTCTAACAAAGTCAGGGAATCTGGCGGCGCTGATTCTGACTGTAGTTGGTTCAAGGTGAATCCTGTAAAAGACATGACATTTAAACCAGCAGCTTTTACCTTGTGTGCCAAAGATGCTAATGCTGTTGCTTGCCAAAAGGGTTCTCCACCAGAGAATGTCACACCCGTATTTTGAGGTTTACTCAAAATCTTTTCGACCAGGGTATCAACAGCAATCAATTGGTTAATCTTAAATGGCCAGGATTCAGGATTAAAGCAGCCAGGACACTCACGGGGACAACCTTGTACCCAGATAACAGCACGAGAACCAGGGCCATTCACCTCTGACTCATCAACATAACCCATGATATTTAGATAACCAGGGGGGATTTCTATGAGTTCTGGCGATGGGTTGCTTGGCTTAGTTTCCATCTGTTTCCTTCTTTTAACCTTACCTGTTAACCGTTAACTATAGCGAAGTTCCAGATAATAATGCTGTTACAAGTATTTCCCTTTAGCTGGCTACTCGCAATTTTAACTCAATCTGATCAAGCAACTTCTAAGCGATCGCTCCACGCTTCATATCGTGTCCGGTCAAAGACTTATTATTAAAACCGCAGGGGGGCAGCACTTCGGCTTACTTCGACCGCCCCTGATTTCAATTTCTCCTACTTCGCCCTCATCACATAAAGTTCCGTCTTCAGATACTAAACGCGCGCTGAAATCACTCAACGGTTTACCTAAAGAAATAGCTTGACAACCATTCGCCGAGGCTTTTAAGAACTGTAACCAGACCAACTACCAATTTGAACACTAATCCAAGTAGCCCAAGCAAGAGAAAAAGGAGGATTTGGTTTATTATTAAACGTCGTAGCCTTTGAATGGACACGATCGCCGCAGCGGCAGAATAACTGGCAACAAAGAATTACATCTAGTCATTAGCGTTAGCAATATAGGCGCTCGCTCGCTCTGCTCACAGTCTGCACTCACTTTATTTATCCAAGGAAATAAAGAAAAATAATTGCCATCATATTCAAAAGTCTCTAAAGTAAAAATAACTTGTCAGCCAAAGTTTTAGTATTGATTTCCCTCAATTAAATTTGAGAGAAATATCATCAATAACTCTAGAGCTTTTAGATAGAAACTTAAAACAATACACCAGTGGAACTCTCTAACAAATCTGAATATGCACTTCTAGCGCTGTTAGAATTAGCAAATTGTTACACCAGCGGCGAATCTTTGCAAATTCGACAAATAGCGGCGTTGCAAAACATACCAAATCGCTACTTAGAACAATTACTGGCAATTTTAAGGCGTAAAGGTCTGATTAAGAGCATACGCGGTGCTAAAGGTGGTTACATTTTGGCACGAGACCCTAAAACAATTACACTGCTTGAGGCTTTGAGTTGCATGGAAGGGTTAGGTACATTGACGCAAAGCGGCTTGTCGCCAGACATCGCCCCTAGTTGTGATATCAATACCAAAACAGTAGAAATTCAGGTAATTCAAGAAATGTGGCAAGAAGCTTGTCAGGCGGCTAATGCCGTTTTACAAAAATATACCTTACAAGACCTTTGTGAACGGCGATTAATTCATCAACAAAAAGAAATTATGTACTACATCTAGAAATAACTTGATATAGGACTCCTATTTGATTAAGGAACACGATTCAGTACATATCTATCCCTTCTTAACTGTTCCCTGTTTCCTGTTTCCTGTGGGTGCATCCCAGTTTTTATTTTCCAATGAGATAATAACTGTCATTGCGAGGAGGAACGACGAAGCAATCGCATCGACTCGCTCTTAGTTGGAGGATTTTGCGATTGCTTCGCTTCGCTCGCAATGACATTCAAAAAAGTGGGATGCTCCCTTGCCCATCGCTGTGCTTACCTCAATGGATTATTGTCAGTTTGAGCCACTTCAAAAACTGAGATGCTCCCGTTTCCTGTTCCCTACCTACACAAATAAATTCACCGAATCAAACCGGATTACTATACCAAATACCTACTAAGTAAGTCGGTGCAGTAAAACCAAACTATGTAACGAAAAGTAAATAATGCTTCAACTCTTTCTCCTTCTGCCTTATTCCAACAATAATTATTTACGCCGACCTACTTAATTCATTGGCTTCTTTTGTTGCGAAATCGAAAGAGTGTAGTTATATTGTCGTTTAGACAATTCGCCTATATATAGCGAGTATTTTCCTTCCTGCCAGTAACCAGACAATTCTGGCTTAGTTTCAGAGTATTGATCTGCTAAAACACAGAAACGACCTCCGGGACCATCTATTAACATTGTTGGTTGTCCAGGACTATCTACTGTTAATCGCAAATAAGGCAGTGATTCTTTGACCTGAATAATTTGACTGGGTGCATCAGGAATGTTGCCGCAATCGCTTTGAACTGAACCCCCAGATTTACCCTTTAAAACTAGCGGATCTGACTGTAATTTGGAATTAATTTGGATTGATGGTACTTCAGCCCAAATAGGCTTAATAAGTGCCAAACTAATCACTAAAGCTGCGGGAACAATTGTAAACCGTATATAAGTTTTCATTTTAATTAATGCTCCCGACAATTTTTAGAGCAAGATTAATATAAATAGTCTAGTTTAACAGTTACCAGTTACCAGTCAAAAGCTACTTGATAACTGTTCACTGATTTAATAGACGATGGCAATTCGCCTATGTTCCTTATAACTCTGAACTATCCCCACATCCTAGAGATGAAAATTTGCGTCGGATACATCAAATTGGTCGCCCACAATGGAAACAACAAAGCAGATATCATAGACGTTCCTTGTCTGAAACAGCGATGTTTCGACTCAAAATTATTTTTGGAGGTAAGCTAAGACGACGCTTTGCGTGACAATCAAGCTGTTGAATTATTCCTGCAATGTGCTGCACTTAATCGCATGATTCAATTAGATAAACCAGATACCTACAAAGTGGAAAAATAATTATTAACTCTGCTAATAGTTGGTGTGTCTTTTTTCTGTTTCATGCAACAAAGCCAGACGTTTATATCATTTAGCCCGCGCCCTAAGTATTGCATACTCTGGAACATTATTCTGCTCAAAGGGTGATTTTTCGTTCTTCTCAATGCTTGATACTTGAGTCTTGAACTGCAAAAACTATCAAAACAACCAAGTGATGAAATCTGATCGATTAGAGATGCAAGACCCCCGGCAGCAATATCCCGTTCCACCCTTTCCCCAACAACCACAGCCCGTACCAGGACTTGCTCAAAAGATGCAGCCCCAACCAGATCACGGTGAGCAAAGCTACGTTGGATCTGGAAAGCTTGCAGGTCGCAAAGCATTGATCACGGGAGCCGATTCTGGTATCGGACGCGCTGTTGCAATCGCATTTGCGCGGGAAGGTGCTGATGTGGCAATCGCCTATCTTAAGAGCGAGTCGGCTGATGCCCAAGAGGTGATCCAATTGATTGAACAATCAGGGCGCAAAGCGGTTGCGCTTCCCGGTGACATCACCGACGAGTATTTTTGCCAGAAGTTGGTCAAAGATGCAGTGGAATCTTTAAACGGTTTAGATATTCTTGTAAACAATGCTGGCGCACAGACATCTTACCCCTCAATTGGTGACATTACAACTGAGCATTTTGATCGAGTGATGAAGACAAACCTCTACGCGCTATTTTGGATTACCAAAGCTGCCATTCCACATCTTAAGCCTGGAGCATCAATTATTAATACCACTTCTATTCAGGCATATCAGCCTTCAGCGAGTCTGCTTGATTATGCGATGACGAAAGCGGCTATTGAGAATTTCAGCAAATCTCTCGCTAAACAGATGATCGAGAAGGGAGTGCGCGTTAATGCAGTCGCACCCGGTCCGTTCTGGACACCGTTACAACCAAGTGGTGGTCAGACCCAGGACAAGATCGAGAATTTTGGTTCTGAAGTTCCGCTCGGAAGACCCGGTCAGCCTGTAGAAATTGCTCCTGTGTATGTGTTGCTTGCTTCCCAAGAAGGCAGCTACATCACTGGAGAAGTTTACGGTGTAACAGGCGGCATTGGGATTGCATAGTTCAAAATGTTGAAACAACTTTAGTAGTCTGCTTTCGTAAATTTTGCGTTGTGGTTAGCTCCCAGTGCAAAGGGCTAGCGTGTACACACAAGTCTTTTAGAGTTGCTGTGTAACGTCAGGTGGGTTAATTTTTGCAGGCCAGTACAATGGCATTGTCAGTCGAGACATTGGCATTGTCAGCCGATACAATCGCATTGTCAGTCGAGACATTGGCATTGTCAGCCGATACAATCGCATTGTTAGTCGAGACATTGGCACTGTCAGCCGATACAATCGCATTGTTAGTCAATGGGGCAGAGAAGAAAACTGTATAAATTTCTCTTCTGCTCCCCTGCCTCCTTGCTTATCATTTATTTCTATCAGGTGGTTTAGGAATTATAGGAATGCTGATTTCTCTGGCTCTAAAAGCAAGTAGCTTGGGTTAATAATACGAGTGGCAAAAAGTATAGTAAGTAAACACTTTGAGCGACTGCATATCGTTTCCAAGCCACAAAAAGTAGGACGAGCCGATTTATTAATTGCTACCATTACTTTGGCGAATCAAGCCGCATTGGTTACGCGAAATCTTCGCCATTTTAGTTTCCGGTTCCGTAATAGCAGATATATTATACTTTGTTGACATAAATTACTAAAAAATAAGAAAACATGGAGAACATTATTAATTTTCATCAGGACTTCAACAGATTCGTGGAAGATAGCTGTTATGTTCTTCCACAAATGCAATTGCCAATCTCACCTCTTCAATATGTATTGCAGGAGAAGCTTGTTAATCAAGATGGTCTTTGGTTAGAGTTTGGTGTTGCTAGCGGACACACCCTAAATTTAATCTGTGAGTATCGGTTACAAGGAACTGTTTACGGGTTTGACAGTTTTGAGGGATTACCATCTGATTGGCGTCCTGGATTACCTAAAGGAGCTTTTAAGCAACCAGAATTACCCCAAGTCAAAAGCAATGCAACTCTCATCAAAGGTCTTTTTGAAGATACTATTCCTCGGTTTATTGCTGCTCACACCCAGGAGTATATCTCTTTGTTGCATATTGATTGCGATCTTTATTCATCAACTAAAACTATCTTCTCTTATTTAGGAGAAAAACTCACACAAGGTTCAATAATCGTTTTCGACGAGTTGATCGGATATCCGGGATTTGAGGAACATGAGTTAAAGGCTTTTTACGAATTTGCTCTAGCTTGCAAGAAAAAATTTCAATGGATTGGAATCAATGGAACTCAAGAAACTCAAGAACTATTTGAATACGCCCAGTACGGCTCAATGGGTGAACCTTGGTTTACTCAAAATGTTCCACTCAAGGAGCGTGTTGCCGTCAGAGTCGTTTCTTAGAACCTATAGGACACTGGTGCTATGACGTTCTATTTCACTTAAGTTTGGAATCTCTCTAATCGTTCTGGAACTGCATAGTACTTTGGCGATCGCAGTTAATTTTGGGCAGTGATCGTGATTGACAGGTGCTTCTAGCCCAATTAATTATTCAAAGCGATCGCCTACGGCGGATAAAAGCGGATCGGCAGCAAATTTTTGGTGGTATAAATGCTTAAAAAGATACTTATGAAAAATTACTACAAGACAAAGCTTGCACTTTTTAGTCTGGGAGTTTTTTTGCTACTTTTTGCTATTGGCAAACCAGCAATAGCGCAAAATTATCAAATCGATCATATTCGTGGTAACGTTTACCGTTTTACAGCGGGAAATTATCGTTCCGTGTTTATGGAGACTGATAAGGGAATAGTTGTCAGTGATCCTATAAGTAAACAAGCGGCTACATGGCTGAAGCAGGAATTAGCCAAGCGTTTTAATAAACCCATTCGCTTTGTCATTTATAGTCACAATCATCCTGACCATGTTTACGGTGGAGAAGTTTTCGATGAACAAGGCGTTGAGTTCGTCTCTCATCGGCTGGCTCGTGAAGATTTAGTACACACTAAAGCAAAGACTCAGATTCCCAATCTTGTTTTTGAAGATGAAATGGTGCTTTATATCGGTAAAAGTCTTGTGCGCTTGCGCTATCACGGCAGAAACAATGGACGTGGCTCAATTTCTATGCTGTTTGAACCTGCTGGTGTTTTGCATGTGGTGGATTGGATTGTTCTAGGACGAATGCCTTATAAGGATCTTCAAGGTTACGATATTCAAGGAATGATTGCTTCGACTAAAGAAGTGCTAGATATGGATTTCGATGTATTTGTAGGCGGTCATGCCTCGACAGGTCAAAAGAAAGATATCAAGCGATACCTTAATTATCTGGAGACACTTTATAACTCTGTCCGAGATGGCATACTTGCAGGCAAAGATCTCGCCACACTTCAGCAAGAAATTCGGCTCGACGACTATCGCGATTTGCCTATGTATTCCGAATGGCTACCTCTTAACATTAAAGGAGTTTATCGTACATTAGTAGACGAATCTTATCTGCTCATGCGTCCCGACGTGCCGCATGAACAGCAATAAAAAAAGCAGCAACGCTATTTTTTAAATTGGTTAATATAGTTTGATTTTTTTAAAACCAGATGGGGAATAAAATCAGACAGCATTCATTTTCCTTGCTTGGTTGGATAATCAAGATGACGATGCCATAATCCGAGGCGTTAGCTGGATTACTACATCTGATGAGTGCCGTTGTTCATCTCGTAACAATGTGTATCGAGAATGGGAGTATAATTTCTTCCGGGATATTGGTTTTCGTATAGCCTGTGGAGTTGAGAACTTGTTTAAGGTAGCCACAACAAAGCATTCTGTTATGTAAGGGTTTTTCCCTATTCACGCAACAACGCTCAAAGGTATTGTAAAGGAAATTTATTTTAATCTTAAGTTAAATTTATCCTTATTTTTACCAAAAGATTAAATAATTATTTTAACCTCAGTTGTATTAAAATTTAGTTTTTTAAATTAATTAAGTTTCTAAACTTTGTTGATTTAAACTTTGACGGAAAGCCCCTACAAGTTTTTGAGAATTAGGTGAAATTATCTTCATACATAACAAATTAACAACGCCAAATAATATCATATCCGGCTTATTAGTTATGAATCCCGCATCTGTGCAAAAATCTAAAAACTCTTTCTCCCTCTGCTCCCCGTAGGCTGAGCGAAGTCGAAGCCTGCCCCCTGCGGTCTTAATGATAAGTCTTGACCCGAACACGATATAATTTTTGACCTGACATTTATTCTATTGCAGATATCGAAGTAATAAAATAAACGAAATTTTTATCATTAAACAATTTTCCAACCAAAAAACAAAAATTTTTCCACAGGATTTTTTAATATGGTTCAAGTCAACTTTAATGTTTGGGGTAACGGTTCTATTAACCGTTTGGGGCGCATTATTTCTGATGCACCAACATACGTGGTTATTCATGGTTATCAAAGTACTGCCGGCAACGCAGGTAATAACTACCAACCCGCAGATTGGATAGGAAACATAGCCCAAAACATTCGACAGCGCGAATCTAATTCCAACATTATTTTAGTAGATTGGGAAGAAGGAGCTAATTCTTGGTGGTATCCTACTTCTGCTGCTAGAACGCGCGATGTCGGTAATCAGTTGGCTACCTACTTAATCAACAATGGCGTAGATCCTACTTACACAAGCCTAATTGGCCACAGTTTGGGGGCGCACGTTGCCGGATTTACTGGTTCTGCTTATCGGGCATCTACTGGAAGTTCTATTGCTCAAATAGTAGGACTAGATGCGGCTGGCCCCAGTTTTGAAGGCAAAGCAGCCAGCGATCGCCTAGATCCAACTGATGCCACTCGCGTTACAACTTTGCATACAAGTGAGACTTTGGGCTATGATGCTCGGTTAGCTACTTTGGATGTCTATGTTAACTGGAACGATCAATTTCAGCCCGGACAGTGGAATTTTGCTGGTAATCATAGCTATGCCCACACTCTCTATACACAATTGCTCCAAGGTAATAGCTTTACCCAGCCTAATGGCATTCTTCTAAACTTGAACACATTAGTCAATGCTGGATTTACTGGGCAGAACGATGCCAAAACTAAAAATAATCAAAGCGTTGTTGCTCTTAGTCTTTTAGGTACTGCTAATAACGACACACAAGCAGGTGGTGCAGCCAGTGATACTATTCACGGCAATGCTGGAAATGACTACATTACAGGTGGTGATGGTAATGATTCCCTGTTTGGGGATAGTGGTAAAGATCTTCTCTATGGTGGACGTGGTAACGATTCTGTCTTCGGTGGAACTGGAAACGATCGCCTGTTTGGAGATGAAGGTAATGATGTGTTGACAGGAGTCAATACAGCAACAGGAAAAGGTTTTGGTGAATTTGACTCTTTGACTGGTGGTACTGGAAGCGATCGCTTTGTCCTAGGTGCTACTGTAGGTGTTTTCTACAGCGATAGTGATACTAGCACCTCTGGACTTAGCGACTATGCTTTAATTGCTGACTTTAATGCCTCGGAAGACACGATCCAACTATTTGGCTTTAAATCTAACTATACCTTGGGATTAGTACCTGCTGGCTTGGCTACAGGTACAGCCTTGTTCCTGAATGAAAGTAGTTCCGAATTAATTGCCATCATTCAAGGCTCCACCAACCTTAGCCTTAGTGCCAACTATTTTGTAACTATTTAAGGTAAAGTGGCGAAAAGTTCATTTGTGCCGGATGCGAGTATCATTTCAATTGCTTAGATTGACTCGTAGATTTTTCAGTGCGCTTAATGAATGCCCTGTTGCTCCATTGCTCGTTGTACACCTGTATCCTCACGCAGATGTTGATAAAAACGGTATAAATTAGGATAATCAGATAAGGATTTGGGTAAGTTGTTGCCCCAACGCGTCATGGCAAAGGTATATGGGTCAGCAATTGTGCGGCGATCGCCTACTAGATAATCTTTGCTTTCCAGGTGTTTATCCAAATGCTGATACACGCGATCAATCAAACGATATGACGCTTGTTTAACGGATTGCCTATCTGTCTCACTATCATTGGTGGTGTAGCGCTGTGGTGCAAAGAAAGGGAAAAAGGCAGGGTGAACATCGCCAGTCAGAAATGCCAGCCAGCGATCGAGTTCGTAAGCATCCTGTAGCGTACCATTATCACCTAGCTTGGCATTTGGATATTTGTGAGCCAAATATTTCAGCAGCGCATCGGCTTGGTTCATCACGCCACTGTCACCATCGATCATCGCTGGCACTTGTCCCAATGGATTTATCTTTTGATACTCTGGATCGCTCGGTTTTACATGAAGCAGTTCGTAAGGTTCCCCGATCCATTCCAGAACAATGTGAGGTGCAAGCGCACAAGTACCCGGAGCGTAAAATAGTTTGATCATAATGCTTCTATATTGATAATCCCAGTTTAACAATGGAGTTTCGGTATATGTTTGGCATCTGCTGTCGCCAGTTGCGCTTTCGCAGCGATCGCGCTGTTGATTCACTCGAAAAATAAACTTTCACCACACCGATGAATTAATTGTGCAATCACTCCTGTCCAACCAGTTTGGTGGCTTGCTCCTAAGCCAGCGCCATTGTCGCCATGAAAGTACTCATTAAAGGTGAGCAAATTTCGCCAATGAGGATTTGTCTGAAAAACCTCGACGGAACCGTAGACGGGTCGCCGACCGTTGGCATTTTGTTGAAAAATACTTTCAAGTCGTTTTGACAACTCGATCGCCACTTCCCTCAGCGTCATCCATTGTCCGGAATTAGTTGGGCATTCTACTTTGTAGTCATCTCCTAAGTATTGATGAAAGTGGTGTAGGGCTTCGATAAGCAAGTAATTCATCGGCAACCAAATTGGACCGCGCCAGTTGGAATTGCCACCAAATAAGTTGTTTGTGGATTCAGCCGGTTCGTAGTCCACCTGATACTCTCGGTCGTTGACGTGCATGATGAAGGGATGAGCGGCATGAAATTTGGATACAGAGCGAATGCCATACGGACTTAAAAACTCGCGCTCATCTAACATGCGCTCTAAGATGCGCTTTAGCTTCTTGCCATCTAAGATTGCTAGTAAACGGCGCTGGTGTTCGCCTTTAGTTTGCATACAGGCAATTCCAGTTGTCAGGTCTGGGCGATTTTTAATAAACCAATCGGTTCGTTTGCGAAATCCGCTGAGTTTTTTGAGGGTTTCTGGTTCCAGGGTTCCGATCGCAAACAAAGGCACTAAACCAACCATTGATCGCACTTTCATCGGAAAATGATGTCCATCTGGAAATTGTAGTGCATCGTAGAAGAACCCGTCCTCCTCATCCCAGAGGACAAGTTTATCGTTCTGACTTTTCACGGGATGTGGAAAAGGGGAGTTGGTTCGCGTATGATTAACGCGAACCAACTTTTATTGTTGACGATATTTGGAGGTTTCTTCGATTAAATCTTTCAAACCAAGGTTTAGAGACTCAATGGAGCGATCTAAAGCTTCAATTTTAGCGCGACGGGTAATTTGCTCAAGGGCATCTATGTAAGCTTGACTACCAGCTTTACCCAAATGCTGATATCGAGATAATTTACCATCGGTCTTTGTGGGAAAGATTGGGGAAGAAGCCTGTAGTTTGTAATACCAATAATTATCATTCCGCCCCTTAGCTTGATAGCGAACAATCCAACAAGAAGCAGGAGCGACCTTACCCAAAGCGAGTATCGAATGAATTTCTTGCTCAAGGCGCTGTTTAATTTTGACTACCGCGTCTACACGTTTGGCTAAATCATCTTGAATTGAAGATTTTGGCGACTGAGGCATATAACAAACCGGGCGTTACGGTTCGCGGATAATTTACGCGAATTATTTTCTGATGGAGTCAGGTAGGTGTTTACCGTTTGAAGCGAATTATTTAAGATTTTGGTGTAATAGCCAACCTTGGCACAGGGTTTCTAACTCTAACCAACCTCTCCATAAAACCTGTATACCAATGGCACTGTTTTTTCGATGTTCTAAGTATCCCCCCAGGCGGGCGATAGCGCGGATTGCCCAATCAACGGTAAATTCGATATCTTTTTTGAATTTAGGCGGGCTACTAGCTAACAGTACATCCATTTGTACTTGAGTTAACACCACACTAGCATCAAGGTGCGGGCAGTTACGGTGTAAGTACGTCATTCGCAATAGCTGTGCGGCAATCACAGTTAAAAATCCCAACATCGTTGACATACTCTCACCAGCTAATCGGTAGCTTTCAGCCTTACACCCCGATTTGAGAATTTTATGATACTCTTCAACTCGCCAACGATACGTATACCAACGGAGGATTTGTGCTGCTGATTGTTCTGAATCAACTGATTCAGTAGTTAGTAGCATCCACTCTACTGGTTCACAATTTTCTGGACAATTAATTTCTCTGGCATAGACTGCATAAACATGAAAACTGCCTTGATTTTTCAGCCTTGTTGGCGAACTAATTGATACTGGACAATATCTGACTTCTAAGGTGGCAGTTCTGGCATTACGCTTTTTAGTTTCGGCTAGTCCAACGTCTTTTACAAACTTGACAGCAGTGGAAGTTACGTATGACCATAAATGCTCATTCTCTCCTTCTAGACAACGGTTGTGTGCCGCCCTGACTATTACACCCGCGTTTTTAGTTTGACTGATTTGGGCGAAGACTTCTGCAATATCACCTTCTCGGTCAAAGACATGAATTATCTTCGACGATAATCCCCCTAGTGGAATTTCTAAAGTAGAAAACTGTTTTTCTATCTTTGAGAAAGCCTCAACCCATCTATAAGATTCTTTCTCTTTAAATTCTTTATTTCTTTTGGCTTTTCGCTCTTTTTTTAGACGCTCTTTTTTAGCTTCTTGGCTTTCATTAATCGGCTGTGAAGCTTTATGCTCTCTATGCCACAGCTTCTCCCACAATAACCCTAATGGCTGCCCAAAATCAGGTTCTATAGCTAAACAGCTATGTAAAATTAATCCATTTCCGCCATTACCTATTGGGCCGTATTCTTCTCTTTTGTCTAATATTTTTTTATAATCTAAAAAAGTTGTATCTCCTACAGCTAGCACCACAGGAGCGCCGTTTATTTCTTGGGCTGTTTGTTTAAAGTAAGGTTGAGTCAATTTCTCAAAATTTGTTTTTGGATTAGAGAAAAATTCGTAACCACGTTTGAGGTCGCTAGCAGTTTTAAATATTTTCGATAAAGGCTGACCATATTTTACCGATAAAAGTTCACCTATAAATGCTGCCCTTTGGGTTAAACGTTTGTCTCCAAAGTTACACTCCTCATACAGGTTCTTCTCTAAGATTTTCATTTGCACTCATTGACACACCTACCACGACAATATCTAAAATCACAAGTTAATTCTCTGGCATTGGTTCGCGTAAATTTTACGCGAACCAACTCCCCTTTTCCACATCCCGTGAAAAGTCAGGTTTATCGTTACCCATTCCATTCATGGCATCGGCAATTCGCAGAAAATGCTCGAAGAATTTACTGGCAATATCTTCGTAGATAGGTTCATCCATAGCCAGTTCTAGGGCAATTGTCAGCATGTTTATACAAAACATTGCCATCCAGCTTGTGCCGTCTGCCTGTTCTAAATTGCCGCCTGTCGGTAAGGGGGCACTACGGTCAAACACGCCAATGTTGTCCATGCCCAAAAAGCCGCCCTGAAAAATATTTTTACCCTCGGCATCTTTGCGGTTAACCCACCAAGTAAAGTTGAGCAGCAGCTTTTGAAATACTCGTTCCAGAAATCGTTTGTCAGCATGTCCGTAAAATTTCTGCTCGATTTGATAGACCTGCCACGCTGCCCATGCGTGTACGGGTGGATTGACATCGCTCAGTTCCCACTCGTAGGCGGGTAACTGCCCGTTAGGATGCATGTACCATTCCCGTGTCAGGCGTTGCAGTTGTTGTTTGGCAAAATCTGGGTCAATCATTGCCAAGGGAATAGTATGGAATGCTAAATCCCAAGCGGCAAACCAAGGATACTCCCAGGTATCGGGCATGGACAGAACATCATCAATATGTACATGCGCCCAATCTGTGTTGCGAACATTCCGACGCGAATTGGGGGGAGTCAAAGTCGCAGGGTCGCCTTTGAGCCAATCTTCGATGACGTACAGATAAAACTGTTTGCTCCACAGCATCCCGGCAAACGCCTGCCGCTGGATAATCCGTTCGTCGTCGGATAGTTGAAACGGCGTAATCCGCTGATAGAATTCGTCGGCTTCTTTGATGCGAACGCTTAAAATTTTCTCGAACTCATCGCCAAACGGATCGGCAATATTAGACGAATCTGCCAGCCGCAAGCGTACAGTTTGCGTTGTACCGGGCGGAATCATCAATTTGTAGTCGGCAGCAAATTTTGTGCCCGTGTGGTTCGGATTCACTGCATCTTGGCGATCGCCGACTAGATACTCATGGAAGCCATCTTTAACGTAAGGTGAGGTATTTTTCACACCATACAACCGCTGAAAATTCGTTTCATTCTCAGTAAACAAAAGTTCTGTTGCACTTTGACAGTAAAGCCAATAATTGCTCGTGTCAGTATGGGACGCTTCAATGATGCTGAAATCTGCTCCCGATTTCAGTTCCTTCAGTATTGGTTTTTTACTTTTTCCATCCCACGACCAAGTATTACGAAACCAAAGCGACGGCAGCAGATGCAATGGCTTGGTCTGGGAACCGCGATTGGCGATCGTGATTTGAATTAATATATCTTCAGCAGAGGCTTTGGCGTACTCAACGAACACATCAAAGTAGCGGTCTTCGGCAAAAACACCAGTGTCAATCAATTCAAATTCCGGTTCTTGCTTGCTGCGGCGACGGTTTTCTTCAACTAGTTGAGTATAAGGAAATGCTTGCTGCGGATATTTATACAAGAATTTCATGTATGCATGAGTTGGCGTATTGTCGAGAAAAAAGTAGTACTCCTTAACATCTTCGCCGTGATTACCTTCGTTGCTCGTTAAGCCAAACATCCGCTCTTTGAGGATCGGGTCTTGTTCGTTCCATAGAGCGATCGCAAAACACAATCGCTGATGATTGTCACAAATTCCGGCAATGCCATCTTCGCCCCAACGATAAGCACGCGAGCGGGCATGGTCATGGGGAAAATAATCCCAGGCCGAACCATCAAGGCTGTAGTCTTCGCGCACAGTTCCCCATTGCCGCTCGCTCAGGTACGATCCCCAGCGTCGCCAGTAAGCTTTGCGGTCTCGGTCTTCTTGCAAGCGTTGTTCTTCTGCTGTCATAGTTCTTTTAATTTACACTCTTTGAATGAATCACTATCAACAGGCTTTTTTAGGGAACTCCAAAAAATAAATTATCCCAATTTCTAGACTCAATACGACTGTTCCTCCCCCTGCCTTAAATGCGATGGGATATTTTTTTAATTGGAAGTCCGCGGGGATTACGAGAACAGTTGTGTGGTATCTGTGTAAAATCTAACGGAAGTTACTAAACCCGCGGCGTTGCGATCGGTGAAGGCGACTGCTCGCAAAGTTACAGCTTCTCCATCTTGACGTTTGTAATGGTTCAAGGCTTCTAAAACAAAAAACAAATCGCTGCCGTAAATGTTCAATAAGTCGTGTTCTAAGCTATCAAATGTCGTCCAGTAATTCGAGAGAAACGGAATAATCGCCTCTTTGCCTCGAACGGGAGGATGATTGTTGGAGAGCATAACGCAATCCTCTGTAAGGAAGCTGCTATACAGTTCCAAATTTTTGGTATCTATAGCCTGTAAATACGCGAGATACCATTCGTAGTTCTGGGGCGAAAGTTGATTAATTCTCAGCTTGTCAGTTTTCACAGGCTTATTGTTCCTGATAGTTCCATAGCAAGCCACCGTCAACATAAAAGGTGGAACCTGTGATGTAATCAGCATCAGATGAAGCTAAGAATGCTACTAAGTTTGAGACATCCTCTGGTTTGCCTAACCTTCCCAGGGGAATATTTTTTAGCACAGCGTTGAGTTTTTCTTTGTCTTCGAGTAAATCTTTGTTAATTGGTGTGGCGATCGCCCCTGGAGCAACGTTATTAATTGTGATTCCTAATGGACCTAATTCCACTGCTAAATTTCGCATCATCATCTTAACGCCGCCTTTGCTGATGCAATATGTAGTGAAATGGGGAAATGGTAGTTCTTCGTGAACTGAGCTAATGTTAATGATTTTGCCAGGACGATTTGTTTGTTTGAGATGCTTCACAAAAGCTTGAGCAGCGAAGAACACACCTTTCAAATTCACATCCGTTACCTTGTCATAGTCTTCTTCACTCACGTCCCAAAAGTCTGCTCGTTTTTCCAGTCCAGCATTGTTCACAAGAATGTCTACTTGGCCGAAGCGTTCAACACTTTCACTAATCAATCGTTGAACTTCACTAACTTGCCCTAAATCAGCTTGAATTGTTGCTCCGACATCAGATTGCGCCATGTGACATTTGCCGCCTGCGGCCTGCACTTGATTTAATGTCTCCTGCGCTCCTTCAGGATGAGAGCGGTAGTTAATTACTACACTAGCTCCATCTTGAGCTAGGCGAATCGCGATCGCTTGTCCGATCCCTTGACTACTGCCCGTTACCAACGCCACTTTTCCATCTAGTTTCATCAAGTTCTCCTTTTACAGTTGTGGTGATGGTCTATCCACCTACCGTAAGCGATCGCAGTCAGCGGTATTTTTGCAAACAGCTTATTTGGGTTAATAACTGCTTTCTCAACCTAAAAAATAGATAATTCTGTATCGATCAATAGTCATCTATTCCCAAAGATGCTTCAATTTCTATTTGACTGTCTTTATAGAATACACGTAAGCACCTACATCAGTTCCGTTATTTCGATTTCGTAGCCTACCATCCTTATCAAGCTGTGCATACTTACCAATTTCAAAAGAGCCAATGTCAATCGCTGGTGAGTTAGATGTCAAATGAAAATTATTACTATTGAGATTGACAAACCCAATTGAAGCAACTTTGGTATTATTCCAATGGCTTAAGTTCTTGATCTCATTTCCAGTTTCATAAATATTCACAAATTTATCTGTGAATAAGTTGTGATCTAAGGTCAAATTATTTGCATTTGCAAAAAAAGCGTTGCGGTAGGTATTATTTGCCAAGATATTGTTACGAACTAGAATGTCATGAGATTGATAACCTCCATAGAAAGAAGTACCATCGATCACAATAGCTTGTACATTCTTAGCAATAGTATTGTTAACAATTTCAACATTGTGTACATTCCCACTCACAACAATACCAGTGCCGCCATTGACCCCTAATTGTCCATTGCCATAAATAACATTGTTATAGATTTGGATGTTAAATACATCCCCTAGACTTGGGACTTCATCTGCAATCACAATTGCATCAGCAATATTACCAAAGACTGAATTATTGTAGATGCTCAAGTTAAAAACATCAGCTCGATTTCCATCAACATATATAGCAGGACCACCATTGTAACCTCTAGTCGGTGTACCAGAAATTAGCGCTTGACGAGTTACTGTATTATCGTGGATAGAACCATTGCGAGAACCAACTTTGATATCCATACCTTCACGATTTCCATCAGTGAGAGTGTTATTCGCCACCTCAAAACCATCGACTCCCCAGATAGTTAATGCTTCTTGTGTGCCATCGCTATAACCGTTACCCAACCATCTCCAGTTAGCACGTTCAATAGTGTTATTGAGTATCTTTATATTTTTATTGCTAACTTCAAGTTCTCCACCACCATAGTAAGTTTCAGGTAAAACGATAATGCCTGATGCGCCAGTCTCGTAGGTGTGATTATTTTGAATAATTATGTTGTTAGCATTACGCACGGCAATTCCAGCCCAAGATGTGTTTTCAATACGGAAACCATCAATAAGCCAATAACTTTTGTTAGCTGATTGAATTACTCCTTCTCGAAAGCCACCATTTATTGGATCTGGATCGCGCAGTATAACCTTACCATTAGCTTTGAGTGTAATATTGCCTAATTCGCTACTACCAGATTTACTTAAGGTAATCAGTTCAGTGTATGTCCCTGGTTGTACCAAAATAGTATTGCCTGCCTTGACAGGAGATTTATCGCTGACTGCATAGTTAATAGTTTGCCAAGGTCTATCACTAGTGCCGGGATTACTATCGCTACCGTTCGATGAGACGTAATATAAAGTACTAGAATTATAAGCAAGTTTCCTTAATGGCTCTGCTGCACTTACATGAACAAATGGATCAACTCCAACGTTGGTCCAAATATATAACAACAGGGTAGATAAAAAGCTTAAAAGGAAAAGGCGAACGAAGGAAAACTTAATTGCTTTATAGTTTTTATTTTTAATCATCTATAGGAATCCGGTTTGATTTGGTGAAATTACTTGTGTAGGAAGGGAACAGAAAACAACGCTCTTTGAGGTGTACTGAATTTTTTCAAAAATCAAATATGAGTCCTATATTTATTTTTGGGATACAGTGAAGATTTTCCCATTGATTGCCACAGTTGACACAATATTTTAGCTAACACTTTCCGCTGATAGTAACTTCGAGTCCCAAGTATAAAGTCCAATTTCTCCAGGCACTCTTGAGAATCGTCCTGTGCGATGTCCCCGTGATAATTCTTTCAGCACCTTCGATTTAATCTGATTGAATTGTTGAGTATCAACTTCTCCACATAGTCCATTTATCACTTCAGCTATAGTGAATATTTTTCTGGGATTTTGTTGCAGCAAAGAACTAATGGCATCAATCAGAACTTGTCCTGAAAATTGTTCAACCATTGGGATCAGATTGGTTTTTGCTACTGGTGAAAGTTTGTTGTTTTTACTCTGCTTAGAAGAACTACTACGATTGGTGTTGAGCAATTTTAAGTCCAGAGTGTAATACCCAGGCTTACCAGGAACAAGTGACCATTTACCTGTTTCTCTGCCATGAGTCAATGATGAATGGACTCTACCTTTAACTACTTTCAAAGCTTTTGGCTCCAGATCACCATAGAGCGATCGCACAATAAAACTAATGTGACATACTGTCCCAGCATGTTTTTGTAACACCTTCAGAATTGCTTCAGTGCGGTTGAAAGATTGATATTCCTGCAACATGGGAATTTCTGACCAAGAGAGCGCTTTTTCTGGAGATTTTTCTGATAAATCGTCGTCCTCTTTTGATGTTGAAGTAATCTCCAACAATTCCAGCGGTGGATTAACAGTGGTAGCGCTATTTACTGGTGGTATCTCGATATCTAGAAATTCCTCGAATGAAGTCTCTACTTCTAAATCGTTTGTTTCGCCAGAATCTACTGAGTTGTCTGACGGCTCTGCGGTGCTGCTGTCGTCTTCAAAGGGCAAAGTTTCTGAGATGGAAGCGACTGGTTCAGTAACTTGTTCACTAAAACCCCAGCCGGATAACAATGCTTCTACGTGATTGAGATTTGCTAAGGCTTGTCTGTACAGGTTTTCGTAATCTTCTGTTAAACGACCATAATAATCTCGTAGTTCCAGCAGGGGAGCAACAAAAGCATCAGGAGGAGAAGGTAACTTTGATTGATTATCCATATTTTTGAGTAGTCATACCATTTCACGAAAATCCTGATACACACGAAATATTTGAAACAGATGATTGGTCTTTAATTCTTTCCCTCTGTTCCCTGCTCTTTGCTTCCCTAGTGCCTATTTGTATCAAATTTAAAGTGAAACGATATGACTCCTGTATTCTTTGCACTAATTTTAATTAATATGCGAATGGTACAGGATTGTTCTGCATTCATGCAACAAAGCCGATCTAAATCGTTAGGCATTGCTACTATTACTGCACGAATAGTTGACCAGCCCAATAATTTAGCTCCTTCAGTACGAAGTTGACCATCTAGGTAAGGTATAATGACCATTTCCCTGTGGTACAAGAATTACTGCTGAAATTTGCCCATGTTTTTTTTAGTAATCGTGCTTTTGCTTGTATCAGTTCTGGTGTAATTGTTTGCCGGGGTTGATGAGAATTAGAATCGATTAGAGCTAAATCAATTTCTGCTTCTTTTGATTTATTTTGCAGTTGTTCTTGGAGTTTTGGCAGTTCATTCTCTAAATCTGGAGATTGAGCAGTTCTCAGTTTTTCTATTTCTGCCTGAAGTTCAGCGATTTTTTGCTTTTGGAAAGAAATTTTCTTAAATCAAATAAAGATAGATTCATAAATACGATTTTGTACTCTTAAAGTTCCCTGTTGCTTGACTATTAGTCCCGACAAAAGCAATTCTCTTTCCTCGGAACTATCAACTGCAACAAGCTCTGTTTGATGCAAAATTTGACGGTAGAGTTCTAGTAGCCGAACAGATTGTTTGCTTTTGAGGAGGCGATCGCGGATGGTTCTAAAATGCTCTGGTTCATCCTGTGATTCCCAATTTTCTATCACCTGAGTTCGCACTAAATTTTCAATCCATTCAGCTTCTTTATGGGTAGGGATAGGAGATGAAGAATTGCGGATGAGTTTACAGAGCTTTTGAGTTAAAAAAGGCTGACCACTAGTCCAGCCTAACACTTCTTTTAGGACTGTTTGAGGATTACTCACTTTGTCTGCTAATCCCTGAAGTAAAGGTTGGGCTTCATGCTCTTTAAAACCTTCTAATTGAATAGTCTGACCGATGTTAAAGGGCGTTCTTTGGTAGTCAGTAATTAAATCGCTAGGAGTAGCAACTCCAAACAAAGCAAAGGTTAAATGTTGATACTCTGGATTAATACTGCGCTGATTATAGCAGGAGCGAATCAAAGCGAAAAAGTCATTAACTGGAAAATGCAAGCCCAAAAGATTATCAATTTCATCAATAAAAATTATCAAATTTTTAGTAATAGGGTTATCTTTTTGGGCAGCTTCAACTAGCAAAACTTCTTCAATAAATTGACTCAACCTTTGAACTGGAGAAATATCTCCTTGCTCTTGCCACCAAGTTTTTAGATTAACCTTTCTTAATAAACCAAAACTTCGCCATAACTCTACTGTCAAACCTTTGTACCATTGGTCAGGTGTGACGTTTTCGCTACCAATCCGGGTCAAATCGATCGCCCCGCAGCTAAATCCCTCATGCTGGAGATGGTGTATCATGCGTACCATCAAGCTTGACTTGCCCATCTGGCGAGGATTGAGAATATAACAAAACTCTCCCCGCTTCAACGCCTTGTAGAGATAACGGTCTGCTGAACGCACTACGTAAGTGGGAGCATTCATCGGTAAACTTCCTCCCACTTGATAGTCAAAAGTGGAGGGTTGTTCGGCACTTCTAAGCAACTCGTTTTCAAAAAGCAGTTCGGCTTGGGTGGCTTTGAGAATTTCTAAGGTTTGTGAGAGTTCTTGAGTGCGTTCTTCGACTCTCAGCTCTAGATTTCGGTTATAATCCTCCAATTGACCGTAGAGACGGGCATTTTCTATGGAGATAGCAGCTTGAGCAGAAAGAATTCTTAAAACTTCAATGCGATCGCTGGTAAATGCATCTGTAGTTAAATTGTTTTCTAAATATAAAATACCGCTGAGTTTGCCTTGATGTAACAAAGGAGTACAGAGAATCGATTTGGGCTGAGTGGCGACAATGTAGGGATCGCGGATAAACTGTTCTTCTTCAGTAGCATTACTAAGAACTACATTTTCTTGAGTACGGACAACATAGTTAACGATCGCAACTGGTAGGATAGGTATCTGACTCTTGCTATCTACAGAGTCAATGGAAAGCGATCGTGGTAAAGTAACGTCATCAGAACCTACTGTACTTTGGGCTGCGATCGCCCATTTACGATCTTTTTCCAGTATCAGAAAGCCTTTTTGAGCGCCGCCATTTTCAATTACAGTTTTCATTAACTTAGCTAGCAGTTGGTCTAGTTTAATTTCGCTAGCTAATACTTGAGATGCTCTGGTAACTGTGACGAGATCGAGGGCTTGAGGATTTGTACTACTAGTAGATTCAGTTGTCTTAATGCTTTGGTTTTCTTTTCGATCGTTTATATCCATTAGAAACTGTGGGTACTCCGATTCTAGAGCTTCAACTTTGGCTTTTGCACCCCAGCAAGAATAACAATGATGGGCATTTCTTAGATATAGTCGTCCTATTTCTTCTCTACCCAGAGACAGATAAAATTCTGCTGCGCGTTCGTAAGCTATGGCTTCTTCGTGAATAAATTCAGCTTTCTTAGCACCTTGAATTGCCTTTTCATAAAGTTCTTGAGCTTGCCAATTTTCTCCTAATACTCGTGCTTTTTCTGCTTCTACTAAATCGTATTTATTTTGAAAATTTACTGGGCAATTACCAGCCCATATTTTCATATCCTGCTGATTTTTTTCTACTTTTTCTAATATTTGTTTTTGCTGCTCTAGAGAAGAATTTTGATGATAAGCTAGGAAGGAAAGAGAAGAATAGAAATTATATTGTGGTACAGTTAAATGCGAGCCAAGACTTTCAATATATTTTTCTGTCTCAATTGTATTATCAAAAGCTTTGTGTACATTTTGGAAAATATAGTAAGCTATTGTTTTGTTTAAATAGAAAATGAATAGTAGCCATTCGTTACAAGTTTCAATATATTTTTTTATATTATTTTCTTCTTCTTGTCGAGAATCTCCAATCAATACAAGTTCCTCATTATTAGACTTTGCTATCAAAATTTTAACTACTTTTTGAAGTATTTTTATATAATCAATTAAATATTGTTGCTTATTTATTTTCAGAAAATTACTATATTTTATTTGATCGTTTTCAACTTGTTTTAAATCATCTCCTCCAAAAAATTTTATTAAGCAGTAATCTAAAGATACATAACCAGAATACTCATACTCTCCTCTATTGATTCCTTTATGAAAAGTACTTAATAATTTATCTCGTGCTATTTGTTCCTTAAGAAATGTTTTCCAGTGCCAAATAAATCCATAGTATACATGAATAGCCAGAGATTCCGATTGAGGTATATCAAATTTACTTAGCAACTTTATAGACAATTCTCCAAACTTATATCCATAATTGATATCCTTTATTACTCCACACAGAAGTAGCCCATAAAAACTATAGGTAACAGCAACTTGGGGATAATTTCCATATTTAATACAAATATTAAGTAGAGTTAATATTACTTGAACAAATAAAGAAAAGTTTGTAGTAAACGTAGGCGCTATCATCTGCTGTAATATTTGTATAGCTGCTAGTTTGTATTTATCCACTATTACAGGCAGATTTACTAAATCTTCGTTATTTTTATTTCTAAAGAATAATTCAATATATTTTTGTTGTAGTTCAATTTTTTCATATATATTGATAGATTGATTAGAGATATCTATTCCTAGTTTTGATAAAATATTCAGGGCACTATCTATTGCTTGATGACTGTCGAATATAGCAAAATAATACTGTACTTTTATTCTGTAAACTTCGACTAAATCGAGAATGTCATTAGCTTTTTTTATAATTATTCCTGAAAATTTCTCAATTTGTTCAAACTTATTATTTAGGTAGAGTAATTCTAAAGTTTCTACGTAAATTTCTAAAGTTAATTTATACTGTTTTTCCCAACTATTTACTGCTAATAATCCTAAGCAAGTTTCTAAATATTTTAGAGCAGGTTGATAAGCTATTGATACTTTTGCCTTTTTCCCAGCTTTAAGATTCAATTTGGCTAAATTATCTCTTTCTGAGCGCTCAGTAATTAATTCAGCTCCTTCGTTCAATTGATTGACAATATCAAAAATATTTTCTTCTAATTCATTTTCTTGAGTATTTTTGAGTAAGAAATAACCTACTTGCAAATGAACTATTTTTTTATCATCTTTTGGAATCAAAGCATAGGCTGCTTGCTGAACCCTGTCGTGCAAAAACTTGTAGGGGATATATTTAGGGATTTCTGAAGTATCTCTCGATATTTCTTCTTGATTCCAAAGCAGAGGTATTTTATAGTCATTATTCAGGGGTAAAATTAAACCTGACTCTAATGCTGGATGAAGTTCTCTAGCTGTAGTCAATTGAGATTTATTATTGATGACAGAGAGGATTTCTAAATTAAATTGATTGCCAATACAAGCGGCTAAATGTAAAATTTTTTGAGTATTTTTATCTAATGCGGTAATTTTGTCGATAGTTAGGTCAACAACATTATCAGTTATTCCTACTTTTTCGATTTCTTCAAGATTCCAGTGCCAACGATTTTTATTATAGTCAAATAAAAAAAGTTTTTTCCTATACAAAAATTGGAGTAATTGAATTAAAAAAAAAGGGGTTCCTTGAGTTTTCTTAGTTACTATGTCTGTTAAAGGTTTTGATTCTTCTGTAGAGCAATTAAAGGTATCAGCAATTAATTGGTTAATGTATTTGGTTTTCAATGGTTGCAGCGAGATATGATTGACCCTAGCACCTTCTTTTTCAAAATGCTCTAAGACTTGCATCAAAGGATGAGTCACATCAACTTCATTATTTCGATAGGCTCCTATTATTAATAAATATTCACTGTCATAATCGGTTATTAATAGCTCAATTAACTTCAAAGATGCTAAATCTGCCCACTGTAGATCGTCCAAGAAGATAACTAAAGGATGTTCTTTTTTAGTAAAAACGCGAATAAATCTTTGAAAAAATAAATTAAATCGATTTTGAGCTTCGGTTGCTCCTAATTGCTCGACTGACGGCTGTTTACCGATAATCTGCTCCAATTGAGGAATAACATCCATAATAACCTGAGCATTAGGCTCTAAGGCTGCTAAAAGTTCTAGTTGCCAAGTTTGTAGTGTCGCTTCAGTTTCGGTAAGTAACTGCCGTATTAAGTCACCAAATGCTAAAGCGATCGCCGCATAAGGAATGTCTCGCTGCAACTGGTCAAATTTTCCGCTAATAAAGTATCCTCGCTGGCGTAATATTAGTTTATGAATTTCATTAACCAAAGCGGATTTGCCAATTCCTGAATAACCAGAAACCAGCATAATCTCACTGCTGCCTTGACTAACTCGCTCGAAAGTAGTTAATAGTTGTGTGATTTCTTCTTCTCTACCGTAAAGTTTTTCGGGAATAACAAAGCGATCGCAAATATCCTGAGTTCCTAAACAAAACTCGTCAATTTTCCCTAAACTCTGTAAGCGATCGCGACAGTTTTCCAAGTCGGCTTTGATTCCCCAAGCACTTTGGTAGCGTTCTTCTGGGGTTTTTACCAACAATTTCATTACAATGTCTGAAACGGCTTTAGGTATTGGTTGAGTTGGTAAATTTAATGTTGCTACAAGTTCATTTAAAGGAACAGGTTGTTGAGCAATATGACAATGAACTAACTCTATCAAGTCAGTGGTGGCAAAAGGCAGTTTATTAGTGAGTAATTCATAGAAAGTGATACCCAAGGAATAAAAATCGCTCCGGTAATCTATTCCTCGGTTTATTCTTCCAGTTTGCTCTGGGGCAATATAAGCTAAAGTTCCTTCTAATCGTTCAATATTGCCAACTGTCTGAATTTCCCTAGATAAACGGGTAGAAATGCCAAAGTCGATGATTTTCAGTTGTTCTGTTGCTGGGTTAAAAACGATATTAGAAGGATTAATATCTTTGTGGATAATGTTAGCTGCATGAATAGCAGCCAAACCTTCAGTAGTTTTAATAGCTATAGAGAGAAATTCTTCGAGAGTAAATTGGCGTTGATTGCCCATTAATAATTTTAAAGATTCACCGCCAAAGTCTTCTAAAAACATGACTAGACTATTTTTATATCGCAGCAAATCATACGCCTTAATAACTCTATCGGTATTTAAGGAGCGGGTCACTTCATATTCCTGCTTGTATCGAGTTAGTTCTGAAGGAGTTGGATAGTTTTCTTTGAGAATCTTTAAAATAACGGGTTGATTATCAGGCTTGAGAATGGCTCGATAGACTAATGAATTAGCACTTTCATAGATTTTTCGGCTAATCTGATAATCTGCTTTAATGTTGTCTGGCTGCCGATCCATATGAAGTTTGCTAAAAGCCTGGAATCCTTTTTTATACAGGCTTTCCAGGATTTTATCATAACGTCTAAATTTTAGGCTACAGATAGTACTTATTTTCAGGAAGTGACCTTTTTTCAAGTGCAAGTGAGTGGAATATAAGGATAGGGAGGTCTAAAATAGTCTACATCTATTAAATATTCGTCACCATCTTTTTTATAAAAGGGAAAATCACTTTCCTCTTCTGGGTCTTCTTTAGCATATGCCCATTTTTTAATATCCTCTTGTTCGGCATCAGCAGGTATGGTCGGATAGGGAATAACAACCTGATAAGCTACCCAAGGTTTTTCCTGGCTAATAATAATCTCTTTGATATCACCATTAAACCTATTCCAATCTACTTCTAAAGTATACTGAATAGTGATTTCACCTGTGCTTAAAATAGGTTGGGAAATTTGGTGGTATTTATCTTCTCTTTTATAATAGGCTTGCCCAGCTAATAAAAGAGATAAAGAAATTCCTTGCCAAGCTCTGCTGCTAGGCAAAATCAGAAATCTTGCTTGTTCTGGAGGTCTTTCTTTAGGCTTTAAAGGTGAGTAAATACTAGGATCGTCAGGATCGGGGTTGTCAGGAGCATCTCCTCCACCAAAAAGGAAAATTTCTCTAGCAATTAGACCATCCAAAATATTAGAGTCAATAACATCCCATTCACCAGCAGTAAATTTATCCCACAAGCCCTTTTCTTTTGCTTCTAAATAAGACCACCAAGTTTTAGCAATCAACTGAGATAATTTGCGACTATGTAGCAGAGTCCGCATTGGGACATAAAAATTACCTAGCTCAGTTTGTTGATCTTCTTTGGATAATAAGTCGATAAAATCTTGAGGAAAAACGACTCCTGACGAGGGTAAATATGATGATAGTTGGTTTTTTGGATCTTCCTTTCGTCTTGGATAATTTTCTAAGTTGTTTATTGTTTCTTCATCGAGTTCAAACTGATTGAAACTCTGGGGGTGAGTGTTATTAGATGTTTGACCGTTATTAGAGGTATTACCTCTTGTTTTCGCCAATATGCTTGTAGTTATTCTCTCGTTTTTTTCCTGAGAAGGTTCTACATACAGAATCTGGTAATAGGTGTTGTCAAAAAACACTTGTTCTGGTGGTATTGGGTCTGGATTTGGTGATTTAGGCATTGTCCTTTCCTCCTATATAATCTGTAATTCAAGACAAATTGTAAAAACGGCGAGGATTATCCCAAAGAATCTTTTGCACAGTTTGTTTCGATAGTTTTTCCTCAAGCTTTACCATTTCTGTAGCGATGTTCGGTTTATGATCCATATGAGGATAGTCCGAACTAAAGATTAAATTGTCTATGCCAATGTATTCAATTACCTGAGCTAAATAAGGTTCTGAAGGCTCTATGGCAATAAAGCACTGACGACGAAAATACTCCGAAGGCTTCATCTTGACATTATCCTTAATTTTGTCCTCCCAAGCGAAATTTTCATACTCTTCATCTAGTCGCCACAGCCAGTAAGGAAGCCAACCACAACCGGACTCCAGAAAAGCCACTTTCAGTTTTGGATGACGTTCTAATACCCCTCCTTCAATTAACGCTAATAAAGCCATCATCTGTTCCATCGGATGAGAACAAGCATGGATAGCAAAACTAGTGTTAAACCTTTCTGTTCCAGTAGTTGGCAAACGACTGTAAGCCCCTTCGTGAATACCTACTGCTATTCCTAGTCGCTCGCATTCTGTCCAAAAAGACTCGTAAGCAGAGTCACTCAATAGTCTTCCTTTGACGGGGTTAGGGCGTAAAAAAACGGCTTTCCAGCCAAAACCGACAACTCTATGCAATTCATACACCATTGACTCTGGTGCGTGCAGATTAATTGCTCCTACCCCCTTCAATCTATCTGGAGCGTAACTACAAAAGTCTTTTAACCAATTGTTGTAAGCACGGGTAAAAGCGCCAGCAACTTCCGGTTGCATAGTATCAATTGCCCAAAGCCACAATCCATAAGTTGGATAAAGGAATGCCAGATCAATTCCCATTTGCATCATCTCTTGAAGGTGAGACTCGACATTGTAGCCTTGGAAATAAGCACTAGGATGAGCTGACATCATTTGCTTATTCGCCCGATCTCGAACTTGTTTAGAGACTTTTTTTACAATGTCTTCTCCTTGAATTTTCATCTCTGCTGAAGGGGCAAACTGTTTAAATTCTGGTTCGAGATATTCTGCCCACATACTAGGAGGTTCAATTACGTGGGAATCAGCATCAATAATCGAATATCCATTTAGCATGATCTGTAATCAATCTGGCTCGGAATCGGGAGTCAGTGCGTAACGCTACAAGTCCGATCGCTACGCTGAAATTTTTTTGTAGCTTTACACATCCTACAGTTTAATGTACCAGGATCGAGCAAGCCGATTTGAACTAATTTTGCCATTCATTGAGGTGGGTTCCAGTTTCCAGACCCATACCAAACATCGACCAACTCACCCATCAAATCGACGTTGAGTTGCTCTTCAAAACCAAAAATCATGATACCCGCGTAGCCATTCTCCTTGAGCCATTTAACATCCCGATGCGGGCTGGGGGATCGTTGCCCAGACCAGAAACCGAGCGAGAGCTGATTCTTGTTCAAGTGGAGTTTTGCATAAGGCTCCAGACGGGACTCTGGAGAGCTGCCGTATGCCATCTCGGCTCCATAGGTAAGATTTTCGGTGAGCGTGTGTCCATTCCAGATGGTCTTAAAATACTGAGAGTCCTGCCACAGGGCTTTGGAGATGATCTTGTTTGGCATGATCTGTCGCATGAGCGTCGTGACCATCACCAGTGACTTGTCTTTGGGCTTGCCGTTGCTGTATTCATCGTCAATGTCGATGCCATCCAGCCCATACTTCTCGACCACATCTGTCTTCAGATATTGAGCAAAATCCATCGCATCACTCTCTGAGGTGAATTCTGACCAGCCCACTGAATGCGCGTTGGTAATAGACAGCAGCACGGTCAGTCCTCTGTCTTGTAGGTATTGCACAGAGCCATCTTCGAGTATCTGCTGAATATTCTTATTGAACGGTTGTGTGGTCGGTGGATTGTTATTGTTGGCTCGAAGGTAGGGTCTTTCAGCGGCGGCATAATTGGCAGCGAAAATACAGACCACGTCAATTGCTGGGCTGCCATTGGCAAGCGTGTAACCAGCAGTATTCTTGAATTGCTGTGAGGACTGAGGATTAATATAAGCCGTCATCCGTCCATTGTTTTTCATCGTTGATCTCCTTGATGAATTAATTCTGCAAATCCGATCACGATTGTCACCCCATAAAAGCAAAGCTAGCTTAGAGTTTGATGTTCTATAGTAATCCGGTTTGATTCGGTGAATTTATTTGTGTAGGTAGGGAACAGGAAACAGGAAACAGGGAACAGTTAAGAAGGCATAGATATGTACTGAATCGTGTTCAAAAATCAAGTAGGAGTCCTATATTAAGATAAAAATATTATCGGGATCGTATACTTTAGATGCGTTTCCTCTGCGCCTTAGAACAAGAATTTTGTCATAAACAAGAGGTTCTAAAGCTTTTATTCTTTCCTTCGGATTATGAAACTTGAAGGTGCAGAATGTGAGCTTCAATCGCAGTAAACTATCTCTAATATTAGTTTTTCTCTAAGATGTGAAACTCATAAAACTCATCCTAGAACTCATAGAAAAACTCATGAAAAACAACATCATTCAGTAAAGAGAACGTCACATCCACATAGGAAAAGAATTAAGTTGCTCTTCTTTTCGTGACTCTGACAACCAACCCATTTTTACCGGAACCCGATAAAGTCTTCCTGGTGCTAATCTTTTCCACATATGACGCATTCCTGGAACAACGACTTTAGCAACTCTTAACCCAATATCAGGACGAGTCTGATCTAAAACCAGCATTTCTAAACCATTGTTCTCAACAATTTGTTGACAGAGTTTGACATCTTCGAGTAAATCGTCACTTGCCATATCGCGATAATCGCCATTGACTTTAGCAGCAATTCTCTTATTTGGAACTAAATAAGGTTGATCGCTTAAAGTTGCGGTTTTCCACCAATCTATCGCCAAGCGATCTGCTGATGGCGGATATTGAGTACTTCCATCAGCTTTAGCAAATAAAACGTTGGGTAAAATTTGGTTAACTTCAGTCAAGGCTCGACTAATAGCAATCTTGGCATCAAAATGAGCACCATAACCCAAAACAATATCTTCTACAGCGCGATCGCTTCTGCGAGTAACAGCAGCAAAAACTGGAATATTTAGATCGCTGGTAATATCTAAAACCCAAATTTCCCGATTAATAGTTTGATAATATTGCTTCAGGCTATGAAAATAAGGCTCGTCGAAACTATCTAAATCTACTTGAGGTTTTTGCAGGGAATTATACCACCACAACGCGACAGCATCCCGCTCTACTAACTCCATAAACCCTTGCAGAATTGCTTCTTCAAGAGTATTACCCGCCGCACATCCATTAGAATCAGCCCAACAGTCGGGTTTATAGTCCGGTCGATAGCCATAATAACAGTAAGCCGTTGGCAAATACTTAAATTCTTGATGGGTTAAAGACCAAACGGGAGTCCAGTCAATTTCTCTTTGTTCATCGAAAGGTTCAGGGACTTTTTGAAACCAACCTTGACACTCAACATTCCATTGCTCTCTATTCTGATATTGCTGTTGGCTGAAGTTCATACAAACATTGGGATGGATCGCCTTATCCCCCATTTGGTGGTAACTGCCTTTTTCTCTAATTTCATATCCTTGAAACACCCCAGAATATCGCTCGATCGCTTCGCAAAAACCACTAGCCATAGCTTGAGAGTCAGTCCTACCTTTCCCTGCACTTCTACCCCCCAAATTTTGGCGCAAACTAGCTACATCGTCGAAAATGCTGAGAAAATGATGTTTAGCAATATAATTATGAGTTAACCCGTTCCCAGGAATTTTATTTAGTTCTCGCACAACGCCAGTAATGGGGCTAATAAGATGTTGATATTTCCTGAGAGTTTCTTGTGGCGAACAAATACGGTGTCCTCCATCGACGGTAAAGGTTTTCTGGCGGTGTTCTAAAACAATGGGTATGGGGTTTTTAGTTAACTCATTTACCATCTCTCCACAGCTAGAACATTGAGGACGCTTCACCCAGTTATGATTTTGGGTTTGCAGGGCGATCGCATCGTAAGTAATCAAATTACTTTCTAATTGTTTATTTTCCCCTTGGACAATCCACTTAAACACTTCTGTAGCTACCATTCCGAAAGCAGTTTGTACTGTAGATGGCAAAAATCCCAAAGGAGGAGTTAAAGGGGAACAAATGTGCTTCTGTCTCTGAATAAACCCTTCAATCGGTCTATTATCTCGCAAACGCTGGGCTAAACAGTTCCAACAACCTGTTTTTTTAGGATTAAATAAAGGGCCAATCCAGACTATTGTCCCTAATGGCTTAACTAGCATCCAGGGAGATTGGGATTTTAAGGCTTGTTGATTGAACTTCTCTAGCTCAAGATTGAGATAATCATCAATTAAAACTATTGTCAAATCACCTTCATCTGCTACTTGAATTTGCAGAGACTCAAGCACAGCAATCAAGTCAGATGCAGCAACCGAACCTAATGTTTTTACTGCTACTTTATTTGATCGCAATCTTTGATGGGCTACTGTGGGAGGAATATTGAGATGATGGCAGAAGATGTCTAAGTGCGATGGCAGAGAGTTATCTTCTTGAACAAGATAGCCCTTTTGTTGCATTTGTAATAAAGCATATTGGGCTTTAATACTTATATTGAGAACTTCTTGGAAGAAGGTGGTAGCTGACTGTAAAGATGTTGGGTCTTGCAGTAGCGATTGTTGAATGGTATCTATAATTTCGTCAATATTACGATCGCCATTGATTAAAATAGCTAAACTACAAGACAGGCGATCGCTTATCCAGACTTCTTCTTTTTCTGATAACAGAAATACATTGTCTGCTTCTATACTTTTAACAGAATAACAAGGATTAAATTGGATTTTAAGTTGCATTGAACTTTATTAGTTGTTTGTTTACTAATTAGAGGGGAATTTTAGCAGAGTTACCTTGTAATTAATTTTTATTTATTCCCAGAATCGGATTTATAGCGATCGCTTCTTTCTCATCTAAGTAGAAACTAGTAATAATCGAGACTTAGTACTAAGTCCAGGGCAAATGCATCTAAATGTTTGCAAAGTAGTAACAAGAGGAGGGGGCGAAGTAGTTTAGATTAACTAAAAAAGGTATGAGGGGCGATCGCAGGTTGAGTGGAGGTAAACAATCGGCAGCACCTTGTGCTAGTTGCGTAAATCATAACGTAAATCCTGTTATTTTTAGTAGTATCTGTCTGTAATCTCTATGAACCTTGATTGTCTCTTTGAGATTGTTGACCGCTTGCTAATTGAGAGCCATAATCGCCCTCTCAATTCCACAGAAAACCTGATTCTGCGTGGCATTTGGCAGTATAGAACTTATAACCAAATGGCTATAGAGGCAGGTTATAGTCCCGGCTACTTTACCAATGTTGTTGCCCCAGAGTTATTTGGGCGACTCTCTGAGGTCATTGGTCAGCGCGTGACTAAAAAAAACTGTCGGGTGCTTCTGGAGTCTTATGCCATCACCAAAGCAGCCCCAAAGACAAAACTTTTGAAACAAGACCTGAAACAATTTCCTGCCACAGTTAATCAAAATACGTCACCTTGCTACCCCAGTGGTTCAGTACCTATCGACTCTCCCTTTTACCTCGAACGTTCTTTCCTTGAGGAGCAAATTTATCAAGAAATTGAGAAACCAGGAGCGCTAATCAGGATTAAAGCTCCCAAAGAAATGGGTAAAACTTCACTGCTGCTGAGGATTCTTGACTATGCGAAGCACCAAGGCTACTGCACTATCAGCTTGAATCTAGAACAAGTCGAGCAGACAATTCTGAGCGACTTGAATCAACTTTTGCGTTGGTTGTGTGCCAATATTGCTCACCAGCTTCAGCGTCAACCGATGTTAGACGAATATTGGGATGAAGATCTTGGAAGTAAAATTAGCTGCACCCTCTATTTCCAAGAATATCTACTAGAGTCAATTAATACTCCCTTGATCTTGTCGTTGGATGAGGTGAACCGTATTTTCGAGCATCCCCAAGTAGCGAAGGATTTTTTACCTCTGTTGCGTTCTTGGTACGAAGAAGCGAAAAGACTGCCCATTTGGCAAAAGCTTCGTCTGCTCGTGGTTCATTCAACAGATGTTTATATTCCTCTCGAACTTAATCAGTCTCCTTTCAATGTAGGGTTACCGATTCAGTTAGACAACTTCATCCAAGAAGAGGTACAGCAGTTAGCCCAATGCTATGGACTCAATTGGACAGATGGAGAAGGAGCTAGACAATTAATGGCAATGGTCGGGGGACATCCGGCACTAGTACACTTAGCTCTCTATCATCTGAGTCGAAAGGAGATAACTCTGTCGCAACTGCTAGAAACTGCTCCTACTGCTAGCAGAATTTATGCTTATCACTTGCAGCGTCACTGGGCAACTTTGAAAAAACAGCCTGAGTTAGCACAAGCTTTTGATACCGTTCTGAATGCCAATGAAGCTATTTCCTTAGATCCCATCCTCACTCACAAGTTAAGCAGTATGGGGCTGATTAAACTTTCTGGATCTCAAGCGATCGCAACTTGTGAATTGTATCGGCGATTTTTTAGACCTCTTTTATCACTCTGTGAAGTAAGCAACTAAATAAATAGGTGAAATTATCCAGAAGCATAGTTCACGCGACAAAGCTATGCCAACCGAGCATACTCGCCAAACTCTCCTTCTGTGAGAATTTTGCCCATTTTTTGGTACTCCCGCCGGGTCGCCCAAATTAGATGATTCATAGAAATCGCCATACCATCATCTGCCGCGAGGAAAGCTGCGCCTAAAGCTATGTTGCGAATGTTACCTCCAGCAATCTCAAAGCGTTGTGCCATAAAATCTAAATCTACATCTGGATTCTTGGGAGTAGACTTGGGGAAAATTTGCTCCCAAATACGGCGGCGTTCTTTTTTATTGGGAAAGGGAAATTCAAGACTAAAATGCATCCGTCTGACGAAGGCATCGTCCATATTTTTGCGTAAGTTTGTCGCTAAAATCACAACTCCTTGATACTCTTCCATCCGTTGCAATAAATAGCTAACTTCAACGTTGGCGTAACGGTCGTGAGAATCACGGACTTCACTACGTTTACCAAACAGCGCGTCTGCTTCATCAAAAAACAGAATGGCATTGCTGGTTTGAGCTTCGTTAAAAATCCGAGACAGATTTTTTTCGGTTTCGCCAATATATTTGCTGACTACGCTGGAGAGGTCTATTTTGTAGAGATCCAAGCCTAATTCTCCAGCTATTATATTCGCGGACATGGTTTTGCCAGTGCCAGGAAGACCAGCGAAGAAAACATTGACTCCCTTGCCCATAGCTAGTTTATTATCAAAGCCCCATTCTTCGTAAATGAGAGTGCGGTACTTGACTGAATTACAGATTTCTCGTAGCATCTGCATTTGGTCAGGAGGCAGAATGATGTCATCCCACTTGTAATAAGGATTGATTTTAGTGGCTAGGTTGCTCAATTTTCGGTTAGACTGCAAGCGACACCCTGCATAAATATCTGCCATTGTCAAGTGCTGCTGTTTTGGATCGCGCCAGTGGGCTATATTGCGGGCGGTAGCTGTAGCATCTGCGATTTGACCACCACTAAAGCGGAATTTACTGGCTAATATCTTTAAGTCTGCCTCAGAACCGAAGTCTGTGTTATCTCTGAGACTCTTCTGCCATAGTTGCACTCGTTCGGTATTTGTCGGATGAGAAAATTCAATCCGTAAGAAGGGAATGTCTTGCAATGCATCTACTGGTTCCCAGGTAACTTCTCCAGCAAGAAAAGTCAGTAAATTGGCATCTTCTAACTGCTTGATGAATGACAAGAGCCGTGCTTGTTTATCATCTTCGAGTAAACTATCAAAGCCTTTCCAGTAGAGAGCCGCTTGCTGTAAGTATGCCTCACGACAAACCAAATTGATAGCTATATCAAATGCAACATTTTCTGAGTTGAGCAGGCGATCGCCATCGACAATCAACAATCCCATACCCAACTGCTGACAAAGCGCTTCAGCAGTCGCCTGCTTGCCAACACCATAGCTTCCTTGAAAATAGAATATACAGCCTTCTGTCAGTATGTATTTTTCTTGAGTTAGCAGTTGGAAGCGTTGCTTAATCTCAATTGGTAATAACAGATCTTCTAGTTTAGCTTGCGGTAATTTATATTTAGTATAAGTGTTAATGCGAGAGTCAATTTCATCTATATTGAGTAAGTAATTGACTATGCGATCGTCTAGTTTCAGAAACTTACCTAATTGCGGCGGTTGGTGTTGAGATGGATCGTCGAAGACATTGAGTAAGTGATGCTTTAACAGAGGATGACTTGGGGTAAAACGTTGACGTGTTACCAGCTTCTGTTCTAAAGAAGGACAAAGGAGGTTCAAAACCAAATCTATGCTAGGGCGCTTCTTTGTGACATCACCATGAAGGTAAGCATAGAGGCTTTCGTAACGTAAATCGAGTTCTGGAGCCAGACAAATTAGAAGAATATCAATATCAATAGTTGTGAGTTGAAAGCTACGAGCGAGTGCTGACAAACGTAAGTTGATATTACGTTTGATGCTTTTTTCTTTGCATAAAGCAATATCATCTGCCAGTTGCTCGAAAATATCCTCAACTTCATCTGTAGACAAAGGTGTAGAAGCAGCCGCCCAGTGTGGCATACCAACTGGTTTTTTTAGCATTGCCTCTAAATCTTCTTCAGAAATATAGAGTCCTTGGAAGGCTGTATCAGTAGATTGAATCTGCTGCAATCGTTGTAGCTGAACTTGGATCAGTAAATCTATCCGTTCTAGCTCTGCCAAAATGTGTTGCAGCGAGGTTGCATAATATTTCATTGCAGTGATAGTTCTTGTTGGTGGCTTACTGGACTGATTGTTGGGTTTTGTTTTTTGTGTCAATAGGCGATCGCATGTGGGGAATGGTTGCCTATATTTTCTTATGCTTCAATTTGGGCGATCGCATCTACCGGAGACACATCATTCTCAATTACAACAATAATTCCAGGGAGATATTCATCCATCATTGTTACATTGGCGTAAACTAAATTTTGGATTAAGTCAAAACTGAGTCCATTACCATCAACGTCAATGCTAGTTTTGTAGCGAATTTCTCCATCTGTGAAATCTAGTTCAAAGTTGCCGATAATTATACCGTAATTGGCTCTGGTAATAAATTCAGCTACAGCAGTAAGCTTGTTTTCTGGGGTTTGAATGGGGAGAATTGAGTAAAATACCATTTGCTGTTGTTCTTCTCTAGCGATGGCACAGCATTCATATTGACCATTTTTTCCTTGGAAGCTAACGCTTAAGCTTTGTTTTTCTGGAATTTCTTGGAATTGCCAATTTTCTTGTTTAAAAAAGTTGATTGTTATCTCAAAAAGGTTGTCCTCTGAAGTAATTTCTTCGGTTATCTCAGAAATAGTGTCTGCAACTTCTGCAAAAGCAGTATTCATTTGCTCCATAGTTTCTGAAACTACTTTTTTCGTCATTTCTGAGATATCAGTGGTTAAATCTTCAAAGGTTTGAGTTATTTGCTCAACTGCTTGAGAAATGACATCCTCGGAGATTCCAGAATGATTCGTATTCGTCCACTCTTTAGTGAAATTGAGCATAGCCTCATTCAACTTTTTGCTGTCAATGCCATTCTGGGTAATATCAGAAGGCTTGAGATATGCCCAGAGGGTACGGTAGCCTGTTTCACCTTTTTCCTGTTTTTGTTTAACTTCTAAGGCGTACCAGCTGTAGGGTGATAATAAGGGATGATTGGGCTGTTCTTTACTTAACTTTTGAAGATAGGTTGCTGCTTGATTAGAAGTTTTTGCGTTCTTTGCTAGTTGTGGTAATAAATCAGAGTCGAGAATGGCTTCGATTTGGATGTCAGGTGAGAGTTGAAAGCTTCCACCAGATAGGGGAGTGCGGATTTCTGGTTTGAGATTGAATAAAACTTCGCTATCAATGCGTTGATAAAGTTCTCGGCTAACTTGGAAGGTGAGATGACACTCAATAATTTTGTGAACTTCTTTAGTTAGTGCGAGAGTAACTGCGCGAATTATTAGCGGCAATTCTGAGGATTCGCTTAGTGTTAGTTCATTTTTCAAGTAAGAATATGTAGTCTTTGTATTCATATTAAATATGTTGAGTAAAAGACTTTCATGCAAAAAATTTGCAAGCTATACATTGGCTCATTGTAGTTGAACAAAGCAAGTTTCTTAAATCTTCATGAGAGCATATCATTGGCTTGCAAAACCTGAAGTGCTTCTTTTGCTAAAGCTTCTAAGCTTTCTGTATAAATATCAACACAACCTGCTTCCTGTAATTTATGTAGTAAGTTAAGAATTCGTTCTCCACAACGATACAAAGCAGGTAGAAGTTCACTTGTTGTGAAACTCTCTATTGGTATTGCATCTCCCATAACACGTATACAGTCTGTTAAAGAAATCAAAACAATCTGTCCATAGCTACTAAAATAATGGTAAACAAAACATTCTTTTTGTTTCTGAAGTAAATCTAGAATAGAAGAAAAACAAAAATTTTGGGCAATAACCCATAATTCATCTTGAATAATTACATCTTTTTTATCATGAGATTTTATTAAAATAGCTCCATCAATCGATTGTGTATCGCGTAGGTAAGAACTATATTTATCAAAACTAGATTCTATCTCTTGTTCGTTTAACTCAATTAAATCATTATCTACTAAATACAAGCAGAAATTTACTTCTACTGCCATAATTACTTTCCTAATTTTTAATTTACACTAATATATTATTAGGGTTTGAGGATATCCCAAATAGCTTTCATTTCATTTGAAATAATTTTTTCAAGACCAGTACCACTTATTGGGAAGAACTGTCCAACTATTGGTGTCTTTGGATTACCTCTAACACCAACCTGAACTTTTACTCCAGAAGAAAGCGTAATCTGTACTGGTTTACCAGGTGCTGGGCTACTGTAACCATGCTTCTTAAATAGTGCGTTAAGTGCTTCATCTAAATAATTACTTATCTGTGTATCAGTTGTACCAATAGGCCACAAAGTAGTTGATGGTTTACTTAGCCTTCCTTGTATGTTTAAATACTGGAATGTGTGTCCATCAAGGAAATGTTGCATATCAGCACCACCATAACCCAGTTTTGTTACCGCTGAAGGTGCAGGTACAGAAGGAACTGTGGGTTTAGTTTTTGGCAGAGCAAAGGTTATATCTGCAAGTCTTTGGAATTCTGCAGCATTACTATTTGCAAGAGCAAGTAAATTGTTTAACCTTGCATGATCACCAGCCTTAACTAAGTTTAAAATATCCAGTAGTTTAGCACTCTGACCAGAACCAGCTTGTTTTAAGAAATTTAAAAGTGTAGGTGCATCATTTGCACCACCAACTTGTTTCAGAAGTTGCGAAAGTTCAACACTATCTGTTGTTCGGTTTAGAAGATCCTTAATATCTGTGCTACTTAGTTTAGCAGCGAGTGTTATGACCTCCTTATCGCCTAGATCCTTTACTAAGTCCTGGATATTTTTACCACTCAAGTCTTTGGCTAGATTTTTAACGACATCATCACCTAGATCCTTAACCAATTTCTGGATCTCGTTGCCTCCCAAGTCTTTGGCTAGATTTTTAACGACATCATCACCTAGATCCTTAACCAATTTCTGGATCTCGTTGCCTCCCAAGTCTTTGGCTAGTTTCTTAACGACATCATCACCTAGATCCTTTACTAAGTCCTGGATATTCTTGCCACCCAAATTTTGGGCTAGTTTCTTAACGACATCATCACCTAGATCCTCAACCAATTTCTGGATCTCTTTGCCACCCAAATCTTGGGCTAGTTTCTTAACGACATCATCACCGAGACCATCAGTCAGCTTTTTGACTTCATCGGCGCCCAATTCTGAGCGTAGTTCTTCAAAACCACGATTTGGTTCTACTTCATCTATTGGTCTCTTGGTGCCTTTCCCTTTAGCGATTGGTGGACAAGGATTAATACACGCTTTAATTTCAAATTCTCCATTCTTCGATCCTCTCTCAATCTTGGCTTTTTTGAAGCGTGTCCGCTCCAGTATATTTTCACCTAGTTCCCTCAAACTCTTAGATGTTTTGCCAATTCCTGTTCCAGCAACTCCCTTCAAGATTACTTTACCTTTTTGGATGGTATATTTAGCACCCTGAGCCACTCCTCTAAACACTTTTGCCCCAGCCTTACCCGCCGCTTTAGCACCTTTGACAGCTACTTTTCCAGCCTCAAAAGTTAACAACAAGGCAATTTCAATTGCTCCGGCTGCCAGCGCTTTCGCCAAACTCTTAGCGCCACCTTGGATATCTCCTTTCCAAGCTTTAGTAATATAGTCGCGCAGATATCCGCCAATTCTTGCTATGATTTCGGCAGCAAATACTACAGCCAAAATGTCCATAATTACTGGCAGTGCTGCCAAAACTGCACCACCAGAAGCAACGATCGCGCCTATGATAATGGCAGTTCCTGCTATCAATGCAGCAAGTAAAATTGGCCAGTTTTTAGAGAACCAGTCCTTAATTCCTTGCTTCATCAACTCCCATTTAATGCTGGCTCGCTGTTTTGGTGTCAGTCCGTCATCAGGAATGTGTTGTTGTTCTTGCTTTCCTCCTACTTGCTGCTCTCCAGTCACTTCAGACATAATTGACTCCATTGAGCGGCTTGGGTCGTTAGACTCTGCAAGCATCTCCTCACCTTCACCGTTAGTTCTCTGCATCAGTTCGGCGGTGAGTTCAGGCGAAAGCTCCATATTATCTTCAACAGCATCAACCCCAACATTTTGTTCTGTCCAAGGTGCTTTTGGCATTTCACCCGCCTCACCTGCTTGCGGGATGCCTTCACCTTTGGCACTGGGGATATTTATCCCAGCTTGTTGGGCTTGGGCAAGTTCTTCTGGTGAAAGGGGTTTATCCAAGTTAAGTTCGCCGCCTCCAAGAAGTTCTTCCAAGGCTGCTGTTTCAAAGTGAGAAGGCATTGCCTTAGCGGCTTCAATTAGGTAGCCAATTCGTTGGATTAATTCCCCAATTTTACCTGTGATGATCATGCCAATCACATTAAAAATTCCCTGAACCAGGTCTTGGAGTAGTCTCAACAATTTATCCAAAATCTTCGCCAGGAAATCCAAAATGCTAGAAACAGCCTTTTTCAACCAGTCGGCCACCGCATTAACTGTATCTACTGCCTTGTTAACCGCTTCGTCAATTTTGTCAGAGAATTTCTTGGATATTTCTGGGAAAGCTGCGAAAGCAACCTTAACAATTCCTTTGAGAATTTCTCCAAAAGCTTGAATTAAGCCTGTAATTACTTTTTGAGCCAAATCTATGACTGCTTTTACCAATTGCTTGGCAGCTTCAAAAATGGCATTGATTGCCTCAATTAAAGCATTAAATAGATCCTTGAAAAAATCTACGATTGCTTCACCGATGTCTTTAAAGAAATCTCCAACTTCTTCCCAAAAAGACTTGGGTTCTTGCGCTTCTTCTTCTTTCTTCCTAGCTTCTTCTTCAGCTTTTTTCTTCTCTGCTTCTGCTTTCTTCTCTGCTTCTGTTAGATGTCGATCCGCTTCTGCTTCAGCTTTTGTTTTTTCATCATGAATTTTCTGGCGCTGTTCTTTAAGGGCATTACCAGCTTTTTCCTGGTAATTTTTATCAACATTATCTAGCTCAAATTGCCAATCCTGTCTGAGTTGCTTAACTTCTTGTTTAGCCTGCTTTTGTTTCGCTAATTGTTTGTTCTTGGCTTCTTCATTGAAGTTATTAATTTCCTCATCTGCATGAGATCTAGCATTGGCTGAATCGGTATCAAATTTATTTTTACCAACTTTATATTTCTCTTGTTCTGGAGCAATTTGTTCTTTATAGAAAGGAGTTAAACCTTGATTCAAACCGCCAACAATTTCTGGTGAAATACTAGGAGCTTTACTAATTTTCTCTGAAGGATGTTTGAATGGAGAAAATTGTTTATTTGCCTTGAGGATTTCATCGCTGGCTTGAGGAAAGATATTATTCTCACCAAAATTCTGCTTGATGTCCTGAGCCGCCTCTGTTTTCGTTTCTTGCACTTGATCGGTCGATTCATCTAGAGTTGCATCCATCTGCGAAGGGTCGGTTTCACCCCTTAATTTAATCGTAGGGCGATCGCCAGCATCAGTGTTCACTTCAGAGATGTTTTCTTCCGGGCTAACAGCATCTTGTTCACCACCCGTTGCCAACGCTCCGAACGTTCCTGTTCCCCCCAACGATGGTGTCTCTTCTGTGGAGCGCTTGTTAGCATCGGTGTTCATTTCAGAGATGTTTTCTTTTGGGCTAACAGCGTCTTGTACAGCACCCGTTGCCAACGCTCCGAATATCCCCAACAATGGTGTCTCTTCTGGCGGTGGAGAAGCCTGCCCTCCTGCTGATTCTGATTGTGGCTCATTTGTGGCTTCTTCTGCTCCTTCTTCTGGCGGTGGAGAAGCTGGTAATCCTGTAGGTGCAGGAATTTCTGGGATAGTTGATTCAACTTGTTGCTTTTGGTTCTCTAAAGCCTGCACTGAATCAGTTTGAGCTTGCTTGTAGGCAATAGCAGCTTGTGTGGGCGGTGTATTTTTTAGCTGTTCAATAATTTGACCGGGTTCATCAGCACTAATAGGAGCAGCCGCTTGTGCTGTGGGAGTGCTTTGTCTTTTTACCATGCCTTTTAAGCTTGTTCCTACTCCTGTGGCAGTAGCAGCTTTTGGTTGAACTCGGTTAGCCTCTGTGACTGCTGTAGGGACTTTAGTGGGTGGTGTTTGTGTAACAGTTTTTTCTGGTACACCATTGATATTTAGCTCAGGTTGTGTATTAGAAATATCTAAGTTTATTTCAGAAGAGCGATCGCCGATAGTGTTTGCTGCTAGAGTTTGCAGATTCTTTTGTTGGCTTGTATCTGACTTGCGCTGAATTTTGCGATCGCCATTTTGCTGAACAACGTGAGTCAATTCATGGGCAAGCAACTCCTGTCCCTGCTTGCTTGCAGGTGCGTATTCCCCAGAACGCAAGAAAATATCCTGTCCTGTAGTAAAAGCGCGAGCTTGGATAGATTTATTCAGTTGGTCAGATTGCGAACCTGTATGAATTCTTACTCCACTGAAGTCAGCCCCAAATGCTTGCTCCATCTGTCCTCGGACATTATCAGAAAGAGGCTGTCCCTTACCTTGCGCCTTTTGAATCGACGTTTCCAAGTCTGGTGTATCTGTCATCTCCTTATCACCAGACTGACGCTGTACCAAAGGCTGCATTTGAGCAAGTTTATTCTCTTGTTGTCCTAGCTGCTGTTCTTTGTCACACTTGGAGCAAGCCCGCTGAACAATTCCCGTTTCCGACTGCAATTGGACGGGTTCATCTTCCTCTTTCTCCAGCTCGGGTATCTCCTGCCGTTGTATAGTACTTATCTGTGGCTTTTTGGATATTTCTTTTGCTTCAGGCTTCGCTGGCTGCATCTTCTCACTGGCTTCCGGCTGTTGAGAAGCAGGCGCATTCATCCGCTGTACCACTTGACGCGCTGTCCGATCCGCCTCTTGCTCGTACTTATCCCCTGCCGCACCAATTGTCAGCTTTGTCTGCACAAGTGGCTGCTCAGTTGAGGTGACAGATGTTTCCCCACCCATTTCTCGCGCTAATTGCAACACCTGATTGACATAGGGATTTCCATACTGCTGTTGCAATTGCAGTAATAATTGCCTGTTAGAAGATTGCTGATTAGCTGGGGCACGATTGAGGACAGCTGCATGAGCGCTGGGATTGGGAGCATTGCCCATCCGCGAAATTTGCTGCACTAGTGGATCGCGCTGTATAGGCGACGACACACTTTTTTCCGCCGCAGTTTCCTGTGGATCTAACTTGGTATTAACGTTTTTATCCAGCTTCGGCGCGTGCATATTTTACCTCAGACAAGTTTCTTAATTGAACTGATGTATTTTGTAGAAATATTCTTTAAGCTTTATTACGTTTCTTTTTATCTAACTTTTCTTTCGCTTTCTGATTGGAAGATAGTTGTCCCTTTGGTTGATTTGTTTCATCTTTATCTTGTTTTGATGGCACTACTTCCTGCTCGTCTTCTGGTGCTTTTTGTGATATCGCATCATCTTGATTTTCTGGCTGTGCCAATTCCAATTTATCTAGCTCTTCTTTCGCATCCTTGTTAAAAGATAGTTGTTCCTCTGGCTGATTTGTTTCATCTTTATCTTGTTTTGATGGTACTGTTTGCTGTTCGTCTTCTAATGCTTTTTGTAATATTGCCTTATCTTGATTTTCTTGCTGTGCCAATTGCAGCACCTGTTTGACGTAACTATTTCCATATTGCTGTTGCAACTGAAGTAAAAATTCCTTGTTAGAAGATTGCTGATTAGCTGGAGCGCGATTCAGGATAGCTGCATGGGCGGCAGGATTGGGAACATTACCGATCTGCGAGATGTGTTCCATTAGTGGCTCTTTTGGGTGGGCTGCTGGTGTAACTGGCGACACCTTTTTTTTGTCCACCTTCTTTTTTTGCGACAGTAGTGACTGGATCTTGGCTTTTTTATCTCGTTTGGGTTTGTACATTTTTACCTTTTATAACGACTTTCAATATTTACAACTTAGTACAGCATTTCATTAATTCGTAGCGAATTCTCCGCGCTCCTATCCTACGGGAAAGCAAAGCGCCGATGCGTTTAAACTTCAATCCTCAATTCGCCACGATTTGACATAAAGCTGTACTTAGATATAGAGAGAAAGTACCCTATATCTCTAATTGTTTTTTTCAAGTTTCTGAAATTCGGAATCTATTATTTACACGCTGAATTTCACTTGCTTCAACAAGTTCTGCTAGTTCAGGTTCCAACTCAGACCGTGCTACTCCCAATTCCCGCATTAATCCTGTAATGGTCATACCATCAGCATTATTCTTGATTAATTCTAAAGCTTGGTCTTTGATGGAAGTTGAGGGTTGATTTTCCTCTACAGTTGCAGAACCAGGAATTACCCAGTAAACAACTTTGACTTTTTGCTCTTTATCAGCGAGGTTAGCATCAAAACCATGAATTTCAAAAGTTTTGTTATAAGGTAGCGGTACATAGGCTACATACATACGTGGTAGTTGAATATTAGAACCAAAGACGAAGTGTATACCTGATTGCCCCTGAGTTTGTTCCAAAGGTGGACGGGTAATCGGAGGAATATCCACAGGTAATATAGGAGCAAGTATGACTGAAAAAGGTTGTCCTTCTTGCAAAGAAGATACCGTAACGCTGACAGGTACTAAACTGCCTTTGGGCAAAGCTTCATCTGTTTCAAATGCGAGTTCTTGTGTCCCTGTCGAAATCGTTGATGCAGTATCTCCTGTGGTTGAAATGACTAGTTCATTAGACTTTTGTCCTGGAACGAGATTTATATTGTCTCCTGGTGTCAAAATCAGATTTCCGTTGACATCAGGACCTATTTGATTGATTTGTAAATTATGAACATGATCTGCACGAGCAAATTGTGGAGAAGTTCCAGGATTTGATTTCGGTTGGATGCTGGTTGCCGTCTCTCCTGGAACAGGAAGTTTTACTGAAGAAGCAACTTTTAAATCAAATGATTGTTTATCCTTAGTTTTGGCAATACTAATACTGTTATCTGATGAAGTAAAAGTTTTTGGATTTATTTTGCTAGCTATTACAACATCATCTGCTAAGTTATGAGCATGATCTGCACGAGCAAATTGTGAAGAACTTCCTGGAAGTGATAGTTGCTGGATGCTGCCTACAGTATCTCCTGGAGTGATATTTGTTGTATTGATTTTACTTATGAGGTCATACAGCATAGTATTACTGTAGACAATTTGGCGATACTTCGCAGTTTCTTGTAGATCGAGTTTTGGTGGTGCATTATCTGTTGGAATATTCACCACAGCAAGTAGTACTTTAGTATCTTGATTGGGTTCGGAATAAGTGCGTAAATAGTCGTTATAGTATTGCTGAACTATATCTTGAGCAGGAAGCGATACTGTTTTAGATGAGTCCGGAATCAGTGTTAAATCTACAGTTTTTGCTGACTCGTTTTGTTGAGTTATAGAAACAGTAATTGCTGGTGAAGTTTGTGTTTCAAAACCACTCGCCGAGGCTTTGATTTGATAAGTCCCATTAGGAACTATAAGTGTGTAATTACCTGCTGCATCAGTAAATGTGATTGCTTTTACGATTTGAGTTTGTGGTTCTATCGCTTCAACTTTTACACCTAAAATCAATTCCGAGTCGGTATCAGTTTCTACATAAACTTTGCCTTTAATTTGTGCAGATGGAACTTCTGCGCTAGTAAAAACTGTATAAGTTTCCTTAATCCTCGCATAACCATTTTCTGCCTGAGAAACACGTTCTGTAGGTTGCTCTTTATATTGGATATAAATGTAGTTTTTACCTCTGGAATTGACTGACAAAGTTTCAGATATATTCTGGCTAACAACAATTTCTCTCCCAAAAGAATCTAAGGCTACGCCTTGGGATATTTGAACCTTTAACAAGATTTTATCTTGTTGATTATCCTTTTCAATTGTGAGATTTTTACCAACTTCTAAGCCGGAGACTATACCCTTGCCTAGAACAAGGCGATTGAAGAGATGATTTTTTTCAATTCCATATTGCTGTTCGAGTTCAAAATCACGAACAGTAAGCAATTTTCCATAAAAATAACTGTTGCGTTCAAAAGAAACTAACGAGTTATTTTTGCTTTCCATTCCATTATTAGTAGCCATACTTGTAAACTCCTTTCTTTGTAATTTTATAGACTTTTAATCAGTTTAGTTTAGTGTCTAAACCTAATCGCGATCGCCTTTCTATTTGTCCAAATTCTTCAGAATCATTTAAAACATTTTCATGTGAAATAGTAAATCCCATATCCAAGCTTAAAGAAGGTTCAAATATACAGCTATTAAATCCCAAGTAAGACTCATTATCTAAAGCAATCCAAGGTTGTAATACTTTTATAGAAGCTTCTGTATGAGCAGGTTTATCTGCATCAATAAGACGTTGAATGCTTTGTAACTCTATTTCGTTATCGATTTGAAAAGGACTGAGTAAAACCCAAAAACGAAAGAGTTCGTTGTCGTTAAAGTATTTTTTTCTCAGTTGCTGTAGAATTTCAGCTGTTTGATTATTTGTACTATTGTCTTCTACTTGAAAATACTCATAAATCAATGGGCGATCGCCTGTGAATAATTCAACCGTTGCTGCAATTCCTTCTCTTGTCCCCCGCAGCTGATAAAGTTGCGGTGCTTTCTTCATCAAGTTGCGTAATTGCTCTTTTGTCCAATTGTCATCAACAGCGATCGCTAGCCAGGTAGATAGCCAGGGTAAAAATTCCCCATTCACAACGTCTGCGTCGAAGTAACGAACAATATGGTCTATCTGTCCTTCTAAGTTTCCGAAGAAGGTTTCAAACAGCGAGAGAAAACGTTCGAGAAAATCGCGGCTGTTTTCGTCCTCTTGATAAATAGCTGGTAAGTAACGTAGATAAGACAGTCGCGGAAAATCTACTCGAATACTCTTTAAAAGCGGTGTTTCATATTCAGTACCAATGAGTTCTACTTTTAAGTGTAGATATCGCCCTTGAGGTCTAGGAATCTCTTCATCGCCTAGAATTAAGGCATCTTCAGGATTAATCAAAGGTGCAAAATATGCTTCTGGCTGCCACTGATTGTCTGTAATTGAGTAATAAACTTTAATTTGGGTGTTATGTGGAATTTCCCGTTCTAAAATCAGCTTGTGCCATTGTTGATTGGGGATAGTACTATCAAAGACTGTTTTAAAGGAACCCGAAGGTAATTCTTGCTGCTGTCGGAGAAATTGCTGCTGACGACGCAAAACGCTAACTACTTTATTTTCAGAATTGAAAATAAAAAGTTTGTCAGTACGGTTGTAGATCATTTTACTGACAGCGCCCCGATAAGCAAAAACGGGTTCTACAGTTTCTTCCGACGGAGAACAGCGAAAAATGAATCTGTCTTCTTCTTCACCTTGAGGAAGCGAACGCTTATCGCCTACGTATACACTTCCCTGACTATCAATAGCTAGTCCTGAAGGTTCAATTTCTTCTGGAACCAAGCCCTGTTCGCGCAGGCTGCGAAAATTAATCCAGGTACTATGAGAGTTGGCATCAAATCTTACTACTTTTTCGTAATCTTTTAAACAATCAAGAACATAGACAGTATCATTTTCAAGAGCGATCGCAGTTGGTTTAATAATGTTACCTCTGGCAAATCTTGTTGTTTCTATGCGTTGTCCTGAAGGAGCATATTTAGCAACAACCTGTCCACCACGATCTAAAAGAGCATACAATGTCCCATCTTTCGTATCAGCTGCTAAATCGATAACCTTCATACCTTCTGGAAGTTCTACCACCCATCTAATCTGCCAGTTAAATCGAGAAAATGCGTAAATGCAAGATTGAATTGTATTCTCTGTAACCGGATATTCATTTACTACGTAAATTGTGGAATTACTAAAAGCAATTTTCGTAGGAAAATCTAATAAACCTGCCAAAGATGCGACTAACTGTAAATTATTTTGTACTGTATCGAAAAGCCAAATACGCTGCTGTTTTGTATCTAGTAAATATAGTTGTCCAAAATCATCAACTGCCAAATCAGCCGTTTTCAAATTGCTAAAAGATTGTTGGCTGAAAATCTGTTGGTCAAATACAAGTTGATAACCAGTTTTTAGCCGCAGTCCCTCATCAGAAATTTGCAAATTATCCGGTTTGCATTTTTGCCAATCGGCTTTTGTATTGAGGACTAAAAATTGAAATTCTTTCTCACTCATAGCTATTTTTATAATTTATTGGTTTTCATAATAAATTTCGTGTTTGTTGGAATAAATTAAGGTGTGTACGGAAATATGAATATTACCCTGTTTATCTAATGTTACATTCGTATCTTGATCTGTATTTTGAAAAGACAAATCTAAAGTTTTTACACAATCTACACCTTTATTAAAATCTTCAATAGCTTTATAAACTTCTGATTTATATACGGCGCGTCCAAACTGCCAACCTTTACCATTAAATCCTCCATGCAAGGGATGTAAAAATCGCTCAATCAAAGATTGATTGACCTGTTGACAAACTTCATCTGGATTAAATCCCGAACGAACTCGCAATAAAGCCTTCACTTTAACTTCAACATAACTTGGAGGAATAACTTCCAATTTGGTGGTAATTAACCTATGTGGTTCTAAATGCTGGTAGACATTTTGCAAAAATCCTGAACTCGGTTTTGCAGGTATGGGAGTCTCGCTATAAGGTATAACTACTACTTTGACCAAATTTTTGGCTTCCGTCGCTGGAGGAGCGATCGCTTTAACTCTAGCTATGCGAAGTCCGGGAGTTGAAAGAGCCAATAACTCGAAATCTTCAGAAGTAACAGCTTTGTTTATTTGCTTTAAGCTTTTTCTAGCACGTAGTTTGGCTTTTTCTAGTGTTTCTAACGGCGCACCCCCAGAGGTAGCTCTTTGGTTTTCTACTGTTAATTTGGTAGGACATATAAATTCTGTATTTACTAAAGTAGAAACAGGATCGAAAATTTGATTAATTGTTTTAGCTTCGACATTACCTTTTTCACCATCACTTGTTTGGCAAGAAACTATACAGATACTATAGTCATCATCTAAAACTGGGGGTATATCGCCATTAATACCATCACCAAAATAAATTTTACCGTTTTCAGCATCTAATACATAATGTGGGTCTTCTGGACTAGAAGCATCAAAGTCCTTAACTTGAATCCAATCCTTCCAGAGGTAATCATTTTCAATTTGCTGTTTAAGTTGAATCTTAAAACTTTCTGAAACTATGGCAAAATGCTTAAGTGAAAAACTTTGACTGGGTAATCCATTGCTTTTACCAAGGAAGCGTTGTTCGTCGAATTGTTCTAGATAAGAAATAAGTCTGATATTGTTCTTCCCTTTCGGTGGAACTTTGCGCCGAAAAGTCACTGTTATTGTTCCTGTAATCTGATTTTTCTCTAACCGATAATTTTGCCAATCTTTCCAGTATCCATGTTGCATCTCGAATTCGTAACATAAGACAACTGCTAACCAGAAAATTGGCTGTAGAAGTTTTAAGCGTGAGTTAAAAAATAATAACGTCAGCGTTAAAGTAAATTGTTTGACTTGAATAACATTTTCACCTATCAGTGCCAGATAGGAAGCTGGAAATGATTGAATAGTTTGATAATGACTAGAGTGAATTGTGACTTCGCTCAACGTATTTTTTTCAGTAACTGAAATCGTATTTAACAAGATGTTATTTATCTTGGGTGGTAGTTCATACCCTGCTTCTTTAACAACAGCTCGCAACCAGAAAAGTTGTTCTGTAAAAGGGAAAAGATTACGCACAGACAAATCTTGTGGTACTGTAAACCACAGCCGACCACTCTGAGATAAATTTAGAGTTTCATCACAATTTACATCAAGTTTTTTCCAAAGGCGATCGCTACCCCAATATTCCCAAGCAAGAGTAGCTGAAGGAATAATTTTTACAAATTCTTCTTTATATTTACCTCGCTTAACAGGATAACCTTCAAAGAGGTTAAAGGTTAAAGCAATAGATTTATCTATAGGAAAAGGTTGACCATATATACGCCTGCGATTATCTTCGTTAACGACAATCAAACAAATCTCATCTATAACAGCTTCATTAAAAGTCAGCTTCACCTGATTGTTAATTTCATCAAGTTCTAAAGTGAGCCGTTGCTCGCCATAAATAAGAATAATTTGGGTTCCATCATCATTTTTATAAATAGCTTCATTATCTATATTTCTAACCCAATTAAATCCCAGATATATCTCTAAAAACTGCTTAAGTCTTTCGCTATCTATGTTAAAACCTACACTAAAAATATTATCCCAGTCGAATACATATAATTTAAAACCAAGATAAAGACAACTACCAACTTCAGCATTTTCACCAAAAGCAAAAAACGAAAGCCCTTGTCGATTACTTGCCTCCCTATTGTCCTGCCGTCCTGATTTACAAGAACTAATCACCTTTTGTAGACTATCTGGAACTATTAGCAAAGAAGTATCAGTCTCAAATATGACCTGTTCGTTAGTAGTTAACTTTGTTCCTTGGGGAATTAAAATCGGTACAAGTTCCCCTCTATCGATAAACGAAAATTTCACATCAGTCGTCGCTGAGACAATATCTTTCAGTCGAATGCCAACAAGTTTGAGAAATTTAAGATAATTCTCATCCCTAACTTGATCTAGATAATAACGCTGGAGTTCAGTCAGCCAAGCAAACAACTCTAGAAAAGTAATGCCAGGGTCATGAGTATTATGATCCGTCCATTCAGGGGCATAACGAGGAATTAATTTCCGCGCATCCTCCATTAACTGGGCAAAAGTTTTATCATCTAATCGGGGTGAAGGTAGTGTCATTTTTACTGCTTCCTGACTGTTTGTTAACTAACAATAACTTTTGAATTGATGTTGGCTTTAACATCAATTTGATGTTTGCCGTTACAAACTAATGCAAATGCATAGGAAATTTTGTTATTAGCGATCGGACTATCAGGCGTTATCTGCCAAATACGGTCAGTATCTGTATCTTTAACAGTCATAGATAAAGAATCAACACGATCTAGGTCAGGGATGGAACCCAACAAAGTATAAAAATCAGACAAACAAGGTAGGCGTTCAAATTCCCAGCCTTGACCAAAGTCACCACCAGTTAATGGATGCAGAAATGCTTTGAGCTTTTGCGTTGCCATCTGCTCTACAAAAGGTACTGCATCCACTTCAGCTGCAATCAGCGTTGCTTGAATGTTAATCTTGAGGTAAGTCGGGCCACAGACATGAAGATGTTTGGGTGAAATGACAACATTTGCAGCATGGTTTTGTAGGTATTTCTCTACTGTTTGTCTTAGCTGTAATGATGGTTGCGGTTCTGCTTTGCTGCTCTTGGGAATAACAATCACACTCACCCAACCGACTTGACTCTTTTTTTCATCATTAAAATTAGGCAAGCATTTGACTCGTGCAATGCTGGGTGAAGCTTGATAGGTCAGTCGTTCAAAATCTTCTTTTGCTACGGCGCGGTTGCGATGTTTCAAAATATATGAACCACGCTCTAGAGCCTTTTCTAATAATTCGGTATCTGAACCACCTTCAGCAGGTTCTGGGTTAGTAACGCTATCAATATAAGCAATAGAACTTGTTAAATTTTTGATTGCAAAGCTGCCAACATTACCTCGTTCTCCACCACCAAATTGATAATTAGCTATAATATTAGCTGCTCCTATTGGCGGGATTGCTCCTTGTATACCGTTGCCAAACTTAATCACCCCAAAAGTCCGGTCAATTTCATAATGGCGGTCAACAGAAGTGGATTCTAACAGTTCTTCTTGTGGCTGCCATTTAATCCAAAATCCTATGGTATTATCTTCGCCATCTTTTACTTCTTTAACATAGGGTTTACCCAACAGTTCTTTTCTTTCATCCGCAGATAAAGCACTCAACTCATCTACCCAAATCTCCTCTGCAATCACAGGAAATTTAAATAACTTGAAAGTTTGCTCGGCTCTGCCATCGCTAGAACCAAGAATTTCATTGTTAATACTCTGTGTTTGAGATGCCCATGTTGTATTTAAATAAATTCCTTTAATTTTAGGAGCAGGAACAAAGCCTTTTAGCTGATTATCTTTAGCAACTATTTTCTCTGGCGACTTGAATTTATCGTTGATATCAACAGCCCGAATCCAATAAAGCGATTTACTAAAGCGTAGAGTCTGAGCAAAATCATCTGCTCCTATAAACTCAACTATTCCACTTTGAGTTAAGTTGTTAGTTCCATCTGCAACATCTAGCCTAGCCCACTCGCCCTTACCGTTTTGCCGTCTGTAATATTCCCAACTTATGCGGGGCATATTTGCCTTAATATAAGCCTGTATTTCTAGCGCCAAGAAAATACTAATTGGGCCTTTTACAGGAGGCGCATCAAAGCCTAAATAAAGAGTTTGATGTTTATCATCACTTAGAGGTTGAAAGGGCTGGAAATCTTTACTAGTTTTACTTTCTTTAGTTTTATCCTGATATTGTAAATTATTAAAAATGAGACAATAGTCTAAAGTACTAGCTGCGGGAGCCGTCGTATCAGGAGATAATTCTGTGGTTGTTTCACCTGCTGTCAAAGTTGTAGATGTTATTTTAATATCTTTGATTAGTGGTAAATTTTTTTCTGGTAATTTATTAACAGTAATACAACGAATCCAGCGACTTTTAATACTGTTAACTTCTATTTCCGTAATTTCATCATTATTCTTTTTGTTTAAAATTATCTTACCAGACTCAAAGGTACAACTATCAAATTCATGCCACTCAAATGGTTTATTTTCTTGACCTCCCCAATACTCCCATTGAACTAAATTAGAATTAGAATCTAAAAGTTTTATTTGTGAACCTGTTATTTCTAATGTTATCTGAACACTAGCTGTAATCTTAAAAATCTCTTGATGGCCTAAATACAGGATATGTTCTTGTCTATTCATGCCTGTAAATAGTTCAAAAACTAAAACTTTTTTTACTAAAGTATCTGTGTAATACTTAGCATTAAGCTTGTTTTTAATAGTAACTTGATTATCAGAAATTTTATCTACTTCTACATATTCAATACTGGATAATGTATGAGTTTCTCCGATTTTGAGTATATCTCCTACCTTTAACTCTGATGTATGGTCTAAAAATAAGTTTGTATCTTTTAGCTGTGCATCCTGGACTAACCTAGCAGAGAAGGGAGTACGTTTTTCTATTGCTAAAAAATTTGGAGGTGCAAGGAAAATATCATCCTCTTTGTTATTGACACTGTAGACATCAACTAGTTTAGCTGGAGTAGCTACGATATTCCTTTCAGTCTCAAAAACGATAGAGTCACCTCCTCTTACTGGTTGAGCAGTCATTTGAGTCTTAGCCGGAATTAAGACTGTTGTCCTCGCACCATCACTCAGTTTAAACGTTACAGGTGCGCGAGACTGTACGGCTGGTAATAGTTTGACACCAAGCATATCCAGGAAAGCAATAAAATTTTTCTCAGGTACTAAGTTGAGTTGGTGAAGTGTACCTGTAAACATATGAGCAAAAATTTTAACTAGTGCTAAACCTGAATCTTTACGTTCAGAGACTATCCATTCTGGAGTGTAGAAAGGTATTAACTTCCGAATTTCTTGGAGAATCGTTTCAAAATCTCTATTGTCAATTTTTGGCGATGCTGGCATTTTCTTACCTATAAAAGTTAGTTTGTTAAGACACTAAAGCGTCTGTTAACAACTTACAATTCATCCTGCTTGGAGATAAAACGGATAAACTAAGTTAAATTCAGTATTTGTTTTGCGAACGTGATAATTAATGTCAATCCAGATTTTCCCAGTTTCATTTTTGTCCAATGAAACCTTAACCTGATTCACATCAATTCTTGGTTCCCAACGGGTTAAGCCTTCTTTTACACGTAATTTTATAAGTTCTAAAGTTGCCATACTCAAAGTTGCGAACACAAAATTATGAATACCACAACCAAAATCGGGTTGCATAATTCTTTCCCCTTTTGCAGTCGCCAGAATTATCCAAATAGCTTCTTGAATGTCTTTTTCATACTCAGACATTGATATTTTGCCATTTGGGATATCTACATTAACTGGAAATTTCCAACCTATGCCTAAAAACTCTTTCGCCATTGCTACCTCAATCAACAATCTAAAATTTCAACTTTCTGTATCTTTTAGGTGGGGCCAAACAAAACCAATGATAAATGGATATTCAAAAACACCTTGTTCAAAGGCAACTAATACTACATCGTGAACTTCTATCGAGGGAGAAATGTTTTTATCACTTGTAATTATCCGTGCCGATATTTCATCATTTGTTTGGTTATATTTTCTCCATTGAAATTTTACTTTTACTCTGCCCTTGCCTAGCTCTGATATATTAGTTACAGTTGCGAGGGTTACACCTTTAATCAGCGCGCCATTACCTCTATCTTCAGTTTTAAGTGAGTAATTATATAAATTATTCATGATAAATTGGTAGTTTCTGATTTAAGTTCAATTTCTTTTTCATCAGGTACTCTGTTGACATCAAAAGTCGTTTTATAACCTGAATTGCTAATACTGTGATTTGTTTTTTTAAGGTAATATTTCTGACTGAATTTACTGCCTAATCCTTTAAGTTCAATATTTGTACCTGCCAACACGTCAGGAATACCAATTGATTCTCCACTACCTTTGAATACATCTTCATGCTTCTTAAGCAAAATAGCTTTTGCCATATTCTTAGCGTGTTCTTCAGATATTACAGGTTGTTTTACTTGTTCAGAAATAAGTTGCTTTGTTACGTTCACTCCTAATATACGTGCCAAAAGCTCTTTCACTAATATCCGAGATATTTCATCATTTTCTATTGTTGCAGTGGCAACAATATTTACTTTCTGCTGAGTAGTATCTTGTCCTAAAACATCTACTTTATAAACTCGTTCAGCAATGTCAAATTCAGGAGAAAAACTGACTAAGCTTTTATTCCATTCTAAAGTGACAATTGATGATGATTCACGAGCAGGCTTGCGGAAATAAAGAGTATTTCTAAACACAAATAATTCGTAATAATTCCGTTCAGCTAATCGCTTTAAAAATTCAAAGTCACTTTCTTTTTCTTGCTTAACAATTTGTGGATATATTTGTTCAGTTTCTTCTATACTTTTCTTATTAAGAAATGGGTCATCATCATTGGGTAAAGTTTCTAGTTTGTATTCCTTAGCAATCAAATTTACTACTTCACTGTCTTTTTTATCATTCCAAGAGCGCGGTTTCTTTTCTTTCATCATTCGATAAGAAATATCGAAACCACCTACTTCAACTTGAGGAGTGCCACCAGAAGGAAAAGACACCTTAACTGATGTTAATATGCCAAACATCAGAGTTTTAAGTTGGCTACCATATCCCAATCTGATCTCAACTTCTGCGTCAAAAACCAGGACTTGATTGATAAACGATCGCAGTTCTCCCTTTTCAATATCAAAAGCATTATTAACGATAAATGAAAAAGTATCTGCACCATCCAATGTATTGTCAATTGTGACACTAGAAATTTCTATACTTTCCTTTGTCTTATCTTCACCACGTGTCATAATATCACTGTGATTGACCAGAATTTGAAAGACAGGAGCATATAAATTTTCGTATTTTGCCTCTAATGCACGAATATCCATAACATCATTTTAAAACTGGAATAACAAGCTCTCTACCAACAGCTAAAATTCTCGGATTGCTAATTTTGTTAGCTCTAGCAATGGGACGCCATAAACCTGAGTTTTCGTATTCTTGATTTGCAATGTGCCAAAGATAATCGCTTTGTTTTACAGTTATGCGTTTTGTGCGATCGCTAGATTCTTTACGTATATCTTGTATCTGTTCGCTCAAAGTTCTATATTCTTTGAAAGTAACACTAAGAGTCGCTCTGACTGGATATCCTGACTCTAAAAATAGCGTAAACTTATGTGTTACTTGTTCTATAGTTGCTTTAAAATTTAGGGATGCCCAATGAAATTCGCAAACTGGTGGAGCATGGAGAACCGGATCTATATCTAGCAATGTTGTAATGTTATTAGTGTATATTCTCACATCTTCTCTTCTTTCATAAGAATCGAAAAATAAATCCATTGTGAGAGTTTCAGTATTACCACTAACAAACTGAGTAACTGGTGTTGATGTTCCCGGTATTGCTGTACGTTGAAACTGATTACTCACTTCAGTTGAATACTCTGTAGGGTTAAATAAAACCGCAATATTTTCTCCTTTTCTACTCCCGTTTATTGGAGTAATATAAGCTTTTTCTAAAGCCATTGTTAATTTCCTCGGATTACAACATTCCTCTTCTTTGTCGCTCTATTTTGATTTTTCTTTCAATCAACTGATATACTTGTTCTGCGATATAGTTAACATTTATTGTTGGTATATCAGTTTGCACCTGTTTGATTAAGTCATTTTTTACCTTTACTTTCTTCTCTTGATGGTTCTCAAGTTTATTTTCTTGATTGTTTGGAACGGGAAAAATATTTGCTTTTGGCTGAACAAATTCCATCGTCAGAGCATTAGGGGAAGAATTTAGCTTTATCTGGTTTTTATTAGTATTATTGTCAACCTGCTGGTGGAAAAGATTTTCATAACTTTGTAAATACTTACTCAATCTTTTTGTGCGTATATAATGCGGTGCTAAACTTAAGTCATCCTCAGAATTAGTAGCAACTTTTTTATACTGCAAACTAGTTTGAGTTTCGAGGCTCTGTAGTCTTTGAATAAACTGAAAAGTTCCCTCAACCGTTGATGTTATCTGATTCATATTTGCTAAATGAATCAACAGAGGTTTTTTATTCTCAGTCAGTAGCGTAGGATTTGGCGATCGCGAGACGAAAATCTGGGCTGGCGAGGCAGATTCTTCTAACTGTAAATTCTGGGTTGGAAGAGTATTATTTTCAGACTGTTGTAAACTAAACGAGCTTGGTGATTCAACAGCGATTGCATCAGATTGATTCTGGAATGATAAAACAGCTTGACTCGTCTGCTGTTTTTGTCTCACTCCCATGTTTTCTAGTTGATTGAACTGGGGTAGTGATGTTTTGCTAATTAGAATTGTGCTATTTTGCGAGAAAGTCCATCCGCCCGATCGATAAATCTGAGATTTGCTCTCCCTTGATGCCATTTTTTGCATCAATATATTTTTGAATAAGTTTGTGTTTTGCTGTGTCTGGTAATTGATATTTGCTGACTGAGATATCAATGATGCAGCTATATTTCCTCTAGTAATGCTTGGGATTAATGCATTGTAGAATACGCTAGAATTAGTAGCAATTTTTCTAAACTGCAAGATAGTTTGGGTTTCAATGCTCTGTAGTTTTTGAATCAACCCAGAAGTTCCCTTAACTGTTGATGTTATCTGATTCAAATTTGCTAAATGAATCAACAGAGGTTTTTGATTCTTAGTTAGTAGCGTAGGATTTGGCGATCGCCAGATGAAAATCTGGTCTGGCGAGGCAGATTTTTCTAACTGTAGATTCTGGGTTGGGCGAGTATTATTTTCAGACTGTTGTAAACTAAACGAGCTTGGTGACTCAACAGTGAACGCATCAGATTTATTCTGGAATAACAAAACAGCTTGACTAGTCTGCTGTTTTTGCCTCACTCCCATGTTTTCTAGTTGATTGAACTGGGGTAGTGATGTTTTGCTAATCAGAATTGTGCTACTTTGCAAGAAAGTCCACCCGCCCGGCTGGGAAATCTGAGATTTGCTTCCAATGTGTACTCGCGGATCGAGTTGAGACGAGGTTCTGGTAATAGAAATTGTGCTGTTATTCGAGAAAGTAAATCTGGTTGAGTGCAAATTTTCAGGTTTGCTCTTTCCTTCCACAAATCTTTGAATAACTGTATTTAAAAATACAAGTATGTTCAAATTCAGTTTGGTTGTTGAATGTGGTGAAGAAGTTATTTGATTTGGGAAAATCTGAGTTGTATTAAATACATTCCCAAGACTGCTAACTCTTTGAAGTAGAGTCAGAGTCGGAAACTTAAATTTTCCTAGTTCTGCACCACTATATTTATCAACAATGTGTTTGCTGAAATCAGCCAGTCCAAAGCAGCGCAATTCTAAAATTTGCTTCTCTAATCTCCCACTTGCTATCGAAATAAATGGTTGAGCGCATCTCATGACAAATTAATTCAAGCTTAAGTTTTCCATAAACCATTGTGAGCAAGCTCTAATGTCTCTATAGCAACAGCATTACCATCTGCTTTCAAATCAGGACCAACCCACTTAACTGGATAGGCATCAGAGAAATTCCAACGCCACTTTTCAGTGTAAGTATTGTCCAAGAGAATAACAGAACCGTTGTGTCGCTCAATTTGCCCAGCGATGACCCTTTGATGCCATACCCAAAGCTCAAATGAGTCGGTAATACCCCGCTTGAGGACAAGATTGGGAAATTTTGTCGCCTTTGGCAACCGATGTACAAAATTATTCACGCCTCCTTCGTGATAGTCTTCTGTTTCTGTTTCTGCTTGCAAACCGGAAACTTCAGAAAAGCCTCCAACAACTAGACCGCGCATTGTAGTTACACTGTGGAGTTCAACTAAAAAGTTGAAAGCTGCATAGGGACTCATAATTTTTTCCCTCTCCTCCAACCTTTACTGGTCATTTGCATTGTTATTCAACTTGCGATTGATCTTGGATATTTCCTCACACCACATTTGGCGATCGCGATGTTCCATTTGCATAATGTCGTTATATGACCAGGGAAAATGATATGCAATAAAAGCTACCTCTTCATACAGTTTCTCCAAGGGGTAGCCAACTATACTTCCCCCAGGCTGCTAACCTCCACTTCATGCTTATGTCCGCATTGAGGACAGACAGTTTTTATATTGCCAGTGCCATCTTCGTTAATGCGACGGTAAAAGTCTTGTAGAAAAGCCATGTCAGCCGCAAACAACCCTTCAATGACTTTCGGATTGATTGACTCTAAAGAACCCAAGCGGCTAATTACTCTAGATAAAAGGATGATGACTAGATAGCCTGGGTTATTCTGCACGCGGGGGTCTTTCATCGGTGCAATCTCGTCAAAAGCTGTAGCTAAACGCATTACACCTTCTCGGTGGAGATTGCCATCCGAATCCACATAACCACGAACTAAAGTAAAAGGAAACTCTGTTTGCAGCATTAGCTTCTACCGCCTCCAGCCGCAGCTAGGTTTGCATCTAAACGCACGCCTTCATGAGCTATTTCTAAAGTTTCGATCGCAACTTCGTTGGCTGTAGCATTAAAGCTAGCACCTGTCCATTTGGTAGGCCAAGCATTGCTTAAAATCCAGTGCATTTTGCGATTACCTTGATCGTCTACAAGGTAAATTGAGACTTCTTTGCGTTGTAAGTTGCCTTCTACTGCGCTGGTTCGCCAGTCCCAAAGGGCATGATCGTCAGTTAAGCCCCACTTGAGAGAGACATTAGAATATTTCACTAAACCGGGTAACTTACGGACTGTTAAGAATGCTTCGTTGCCTTCACGATATTCGATTGGGTCTTGGGCAGAATCTAACCCCGTACACTCTCGAAAGCCGGCACTTGTGATCCCTTGGATTTCCACTATAAAGTTATAAGCATTATATGGATCTTTGCGTGGTGGATTATTGCGCTCTGCCATAATCAAAACTCTTTAATAAAATAGGTTGACATGAAAACCAAAGAACTTAATGCCCTAATTAGGACTTGTCGAAATGATGCCTTCAGCATCTTGAACGATCCGAACTACGATAAATTCACCAGGAACGGTGGGAGCAAGACCAATATCGATCGCTACTTGCCCAATATTTCTCACCTCAGGGGGGTTATTTTCTTCGTCGCATTTGACGTAAAAGGCTTCTGTGGGCAAACGACCATTGAGCGCCCCTTGTTGAAACAAGTCATTGAAAAAAATAGTTAATTCGCGTTCAATGATTGCCCATAGTCTGTTACTGTTTGGTTCAAAGACCATGTTTGTCATGTTCAGCTCGATCCATCGTTTGACTGTCAAGAACAGCCGCCGCACGTTGATATAGAGCCAATCTTGGTCTTGCTCAAGACTGAGTGTCCTCGCCCCCCAGACTCGAATACCGCGTCCAGGAAATGACCGCAGGCAGTTAATACTTTGCGGGTTGAGTTGATCTTGTTGGGCATTGGTGAGGTTAACTTCTAAGTCAACTACACCCTGCAAAATTTCGTTAGCAGGTGCTTTGTGAACGCCAATACGCCGATCGCTGCGGGCGTATACACCAGCGATATGACCGCAGGGCGGAACGAAATAACTGCTTTGTTGTGGACCCTCAACAATGCGAATCCAAGGATAGTACAAAGCGCCATAGCTCTGTGTTAATCTTTGCCTTTGCGCCTGAACTTGTTCTAGGTTAGCTCTAGGTAGAGAGTCTAGAATCGCAAAGCGATCGCCTAAAAGACTGCAATGATTCAATACAGCAGACTGCATCAACTGTACCTGTTCAGGGTCAGTTTTTTCCGGAGGCGATCGCATGATGTCAGGCGCACATACCAAGTCAATGGTATCTAGTTCTGCCAGTGCAGCCAGTCCTTCAGAGAATGCTTTGAGATTTGCATCTCTTAGGCGAACTACATAACACAAACTACCCCCATTCAGGAAAAAGCCCCGCACGGCATAAGCCAAGTAACTATCGAGCAAAGGTTCCCCAAACAACTGCTCGAATTGTGACCACAGTTTCAATGGCTGGGGTTGATTGACAGCAATCTCAGTCTTTTGACAGAGTCCTAAAAATGCAGGTACACCTGTGCGAATTTTTTTTACCTGAGACTCTGAGATTATATAGTTCTTGTAGACACCCGGGGTTTTATACATGGCTTTCATAATTTGGGAGTTGCGATCGCTGAAGGCGGGGCTTTGCCCATCGCGAAGTGGGCGCTCTGCGATGCTTCCCTTGGAAGCATCGCGCAAAGGGCGACTCTTATATCCTTATCGATCGGCGCTTCGTACTGGTAAAAAACCAACTATTGATTAGCTTGCAATCCGAATGGCACTAAGACTCATCTGAAACCTCATCAGGGCAAGGTGTTATACCATTTCACGAAATTATTGATACAAATTACTTTTCTTACTCCCCCTGCCTCCGGTCACTGAGTTTCGACTACGCGGTAGTTGAGCGTAGTCGAAACTCAACTGCCGCGTAGCCGAAGTGCTGCTTCCCCTGCTTGCCCAAATGTATCAACTTTAAAGTGAAACGGTATTAGGGGTGGCTGAGTAGGTGTAGTGTTTAAGACAATTAAATTTTAGTTGCTTAAGGAGGGATACATCTTCTTAATTCCCCACACCCCATACCCAAAAGTCAGTTATATCAAGAATTTGCACTTAAATTAGTGTCATTAGCTTGTGTAGCTTCTGGTCCTTTCGGCCCTGCCCACTGACTGATGCGGAAGATGACAAACTCAGCCGGTTTAACAACTGCTACACCAATCTCTGTAATCACTTGACCCAAATCTCTAACTTCCGGTGGATTGGTTTCTTCGTCACACTTGACGTAGAAAGCTTCTTGTGGTTTGTTGCCAAATAAAGCACCATCTCGCCAAACATTAGTGAGAAAAGCCGAAACATTGAGTCGAATTTTAGCCCACAGTACATAGTCGTTAGGCTCAAAGACTGCCCACTGAGTACCTTCGTCAATCGATTCGCGCAGGAAAAGGAATAAACGACGGACATTGATGTATGTCCACTCCGGGTCTTCCCCACTTGCTAGAGTACGGGCACCCCAGATCAAAATATTGTTGTTGCCGTTGAATTTGCGAATAATATTGATCCCTTCTGGATTCAATCCTGCCTGATCTGCCTTGGTCACATTAACCTCAAGTTCAAGAGCACCACGAATGACTTCATTAGCAGGCGCTTTATGCACCCCACGCTCAGTATCAACACGAGCATAAACTCCAGCAATGTGACCGCTGGGAGAAACGTAAATATTTTTTTTGGTTATCGGATCGTAAACCAGAATCCTGGGAAAATAAATAGCACCATAGCTGCTATCTCTCGTACCTCCTTGAATAGCCTCTTTAGTGAGATTGAAATTAGTAACTCCTTCGTACCGACCGTCTAGAATTGCAAAGCGGTCTTGTAGGTATTGATCCTCGCAATGACTCAGCACAGCTTCTTGGACTTCATCACTAACTGCACCGGGTACAGCAACTATGGCAATCTCATCAATAGGCTTGAAAGTGTCTAAAGCTGCTCTGACATTCTCTACATTGACTTCATCAGCAACGCGAGTTATCCAACAACGAGTTCCACCATTATTGAAGAAGCCGTATACAGCATGAGCTAAAGTTCCGTTCCCATCGTGAAAATCACCAAATGCGGTTTTGAATCTTTCCCAACTGGTAATCAGTTGTGGTTGATTGACAGGAGCTAGAGGGTAAAGTTCTGGTAGCTCAGTCGGCTGTCTTGTTGGCTTCTCTGGCATGACAACATTATCGGCTACGCGACCAATAAAGCCAGCAATACTGGTGCCAACACCAGCAATAGGCATAATACCTGAGGGTTTTTCCTCAACGTATACTCCCGGTGCTTGATACACGGGCATTATTTTTACTCCTTAGTTATCAATAATTAAGTTGATGAGATAGGATAAATGACTCGTTAAAGTGAACATCATCTCTGTAAGATAAAGTTCAAAGGAGGTTGTAAAGTACCAGGTGCTTTGATGACTACTGATTGAGAAGTTGGTTGATAACCCTGTGCAGAAACCAGCACTAGGCGCTCGATTTCTGATGTTTCTATAGAAAAAAGCGAGTATTGACCTTGGTCATTACTAAATGTGCTTTCTGTGTAGCCAAACTGTACTTGTGCCATCAAAACAGGTTCTTCATTCTGGTTAAATATTTTGCCTTGGAGGAATGTGGTGGGCATAGTCATGTCAGCAGTAGTAATTATGACTTTGCCCTCAACCTTGGCAGGTACTGTAACCGTTAACATGCCTTTGCTATAGCGCCTAGTCGCATTTGGTACTGATGCAGTCAAAGTATATTCGCCCTCTGGTAGCTCTAAGAAATGGAAGTGACCATCATTAGCGGTTATAGTCCGATCGGGACGCTCAACCATCGAGTTCCAGCGATCGCCATACTGTAAAGATTTGAGTTTGAGCCAGTCGGCAAAAGCGGATGGTGCTTTGGTAATGATTACTTCGGCATTGGGGATTGCTTTGTTGGTTTGGGCATTCGTTACTTGACCGGCGATCGCTACCTGATGTCGAATAAGTTCCCACTTGAGCATTGACTAACTCTCCCTTAAACCATGCATCAGACGGAACTGGGCATCTGTAACCAGTGGTGCTTCTACAGGTTTAGATGGGTTTACACCAATAGTTACGGTGTAATTCAGAGATGCTTTTGGTTTACCACCCAGCGCCTGCCAAAATTCCCCTAAACTCTGCAAACGACCGGGTTGTAGACTACTAGTTGGCAATAATGGCTCTTGTCCTGCCAGACTGCCTTCAAGTACGCTCTCTGGCAGCTTCGGATGCCGCAATAGCACCTTCATCACTTCACCCAGTAAACTGTGTTCGCTCAAAACATCACCCGACCAAGCAGTCACTAAATAAGAACAGTCCACTCGCACTCTTGGCGGTTGTTTGCGAACAATACCGTTACTCTGCCGCTCTACTAACCAATCATTGCTGCGTAGTTCTAGATTCTCCCGCACGTCATAGAGAAAGAAATCAACTGTTCTCTGATTTGGATGAAATTTATCATCAGGCGTATCGAAGACAACTGTAACTTCCTCCGAAAAAACTCCTAACAATTCAGCCTCAAGAAGTTTTTTCAGGCTATTATCCAAATCCTTGATCATGTCGATTCATTCGTAGTACGAGAAGGTTTTGTAGGGATTCTTTCTGGTTCCTCCGCTTTTACAGGTGATGAACTATCCTTGACAGGCAATGGAGTATCTTTGTAATCATCTTCTTCTTTTATTTCTTTTAGCTCAATATCCTGTGCTTCCCGGATAAATTGATCTCTACGGTTCTGCCTAAATTTGTCAAAATTTTCCCGAGTTTTCTTTTCCTTTTCTGCAATTTCTAGGGCATTTTTATACCAATAGAAGTATTTAAACACCGCCAGAGCATATTGCCTCAGATGTTCTGTCAACTCACTCTTTAGCCATTCATGGTCTTTGACTGTTAAATTTTGTGGATACTTTGTATCATCTTTTTTCAGTTGTCTGGCTTGCTCTAACAGAGCAGCAAATTCTAGGCTGTAGGCGTACAATGCGCTGTAATTTTCTGTCTCAAGAAGGGGTTCCGCCTTCTTATATAAATCATCAAGCTGCTTAAACCAACTAGTAACTGTGTCCTTGAATTTTTTATAATTTTCAAAATTTTCCCCTGTCCTCTTTTTGAGTGCGAGTGCTTCTTCCCGGCGACAATAATAACCATTTTCTAATTGTTTCCAAGCACATTCCCACTGCTCCTCAAGATTGGCTTCCACTTCCTCGTAGGATTCCCTTCTTAGTTCACTTATAGCTCTCCGGATTTTTGTACCAGGGTTATCATTGTCATTAGTCCAGTTATAGAGCTTTTTGTAATTCTCTTCAGCCTTAGGTAATTGTACTCTTAAAAAAGACTGAAAATACTCTTTTTGATACTCATCAACAATTTTTGGAATTTCTTCTCTATATCCTTTATCGAGAATGTCAATATCTTTTTTAAATTCCTTGGTTGCTTCTGAATCTGGGTTCTCCTCTTGCTCCTGCTGGAGTCTCTTTTGTAGGCACTGAAGCAGACGACCAACTGTGGGTTCTTCGTCGAGTTTCCTCGCCTCTTCAACTTCACAAGAGTCGTTGTCGTAAATCACAATAATTGTCTCGATTCCCATATTAAAACCTTCTTACACTAAAAGTAGTGATAGCTGAAACTAAACATAAATGTGCGCTTGAGGGTGCTGAATGTGAGCTGAAATCGCAGTGAATTACTTTTAATATTAGTTTTTCTCTAGTCTGTGAAACTCATAAAACTCATCACAGAACTCATAAAAAAACTCATAAAAAATAACATTGCCTTTTGCAAATAGTTTTTCTATCCCATCCGGCGTTGTTGCGTGAATAGGCAAAATGGTAAATTTTACCTACATTAAGTTATTTCCTGATTTTCAATTTTTCTGACTCCTGCCTTCTTAGCTCTAACCACCACATACCCAAAGCGAATGCAGTATATTAGCTGCTGTTAATTCAGAGTATTTTTGTTTTTAGGCATTGTTAAAAATTTTGTATTGCTGTTAATTTTGCGTTAGCGATCGCCACAATAAAACAAGCGCTCTGCTGTTAACAAAGCGCTTCAAAAGCGATTATTTAGTTGTAATTTTGATGGCTATCTTTACGGGTTGTTTTGGTTGTGGAATAAATGCAGAAGTTCTTCTACTCCTGCATTTAAATTACAGATATCATTAGTTACTAATTTGCCAGTTTTCAGATTTTAGAAAATCCCTTGACCTGGAGTTAGCACATTATCTGGATCATAACGCCGTTTTGCACTGATTAAATACCGCCAAAACGGACGAAAATGCTGTTTCCAATCTTGAAAAGAGAAAGAAATAGCATTGACCGGATACTGATAACCACCCAAATCACGATTTTTTTCAAAAAGCTTACGATTATCATTCAACATTTTTGTAACTGTAGAACTATTTGGCGGATCTGCGGTTCGCAATAGAGCAAACAGAAATACAATTTCTCCTTTGGGAACTCTAAATAATGGAAGTTGGAAGCGTTTGGTTTTAACTGGATACAGCAAAATTGGCCCTTGCCCTGTATCAGCTAATGTTAAATTGGCAGCAACTTCACTAACCAAAGTTTCAACTGCGCTATTGGGTACAAACAAATTTAACCAAGGATGAGGATAAGACCAGACACCGATAGATTTGAGGAAAGCAACTGTAGGAGCTAAACGATTGAGAAAATCAAAGTACGTTTTATCTTCAATTTGTTCTGTACCTTGGGTATAAGTTAAACCTGCAAGTAACAAACTTTTGTTAGGTATATTAGGAGGGCTGTAAAAGCTAGCTGCCTCCAGAAGATAACGCCATCCACCAGTATCCTTAGCAATCATTTGTCCTTCTACATAGTCAAAACGCTCGTCGTTTATAACTAAGCGTTGGTCGTGAGTAAAGGTAGCTAAATCATCATAGTAAAGCTGAAAAACACGGGTATTAGTGGCAGCGGGAATTAGTTTAATTGTTGCTTTAACGATAATTCCACATTGACCTAGCCCTGCTAATACTGCTGTAAATAAATGGCGATTTTGCCACTGCGAACAAGTTTCGATTTGACCAGTGCCAGTAACTACTTCAAGTTCTAAAACATTATCAACTTGTACACCGTAACGATGAGTTGCACCGCCAATACCCCCTACTGAAAGAGTGCCACCAACAGAAAGCTCAAGATAATCTGTAAGAACAGGTGGTGTTAATCCTTGCTGGAGCGTCTGTTGCAGCAGCCGACTCCACACAACCCCTGCATCCACAACAACTCGGTCTGTACCAACAAAATGAATCTTGTTGAGCGTACTCATCTCAATAACGATGCCAGCTTCTACCTGTGGCTGACCGTAAGTGGAATGGCCTTGACCCCTTGCTGCAACTTTGATTTGATGCCTACGAGCAAATTGAATAATTTGAACAATATCGTTAATTGACCCTGGTTTCAGTACTGCTATCGGTTGACGATGAACGATATTACCGAAGTCAACACTAGCAGCAGTAAGCGTTGCATTATCTGTGTAAACCACTCCATCTAATGCAGGTAAGCTTTCAAAGATAGATGTAGCACTAGCAGATGTTACCCAAGAACGCTCACAGACATCAAACCCGATCACGATTGCACTGGCAACCAAACCTTTTAAAATTAGGCGGCGTGAAGTATGGTGGTTCATGATTTTTTGCCTGAGTCATGAATTGTTAAAATATACAATTATTGACTCCTAAGTAAAGTTAAGTACTATTACAGCAACTAGCTAGCCGTATAAAAACTTAACAACTTATTATTAGAGCTGGTAAATTATTATCCTCTTAAATGCATCCTCTTCACCTCAAATAATTTCTGAAACAGAACTATTTATTAATGAATCTCTACTAGAAATGCAAAATGGGGATAACTTAATAGTTGTGATTTTAAGGAAAGATTCTCAAGAGTTTTTAGGGTGTAGTGGCATACATGAACTCAATAGTAAATGTCCAGCCGCAGGTATTTGGCTGAAAAAATCAGCACATGGTTACGGTTATGGAGTAGAGGCGATCGCAGCCCTGAAAAAATGGGCTGATGATAACTTAGACTATGAGTATCTGATCTATCCTGTAGATCGAGCAAATATCCCCAGTCGCAAAATTCCCGAAAGGCTCGGTGGACAAATTTTTAGGGAATATGAGCAGATTAATTTGAGTAGTAATATCTTACATTTAGTAGAGTACAGGATTCCGAAAAAATGAAGCTTACTTCATATATCTGTTGTAGAGGTATGTTAATTAAATCAAGCTATAGCAGCATTTTTAAGTATAAATTACTAACACAACATCTAAATTAAACACCGTTCTATTGTTGCTAAAACTGATTGAGAAAGTGTTATAAAATCATAACCACCTTCTAAACCAAAAACAATTTTACGAGTTAGCCTCAAGCAATAATCAGTAAATAAAGTATAATCTTCTGGTTGTAAATTGATATTTGCTAACGGATCTTTGGCATTGGCATCATAACCAGCACTGACAATTAGTAAATCGGCTTGGAAGTCGGCTAAAAATGGTACTACTTTTTGTGCAAACAGTGGTTGATATACGGTAATATCGCTACCAGGAGGTACTGGTAGATTTAATACATTATTATGAAGTCCGTGTTCGGAAGCTTTACCAGTACCGGGATAACAAGGGTATTGATGTAGCGAACAATAAGCAATTTGGGGATGAGTTTCCACGATCGCTTGAGTACCATTACCGTGATGCACATCCCAATCTAAAATAGCGACTCGGTTAATTCCCGGTTGTTCTAGGGCATAAAAAGCAGCGATCGCTGCATTAGAAAATAAGCAAAAGCCCATCCCAGTATCACTTTCAGCATGATGTCCTGGCGGACGTGCTAGCACAAAAGCCGGATTTGCTGTAGCTAACACGGTATCAACTGCATCTAGCCAAGCACTGACAGCTAGTAGCGCGACATCATAACTACGGGGAGAAACTGGGGTATCTCCATCCAAATAACCGCCACCAGTAGCAGCGATTTCTTTAATTTTCTTAATGTAAGCTGGGCTGTGAGTTTGTACCAACAAAGGCATCAGCGATCGCTTTTCTAATGCTGGTGTAGGCTCTTGCCAAGCAATTTGTTCTGCAAAAGCGGCTACTTTGAGCGCGTTGACAACTGCTCTCAAGCGTTCTGGGTTCTCTGGATGAGATCTTCCAGTTTTGTGATCTAAAAACTCATCAGAATAAATGACTGGTAGCATAAAGCGAAAAAATGAGGCAACAACTGAATGATATCATGTCCGGATAATCACTTACGATTAAACTCCAATCTGAAGCCACCAATGAAAACCAGTTAACCCACGAATTAAATCTTGCTGTTGAAGTAAAGACTGACAGCGATGAAATAAAATATTCTCCAAATCATTGAGTGAGTTAAACGATTGATTAGCGATTGGTTCGTCCACCAAAGTCCACAACCTTTCTGCCGGCTGTAACTCAGGTGAGTGAGAAGGCAAAAATGTTAAATGTAGTCCTTCAGGAATCTGTAAATTTTTACTGGTATGCCAGCCAGCACGGTCAACAGCTAATAAAATGTGTTTATTTTTACCTAATCCAAATTCACGAGCAAAATCAGCCAAAACCTGATTAAACAATTCTGTGTTCACGTAAGGCAGAATCCACCAATAGCTCTCTCCTGTTTTGGGATGTACAAAAGCATACAACCATAACCATTTAAACCGCCAATGGACATCAGCAATTGGTGTTTCTCCTTCAGGTACATACACTCGTCGCAAAATCGGTTTGAGTCCTAAACGATGTTCATCTTCACACCACAACTGAACTTCTGCATCTGGATAGATAGTTTGGAGTTGTTTTACTTGTGTCGCTAGTTTTTTTTCCAGGCTTCTTGCTCAAAATGATCGCTTTTAGTGTGAGACGGGCGAGGTACTCTGAGTCTAAAAGTCATCTGCCGTAATATCTCCCATCCCCTCTGTCGGCTGATCTGATTTCCTGTGACTTCAGTTAGCCAGTCTGCTACCTTTCGACCGTTCCATAGCCCTCCATCTGGTGCTTTCTCTTGTAATGCCTGCCATAACTGTGCTTGTTGCATATCATCCACTACAGGCTGTTTACCTTGGTTTAACTGCCTGCGATCGCCTAAGTATCCCACTCCAAATTCGTTGTATCTTTTTACCAATCCGTATATCCATGTTTTGCTGTAGCCTGTTATTTCCTCTACTTCTTCCGTTTTTTTACCTTGTGCTACTAACCAAATAATCTGATACTGACGGCTTTCTATGCCATCTTTAGCTTGACGATAACGTTTTTCTAGCTCTTCAATACTTAAATGTTTGGCTACACTAATTCGTTTTGGCATGACTCATCTTTGCGCTCCCTGCTTTTATCGTAAGCGATTATCCGGACATGATATGACATCCTAATTGATATCAAAGTGGATTCTAAAAAAAATAGAAGCGCTGATTAATACTGTTTCTCAGTTAATAACTCTGCGCCTCTACTTAATTTTTGCTTACTCAATATCGCACCTTACTGTAACCATCGTGCCGCATCCTTAGCATGGTAGGTTAAGATCAAATCCGCACCAGCGCGTTTAAACCCGGTCAGAGTTTCCAAAACTACACGCTTTTCATCAATCCAATCATTGAGAGCAGCAGCTTTAATCATGGAATACTCACCAGAAACATTGTAGGCGGCAACTGGTAAATTAGTCGCTTCCTTCACGCGCCAGATAATGTCCATGTAAGCCAAAGCTGGCTTGACCATGAGCATATCAGCACCTTCGGCAATATCTAGCTCAACTTCTTTAATAGCTTCACGACCGTTACCTGGGTCCATTTGATAGGTTCTTCTATCCCCAAATTGCGGTGTTGAGTCTGCTGCATCCCGAAATGGGCCATAGTAAGCCGAAGCATACTTAGCAGCATAAGACAAAATTGGCGTGTTTTGGAATCCAGCTGCATCCAAACCCTCACGAATGGCCTGTACAAAGCCATCCATCATCCCAGAAGGTGCAATGATGTCTGCACCTGCTTTTGCTTGAGAAACTGCTGTTTTCTTGAGTAATTCTAAGGTTGGGTCGTTAAGAACTTGTCCTGTCAAATCACCGACTTGTAAATAGCCGCAGTGACCGTGACTTGTGTATTCACACAAACAAGTATCAGCAATGACAATTAAATCTGGTACTGCTTCTTTTACCGCAGTTGCTGCTTTTTGAACAATACCACAATCATGCCAAGCGCCAGTGGCATCAACATCTTTATCTTCAGGGATACCAAATAAAATAATTGCAGGAATCCCTAAGTCATAAACTACTTTTGCCTCTTCAACAATTTTGTCTACCGAAAGTTGGTAAACTCCAGGCATAGATTTCACTTCTTTGGCAATTCCATTACCTGGAACAGCAAAAAGTGGGTAAATTAAATCATTTGTGGTTAAGACAGTTTCACGTACCATCCGGCGCAGTTGGGGATGAGTACGCAGACGGCGTGGGCGATGTATTGGAAACATAAAGTTTTGTCAAGAAAAACAACGCAATGGACATAAGACAAAGCGTCACAAAAGCAGCGTAAAACCCTGCTGTTATGGAACAGACTAAAAACAGTGCTTAACTGACCCTTGCCCTACTCTTGCTCAAACTGTGGGGCAATTTCGTATTTTACAGCTTTGTTGCCATTGTTACGCTGTATACTAAAACAAAAATATCAGAAATACACTCAATAAATAATAAAGAAAATTAGACAATGGGACTAAGAGAATTTTTTTAGGACTGAACTATCAATTTTACAGTCCTAATTCTCATGATTTGTGCTATAAAATGCGGAAAATAAAGGGATAACGAAAAGGTTGATCAGGATTGGTGAGAACGTGAGCGATCGCCCAAATTGTTAGTCCCCAGTGCAGCAAATATCCGAGTCCTGCTAGTGGCAACAGCAAACCAAGAGTCAACCAGATTAATACTGCAATAATGGTTCCGTAAAGCCAGACATTAAAGTGAAAATTAATCGATTCTTTGGCATTTTCCTTAACAACAGAATCATTAGTTACAAACAGTAGGGCAATAGGTAAACCTACAGAGACAAAAGTTGTACTGAAAAAAATGGCTCCATGACATAAAGCAGATAACAGCTTGCGTTTGTCCGAATCGTACATTGGTTTTTCCCTATTAACTAAGGTTCTTTTTAAGCTCATCCCACCCCTTGAAAGGGTATGATTTTGCGTCAGTGGTCAGTGGTCAGTGGTCAGTGGTCAGTTGTTTTTGCTATTGACCACACTTCGACTATGCAGTAGTTGAGCGCACTTGTACTGAGCGAAGTCGAAGTAGTCGAAACTCAGCGCACTGCTGACCACTGACACCCGACGGTGGCGGGGCGATGGTTACTGAGCGTTGGTTACTGAGCGAAGTCGAAGTAAGCCGAAGTGCTATCCCGGACACTCTTTAAAGAAGTGGGCTGACTGCTGCCCTCATTCAGTAAAAACATTACTTTTCCTGACATTGACGCTCTCACAATGTCTTAATATATATGCTCTTTACTATCTTACGACCCTATCACGAGCATCGTTGTTTTAAGATTAAAAGACTCGTTAAAGTAGAAAAACATTAAGTTAAGTTAAGCAACAAGGAATCCGACATAGTTATGTCAACTGAACTTCAATCAGAACTGCATAAAGCAGTTGAACTTCGTCGCAATTTTGCAATTATTTCTCACCCTGATGCAGGTAAAACTACACTCACAGAAAAGCTTCTGTTATACGGAGGCGCAATTCATGAAGCTGGGGCAGTCAAGGCACGGAGAGCGCAGCGAAAGGCGACCTCAGACTGGATGGCAATGGAACAACAACGGGGAATTTCCATTACATCTACAGTACTACAGTTTACATACCAAAACTGTCAGATCAATTTATTAGATACACCCGGACACCAAGATTTTAGTGAAGATACTTATCGGACTTTAGCAGCTGCCGATAATGCGGTGATGCTGATTGATGTAGCCAAAGGTTTAGAACCGCAAACGCGGAAGTTATTTGAAGTATGTAAGTTGCGGGGTCTACCCATTTTTACCTTCATTAATAAACTTGATCGTCCGGGAAGAGAACCGCTGGAACTGTTAGACGAGATAGAGCAAGAATTGGGGTTACAAACCTATGCAGTTAATTGGCCGATTGGGATGGGCGATCGCTTTAAAGGTGTATTTGACCGCAACCAACAACAAATCCATTTATTTGAGCGTAGCGCCCACGGTAGTAAAGAAGCCCGTGATACGATTATCAATTTAGGTGATGCCCAAATTGAAGAACTTCTAGAACAAGAATTGTACCACCAACTGAAAAATGATTTAGAACTATTAGAAGGTGTTGGCCCGGAACTGAATTTAGAACTGATTCATCAAGGAAAAATGACCCCAGTTTTCTTTGGTAGTGCAATGACCAACTTTGGGGTAGAGTTATTCCTCAAACACTTTCTTGACTATGCCCTTAAACCCGGTTCCCATAGCAGCACCGTCGGTGAAGTTCCTCCCACCTACCCGGACTTTTCAGGGTTTGTTTTTAAATTACAAGCCAATATGGACCCAAAACATCGCGATCGCGTCGCATTTGTCCGGGTTTGCACAGGTAAGTTTGAAAAAGATATGACAGTGAATCACGCTAGGACTGGTAAAGTCGTCCGCCTGTCTCGTCCGCAAAAACTTTTTGCTCAAGAGAGAGAATCGATTGATGAAGCTTATCCTGGCGATGTGATCGGTTTGAACAATCCTGGTGTTTTTGCGATCGGCGATACAATTTACACGGGGCAGAAGTTGGAATATGAAGGAATTCCGTATTTTTCACCGGAACTATTTGCGACTCTTAGGAATCCTAACCCCTCGAAGTTTAAGCAATTCCAAAAAGGCATTTCCGAATTGCGGGAAGAAGGTGCAGTACAAATTATGTACTCAGCTGATGAAGCCAAGCGCGATCCGATTATGGCAGCGGTGGGTCAGTTGCAATTTGAAGTGGTGCAATTTCGCTTGCAAAATGAGTACGGGGTGGAAACCTTGCTAGAATTATTGCCTTATAGCGTCGCCCGTTGGGTTGAAGGTGGTTGGGAAGCTTTGAATCAAGTGGGACGTATATTTAATACCACCACAGTCAAAGACAGCATGGGTCGCCCAGTATTGCTATTCCGGAATGAATGGAATTGTCAACAGTTACAGGGAGATCATCCAAATTTAAAATTAAGCGCGATCGCCCCGGTATTTTCTGCTCAACCAGCAATGGAAGAATAACTGGGTATAGTTCGATGTCCACGGCATCCAAGATTCGCGTTTTACCAAACCGTGGATTTAGTTAGAAGAGATTGGAGTGCCAAAAGTTTTATGCCTTCACATGCCGAATCATCTTTGGAGGCGGGTTTAGTTTCCCTTAAGCAAGGAAATTACCAAACAGCGATCGCTCAACTAGAGCCTTTGGCTAGTAGCCAGGGTAATGGGACTGCTAGCTTGCAAGCCCGCGTTGGTTTAGTGATGGCTTATGCACGCATTGGCGAAATCCGCAAGGCGATCGCTCTGTGTCAAAGTCTCACACAAAGCAAAAATCCACAGGTTAAAGAGTGGGCAGAACGCGCACTCACACATTTAACAAAAAGCAAAAAAACTCAAAAAACAGCATCAAAAAATTCCGCAACAGGATTTGTTGCTTTTGATAATTCACGCTCAGATCATGCCCAAGTCTCAGCACCATCACCTCAAAAACCACAAAATTCTGAAGTAGAAACCATCAGTTCTGGTAATTCTCAGACTTTGCCATCTCATGGTGTGCAAAATAAATTTATAGAAACAACTGTCACACCAAAAAATAGCTTGCTTAATTCTGTAGGTTATACCCAACCTCAAGAGTTTGGCGTTTATTGGCGACAAGCAAAACGTGCCAAGGTATGGCAGCCTCTACGTAAACCAAGTTTAATACCCTTGCGGTTGCTGGCGGCAGGAACATTTATTGCTCTGTTTTGGGTGATGCGGGAAATACTCAAAGGGGCAATGGGATTGGTCAACTACACTTTAGTTAAGTTGCCCTATCTGGAGCCATTGCAGTTTTTATACCGCAATCCTACATCATTTTTGTTAGTTGTTTTATTCACAGCGATCGCCCTATCGCCTTGGTTATTAGATTGGCAATTGGCCAATTTTTATGGCCAGCGACAATTATCTAAAGATGTCTTAAATAACTACAGCCGGGAAACAGGAAGGGTACTACACCGCTATTGCCAACAGCGCCATTGGCAGATTCCCAAACTGTTAATTTTGCCCATAGCTGCACCATTTGCCCTGACTTATGGAAATTTACCCCGCAATGCCCGAATAGTAGTTAGTCAAGGACTATTAGAACAACTAGCAGATGATGAAATTGCGACAATCTACGCTGGTCAACTAGGACATATTACTCACTGGGATTTTGTGGTCATGTCTTTGGTATTGCTGGTAACTTTACCAACTTACAGGTTATATCAGCAATTCTCAGAGTGGGGAAACAAATTATCTAAGGGAATTTGGCATTGGCCAGTAACGATCGCGGCTAGTATTTGTTATGGATTTTGGTGTTTGTTAACTGGTACTGCTTTGTGGTTATCGCGGTTGCGACTTTATTATAGCGATCGCTTGGCAGCTGAAATTACTGGTAATCCCAATGCTTTAACTCGCGCTTTACTCAAAATTGCTATTGGCGTTGCTAATGATATTCAAAAAGCAGAACACACCAGTTGGCAGTTAGAAAGCTTGAATCTCCTCACCCCAGTCGGTTATCAACAGAGTATCTCTTTAGGTAGCGTCGCAGGTCGTCTCACCTTTGAATCTCTATTGATGTGGGATCATCTCAATCCCTATCGCTGGTGGCTAGCAATTAATAATACTCATCCTTTAATCGGCGATCGTATCCAGCGCCTCTGTCAAATAGCCTACCACTGGCATATAGACCCAGAACTACATTTGACTAGTCAACAATCTTTAAGTCAACAGTCTTTAAAAGTGACGCGCCAATCATTCCTATTACAAATCGCTCCTTTTTTAGGCATTCCTCTAGGTTTTTTATTTGCAGGTCTGATTTGGCTGAGTTGGCAAACTGCCTTCACACTCAAGTTTTTAAATTTAAAGTGGATCTATGAAGATTGGTCTTTCGTAACAGGTTGCTTGTTAATAGGTTTCAGCATCGGTCTGGTAATTCGGATGAACTCCTTTTTTCCAGACATCAAAACTGCCAATGTGCAAACTGATCACCTTTTGCCCAACCTCTTAGCCAATCCATCTGCTATCCCCATTGATAGCATTAAGGTACATATTGTCGGCAAACTTTTAGGTCGTCAGGGTACAGGTAACTGTCTTGCACAAGACTTAATCCTTCAATCCAGCACAGGTTTAGTGAAATTACATCATATTTCCTGGCTGGGGCAATCGGTCAATCCTCAAGATTTGATCGGTCGCCAGATTACTGTGATTGGTTGGTTCCGCCGAGGAGCTACACCTTGGATTGATATTCAAACATTACAAACTCAAAGTGGTAAAACAATTCATAGTCCTCATCCCATTTGGTCTACTGTTTTAGCAGTTGCTGCACAAGCTTGGGGTGCATATATTTTTCTTACAGGCTAGTACCACTGCCTTGGAAGTCAAAAATCAAAAGACTAATGGTCATTAGTCATTGTCAGAATTGAACAGAATGTAAGCAAAAGTTGCAAATATTCCTCACAAATGTTACATTTATTTACACAATTGCCAATTAGTGATATTAATCAATGCAATAGCTTGATTATTACACTACCATTTTTATCTTCCCAACACAGCAACAAATTAACCAGCCAAGGGCTGGTTTTTGTTTCCCATATCCATTTTTGAGAAAAAAACTTTACTTTATGCTAAGATGCGATCATACTATTATCAGAAATGTATGCCCTGAACTAGCTACGTAGAAAATACCGTGGTAATGTAAAGGATGGTATTCAATTCTGCGGGCAAGGGCACTGAAAAAATATTTACTATGGCAAACAATAGGCTAATAGATTTACAATTCTTAGAATTAAGGTGATATTAGCTGAACGTTGTGTGCGCTTTTGTATTAAACAAGATTGATCCCAACGAAAAACTGTATTGTATAGGTTGACAGTTTGGAGTAAAAAAATTGGTTTATGGCAGCCTTGGTCAATAGCATCTATTTAAAAGTCAAAGCCAAGGGATTGTTTTCTTGCCTTGCCATGTTCATTCAACTCTGGAGGTATAGTTCATGTCCATTCGCCTATATATAGGTAATTTGCCAAAAGAAGAAATAGATCGTCAAGATCTGCAAGCAGTTTTTGCCGAAGAAGGTGATGCTGTAACTACGAAACTAATTAAAGACCGGAAAACTGGCAAATGCCGTGGTTTCGGTTTTCTTACGGTCAACAATGACGAGCAAGCTGACCAAATTATTGAAAAGTATAACGGTCACTTGTTTAAAGAAACTCCCATTAAGTTAGAAAAGGCATTGCCTCGGACAAAAGGTGAGGATAACGAGGATCAAGCTCCCAAAGCTGCTAGTTCTAGTGGTAGTCACCCTGCTCCTAACATCAATAAAGACAGCAATCGTCGTGAGAAAGGGGCTAAGAAGTCTCGGCGTGGCGGCGGCGGTAATCGCGAAAGCAGCAACACTAATGCTGACTCAGATGCTATTCGGCCAGATCCCCGTTGGGCTTCTGAACTCGAAAAGCTCAAGCAGATGCTAGCCGCGCAAACCACAAACTAAGTGCATGGTATGCAGCCATCATTATAAGTGCGATCGCGTCTGTTAGGTGAAATGTGGTTAGTAAACAGGTTTCGCGGTGAGACTAGGCTAAAGTTTAAGATTAAACGTTTAGCCATAGTCATTAATCAAAAGACCAATGCATTAATTTCCTCTAAGCAAAATACAAAAAATACGCAATTAATAAAGTATTCTATTTGCTAGGGATAAAAGTAGAAAACTGACTAACTTCTCCCAATAGTTGCGATCGCATTAATTTAACTCCATCATATTTGTCTAATATCTTTTAAAGTCAGAATAGTTAGCGTAAAGGTAAACCATAACTACTCAATCTGAACAACTCATTATCCAAAAAACATATAGCGTTTCTCGTCGGTTGTATACAATATACTCCAATAATCAAAAGGGTATAGGAACTAGAGGCTAGGGGCTAGAGTGGTGTATTTCATTCATAAGAAAACCGCAATATTTTACTAAAAGCTGCTTGATGCTTTTTTCTTTCATTTCTAACGCATCAATAAACTTTTGGAGCATTATTTTTTCGTGGCACAACCTTCTAAAACCTGATTGCCCAGGATAAAAATTGCAGAATAGGGATACTCTTTATCTGACATACCGTCGCTACAGATCTCGGTTTTTTTGATAATTAAAATATTGTTACCTTTGCCCCTAAGTCGGTAAACTCGCAACAAGTCTGCGGGACGCGCCTCTGCTTTTAAGGGTGCAACATAAGAGAAGATTTGCTTTTGCACATTTGGTGAAGAGTAGACAATTGCCTTCTTGCTCACGGTAAGACTCCAAAAAGGTTCTGTACCGCTAGCGATAAATTCTTCATTATTAGCAGTTTCTGCAACAAAGATGCTGCTATTTGATTCATTAGCATTACTGGGACTGTGAGCTAATAAACTAGCGTCAAATAAGAGCAAAGCAACACAACAGATGAAAACTTTCATGTATCGAGATCCTATAGCTATTAATTTGTTTTACTTTGTTAGTTCTGCAAACTATAAACTCATCCGTTTTAAGTATTAGGTATAAAGATTACAATTTGTGCATCTATAAATTAAATATAAACACTTAAGATAGAAGTATAGTCCTGGTAGTAGATTTAAGAAAAATTTGACATATTAAAATAAAATAAAGATTACTCAAAAATTTTTAAATAACTTACTTAGGTTCAAGTTTGTGTTTAACAGGCTTGGAACCAACAAATACCTTGTGATCATCAGCAGTACACATACTATGAATACTACCACTGAAAAATGTATCGCCTTAATTTCTGTCCACGGAGACCCAGCGATTGAAATTGGGAAAGAAGAAGCTGGAGGACAAAACGTTTATGTGCGTCATGTGGGTGAAGCACTAGCGCAGCTAGGATGGCAAGTTGATATGTTTACCCGAAAAGTCAGTAAAGGGCAAAACCCAGTTGTTCAACATAGTCAAAATTGTCGAACGATTCGTCTAATAGCCGGCCCTGTAGAGTTTGTACCACGGGATGAGCTTTTTGATTATTTGCCAGAATTTTTGGATAATTTTCTTCAGTTTCAGCAAGCAAACGATATTACATATCCATTAATTCACACCAACTATTGGCATTCTAGCTGGATAGGAATGGAACTAAAGAAAATTCAGGGTAGTAAACAAGTTCATACATATCATTCTTTAGGAGTAGTCAAGTACAACACGATAGAAAGTATTCCCTTAATAGCTAGTCAGCGATTAGCAGTTGAAAAAGAAGTTTTGGAGACAGCAGAAAGGATTGTAGCCACAAGTCCTCAAGAAAAGCAACACATGCGATCGCTTGTCTCCAGTCAAGGCACTATTGATATTATTCCCTGCGGTACTGATATTCAACGATTTGGTGCAATTGAGCGACAAGCAGCAAGATCCAAGTTGAAAATTGCTCCAGAAACCAAGCTTGTATTCTATATAGGGCGTTTTGACCCGCGTAAAGGTATAGAAACCTTAGTACGTGCAATCAATGAGTCTCAGTTACGCACTTCTAAGAACCTCCAGCTAATTATAGGTGGCGGTAGCACTCCAGGTAACAGCGACGGTATTGAACGCGATCGCATTGAAAGTATTGTTAATAAATTAGGAATGAACGACTGTACTATCTTTACTGGTCGCCTCAGTCAGGAAATTTTACCAATTTACTATGCTGCTGCTGATGTTTGCGTTGTTCCTAGTCACTACGAACCCTTCGGACTTGTAGCGATTGAAGCAATGGCAAGTAATACACCAGTGGTAGCAAGTGATGTTGGTGGACTTCGGTTTACTGTAGTTCCAGAAGAAACAGGTTTATTAGCGCCACCACAAGATGTAACTGCCTTTACATCTGCTATTGACCGAATTTTATTGAATCCAGAATGGCGAGACAAGTTAGGTAAAGCTGGCAGAAAGCGTGTGGAAACTAATTTTAGTTGGGATGGCGTAGCAAATCAACTCAGTGAACTTTATACCCAATTTTTGGAGCAACCAGTAGCCAAAAAGGCTGCATTGCTTACTCAATAAATTTTTTCATACTCTTTGGTTGTTAATCGATAATGAATAATTTTACAGAACAAAAAAATAAATGAATTAAGAAGAAAAATGTAGTTTTACCTTTTCCTTCTTAACTTTTTAAAACACATTTTAATAATTCTAAATATCTTAAATCAAGAATTAGAGCCTATACATCTAAAACAGTATTAATTACTACTAAGCTTGTACGTATTCATATTTAATTTTTCAGAAAATTCATTGTATATAAATTTTTAGTTAAAGTATGCGTCTTATTATCGACAGCAGCTCAAACTGTGTTCTAAGCTATGAAAACATAACTCATGTCTTAAATCAAATTTTTAGTTGATACTAGTTTGCGTTCTATTGTAGTAGTTCAAAATTGATAAGATTGCTTCCTTCCACTTTGTTACAGTCGCAATGACGGAATATTACATTTGACTGCAACTTGGTATAAGATCTGCTAATTGAGTTAATTCAGATTTATAAAGATATTAGTTTGAAAAACTTCATTCAATCATGAAAAATAATTGTTCATAGGAGATATAATGCTAGCCTTAAACAAACCTATTAATCAGTACAAATTACTTTTTACTTTAGGATTAGCGACCTTGGGGTTAATGATTGCATCTAACCCAGCAAAAGCAGTTTCACTTGTTCCTTTAACATCCCAAGATGCTGACACAGACTTTGACGATCTAGACTTTAACTTGTTGCTTGATAAGAAAGATTTTAAAGAGTTGTTTGTAGCCGAAGGTCGAATTGGTAACAATGGTTTAGGAGGTAACGGAGAGCGAGAATTAGGAATTAATAAAGATGTAAGAGCAGCAGTAAACGGTGGTCAACCTGTTACTAAAGGTGATTTAGTTTGGGGAAATAACAAATTATGGAATTTCAGCCTGGAATATACAGGAAGTAAGGTGACTTACAAAGTTTTTGATAGTGTCCAAACATTAGCCCTAACAACTCAGGAATTTAACGGTTCTGTAACAGACATCTTTTTCCGCACTTTTGCCCAAAAAAATAGCAGTAGCAATACTAATAACTCTGTAAATTTGAGTAATCTCGTTTTAAACGGCCAAGCTATTGGCAGTCTCTCATCTACAGGTTCAGCTGTCAGTAGTGATGTAGACTATATTCGCGTCAGTGATATTTCTACAAATTTTATGTTAACTGGCACAACCTCCTTTAGCTGGGCAGGTTCAGCACCCCAGCGTTCTAATCTTGCCTTTCAAATCAAAGTAGGTAGTAAGAAGAAAGTACCAGAGCCTAGTATGCTAGGTGCTATTTTCGTTGCTACTATGACAGGTGCAGCTGCTCTAAAAAGACAAAAAGCAGATAGTCAACAAATTTAATCGATTGTGAATTTTATTAATCAAAGCTTATAAAGCCGAAACCCCCCGAAATCTTGAGTTTCGAGGGGCTGAAGAGTATGCCAGGAACCAGACTTGAACTGGTGACACGAGGATTTTCAGTCCTCTGCTCTACCGACTGAGCTATCCCGGCTGGTGCTTTTTCTTAGCCACGATTAATCATCTTAGCGAAGATAAAATGATTTGGCAAGAGATAAACAAAAAAAATTATGCTGTTTTCAACTTTAACTTTACCCCAATGAAAACAGCTATAAATAGCAGAAACTGAACCAGCACAATACTAGGGCCAGAAGCAAGGTTGAAAAGACCTGACACAATAATCCCAGCAATGCTGCTAGTAGAACCAACTATCACCGACATAATCAGAAAATGACGAAAGTGATGACTCATCAGTTTGGCGGTTGAAGCAGGAATTACCAAAAATGCATTCACTAGTAGAACACCGACAGCTTTAATGGCTACGGCCACGGCTAGTGAAAGCAAGACGACAAAGCCATAGCGATATAATTGGACTGGAATCCCTTGTACTTGGGCTACATCTGAGTTTAGGGTCAATAAAATTTGCTGTCGTAGAGTTGATAGTAAAAATATGCTGCTACCAATAAGTACAAGTAGCGTCAAAATTAAATCTGTGGCATCAATCGCCAGAATATCGCCGAAAAGTACTGCCATCAAGTTACCGCGATATCCTTTAATCAGACTAGTGAGAATCACACCGATCGCTAATGCACCTGAAAGCACGATACTAAGTATGCTATCGCTAGCTAAATCGGTTTTATCAATAAAGTAGAGGACAACAACGCCAAAAAGTAAGGTAAAAGGTAACAACATCCCAGTAGGATTGACTTGTAACAGCACACCTAACGCTACCCCTACTAATGCTGCATGACCCACAGCGTGGCTGAAAAATGATAGCTGGCGCAAGGTCACAAAACTACCAAGTAAACCTCCCAGTATTCCCATTAATACAGCACCTGCGATCGCTCGCTGCATAAAAGGGAATTGCAACAACTCTACCAAATCATAACTATTAGTTACAGCTAATCCAATTAGCTGGCAAGGATCGTAAAAACTCATAACTCAGTTGTGGTGATGTTGGTAGCGGCTGAATCCTGGCCCGTAGGTTGCTAAAAGGTTTTGGGGTGAAAGAGCAATTTCCGGCTGTCCGGTACAAACAACAGTTTGGTTGAGGCAGAGGACGCGATCGCAATGGCGGCTTACCATATCAATATCATGGGAAACCTGTAACACTGTCCACCCCTCTTCTTGCTTAAGTTCATTCAACAATGCATAAAAATCTGTTGTACCTTGCACATCTACGCCGGCAAAGGCTTCATCTAATATTAAAAGTTTTCGCGGTCTTACCAAGCAGTAAGCTAATAATACCCGTTTAAGTTGACCACCGCTGAGAGTACCAATAGTTTGATGTCGCAGATGATAAGCGTCAGTACGCTGTAAAGCTTCTATGACTGCTACTGATTTTTCCTGGTTTTGCCTCTGTAACTTTGAGAAAAACGAACTTGTTCTTTTAGCTTCACTAGTCCATCCCAATCCTACTAACTCACTCACAGAGATAGGAAAACTGCGGTCAAAAATGAAATTCTGCGGCATATAACCCAATAAATGACGCAAATTTCCTAGTCTAGAAATTGGACGAGCAAATATTTCAATCTGGCCAGCATTGCGGGGAATCAAATCTAAAACCGCTTTGACCAAAGTGCTTTTACCCGCGCCGTTGGGGCCAACTATCGCTGTATCTGTTCCTGGCAATAATTCAAAAGCAACATCCCGCACAGCTAAATGACTGCCTTGATATACAGTTAATCCCTCTACTTTTAAAATTGGCGTGGTCATTGTTTATAGTTAATTGGTCATTAATGGTTAATTAGTTTTAATTAAACTTACTTACACGCCGTTTGCAGAGTTTGTAAGTTAGCTTTCATGGCTTGAAAATAATACTGTGGATTTGTTTCGCCAGTTTCTAAAGAATCCAAAGTACGCAAATTTAAATTCAAGTCTTTGGACAGGCTTTTTAATAATTTGTTATCTACCCCTGGTTCACTAAATAAAGCTTTAACTTGATATTTTTTCACTGTGTTAACTGCATTTTGTACATCTGCTGGTGAAAGTTGATCTTCAGGAATTTCTACCACCGCAACTTGTTTAATGTTATAGCGTTGAGCAAGATATGGATAGGCATCATGAAAAGTAATAAAAGTGCAATTGGGAGTTTTCTGCAAACTTTGTTGAAACTCGCTATTTAAAGTTTCTAGTTTTTGAATATAAGCCGCAGCATTTGCTTCATAAGTAGTTTTATTTCTAGGATCAACGGCTATTAATCCATCCCGGATATTTGTTACCTGCTGTTTTGCCATAACTGGATCTAACCAAACATGAGGATTCCCCTCGGTGTGTTCATGTTCTTTTTCCTTTGTTGTCGTTGTTTCAATGGGTGAAATTTCATTTAAGGGTTTAATCCCTTTGCTGGCATCAATTTCTGTCAACTGAGGATTTTGGGCATTTTTTACAGTGCCTTCCAGAAATTCCTCTAATCCCAAACCATTTTTTACTAGCACATTTGCAGTAGCGATCGCTTTGACATTTTCTGGTGTCGCTTGATACTCATGTACTTCCGTTCCTGGTGGCACTAAAATTGTCACATCTGCTGCATCTCCAGCTACCGCTTTAGTAAACAAATAAATCGGTAAAAATGTCGTCACTATTTTGATTTTTTCTGAGGACTCTACAGGAGTAGACGCTGCTTCTTGGGCTGGCGGCGACTGCACATAATTTGTTCTTTGATTTGTGTTTGATTGCTTACAGCCCACAACTGTAGAAAATATCAGCAAAGTAATTAAGGATAAAATGCCCATTTTATGTGTTTTACCAGCCAAAATCACCATGTTTTATCCTTTGATTGAGAATGAGACTTATTCTACACCGTATATTATAATAATTATCATTCTCATATAAAGTAGATCACGTTTTTTGTGTAAGCAGTCACAGCAGCATCTGAGCAGTGATGCTGTTATTTGCTATCTTTATTGACTTGTTAAATGATGCTTTCTTAATTCTTGTATTAAAAAAATGCTAGCTACTGATAATATTTGAGAATACTTTTCAAGAAACTGTGTCCTTGAATCAAGAGTGGTGTGAAGGAAAAATGCAAAAGTTAGGGAAATATCTGCTGGTAAGTCCAGTAGTCTGTAGCATGATGATACTTACTGGTACTGCGTTTGCAGAGGAAATATCTACAATATCGGAAAAAAATCAGCTTTCAACTGTAGCAAGTCCAGTCAATAAAGTTGAGAAATTTAATCAAAATCAGGTGATAGCGCAAGTTACCTCAGTATCTCAATTATCGGATGTCCAACCTACAGATTGGGCATTTCAAGCTTTACAATCATTAGTCGAGCGTTACGGCTGTATTGCGGGTTATCCCAATAGCACTTATCGTGGTAATCGCGCGCTGACAAGATATGAGTTCGCCGCTGGTTTGAATGCGTGTCTTGATCGAGTTAATGAACTTATTGCCACTGCAACTGCTGAACTGGTAACAAAACAAGATATAGCCACACTGCAAAGGTTGCAATCAGAATTTTCCGCAGAATTAGCAACATTAAGAGGTCGTGTAGATGCCCTAGAAGCACGTACATCTGAACTGGAAGCTAATCAGTTTTCTACTACAACTAAACTACAAGGACAAGTTGTCGCAGCCATTACTGATGTTTTTGGAAGTGACAACGTTAATGGTGGAGAAATCACAGATACAAATACGACTCTTGGGGTAAGGGCAAGGATTGAACTTGTAACTAGTTTTACAGGTCAAGATACCCTATTTACTAGAATCCAGGCTAATAATATTATCAGTCCTGACATTGGTACACCAGAAGGTAACTTATTCTTTGCTGGTGAAGACGGTACTACTGATGCCGCTATCGATGCTTTATTTTACGCTTTTCCTTTGGGAGAAAAGACACAGGTAATTGCGATCGCTAATGCTGGTGCAGCAGATGATCTTACCGATACTATAAATATCTTTGATGGAGATGGTGCTTTTGGGGCTTTATCAACCTTTGGCACACGTAATCCAATTTATTACCAGATGGATGGTGCAGGGTTAGGAGTAACCCATGAGTTTAGTGATAAATTAGCACTCAGTTTAGGATATTTGAGTGGTGGAGCTAACGATCCATCTCCCAAAAATGGTTTATTTGATGGTGCTTACGGTGCATTAGCACAATTAACAATTAAACCAAGCGATCGCATATCTATTGGTTTAACTTACATCAATTCCTACAAACAGCCATTACCTACAGGTAGTAACGCTGCCACCTTCACACCCTTGTTAAATCAGAATGGTGAACTAGATACCGCATTTTCTAGTAATTCTTATGGTGTTCAAGCATCTATCGGCATCAGCGATCAAATAGTCTTGGGTGGTTGGGCTGGATATACTAATAGCCGTATCCTATCTGGTAATCGTGGAGATATTGACATTTGGAACTATGCCGTTACCCTCGGCTTTCCTGACCTTGGTAAAAAAGGTAACTTGGCTGGGATTATTGCTGGTGTGGAACCTAGGGTAACAAGTTCTAGTGTTGCAGGTTTAGAAAGAGATAGGGATACTTCCTATCACCTAGAAGCTTTTTACCAATACCAAATCAGTGACAACATCAGTATCACCCCTGGAGTCATCTGGTTGACATCCCCAGATCATAATGATGACAACGATGATATTTTTATTGGTGCTTTGAGAACTACATTCAGTTTCTAATTTTCCAGGACTTACGCAAGGATTACGATTTACGTCATTACGAGCAAAGCGTAGACGCGTTAGCGGCTTCTCGTTCGCGTAGGGTCTGCGTAAGGACAAGAGTAGTAATCGCAAAGGCTTAGTTTTCGTAGCAAGTGCGTAAGTTCTATTTTCAACAGAAAAGACGCGAAGTTGTTCTTCGCGTCTTTCATCAAAAGGCGACGGGAAACCCACTTCTTCGAGGAGTAGGAGAAATAGTCGTACCGCCGCCGTCAGGTGTTAGTAGTCAGTTGTGAGTAGCAAAAACAACTGACCACTGACCACTAACACGAAATCCCGCCCCTTCTAGTACTCTGTCAAGATAATTTTGCTGGGTTAATGTGAAAAAGTCCAGTTCTTTTCTCCCCCTGCTTACCCTGCTTCCCCTGCCTGCCTCCACCTGTCATTTTTGGGTTGACAGACCACTAGGGGTGGGATGAGCTTAAAATCTCAAAATTAAAACCCAGCATCTTTGCCGGGTACAAAATCTCATACTAAATTGTCGTTTTGAAAGGATACATGGAGAGCGAGATTAATAGAGGCTGCTCTCATTCCAAAACATAACCTATTTTAGGTTATGCACTACATCCAAAAAATATCTATCTTTCGTCTGTCAAGGTGTATGAGCTTAAGCCATCTTTGACTTGCGCTTGACCAATGATCCGGCACTCAAAGCACCAAAGGCTAATAGACCCAACATGGAACCAGGTTCAGGAACACTAGCTAGTCTGTAGGTGTGGTTATCGCTTTCAAATGCACGACCGTTAGATCTCAAAACTACCTTGTCAAAGGTTTCTCCCTTATCAGCTAATAAATTAACGAAAACATTGTCTGCATTACTAGTCCAGCTACCACTAGCTTCAGCACCTGGAACATCTGCACCGCTAAATGTTTTCAACAAAGTACCGCCACTGTAGACATCCACAAAGTTATATGCGTCTACTGACCCCCAATACAAACCAAAGTAATCAATAGCCTGAGCAAAGTTGATAGTCACAGAACCAGTACCTCCTGCAACGCTAGAATCTAATGGTGAAATAGTTAGATATTTACTAGTATCGCCAAATGGGGTAGCATAAGCGCCTGATTGGCTACCTTGCACAATGCCATTAGTTGCAGAGTAAGTCGCAAACCCGTTTGGATCAACTGCTGTACCCGAATTGAAGTCAATAACCTGAGATCCTACAATAGTAGACTTTGAACCTTGTCCTTCAACAGGTGCGCTACCTCCTTTGGTTAAGCTGACAGCACCAGCTGGGTTAGCACCCATGAAAACAACCGCTGTTCCGACTAAAGCTAATGACAGTTTTTGTGAAATAGACATTGATTTGTTTCCTAAAACTTTTGCTATCCATAGATTGGCATGTCAGGTTGCGATTTGTGTAGTGCTTGGAAACAATTTTTACATAAAATAGGTATTTGAGTATTTGAGTCTAAAGGCGAGAAAAAGCCAAGTCATGATTATGGTTATAAGAATGCTAAATCCGTAAAAAAGTCAATATATATACTTATAAATAATTTTAATATGTATTAATTATAGATCCAAAGTTACAGTTTTTAAGTAAAGTCTACTATTCAGCAAGCCCATTAGAGATGGGAAAAAGAAAATATATAGTTGATTTAACGGAGATCAAAAAAAAGCTAGCGGTAATTACTTAAAAATTACTAGATAAAAAGTGCTTCTTCAATACTTTGGGCAAGTTTAAATCAGTTATCAGTTATCACTGTTTACTGTTAAAGTTGGTAAAGTGCAAGAGGCGATCGCTAACTATAACGCTGCTAAAATAAACCCACAGTTAGTTGATGCCGTATTTATTTCATGGCTATAGCTCAAGAATTAGATTCTCAAGAAGGCATCTTGCCAGGTATTATATTTCCCCCTGGTGATTTATATAGTGATGAACCTCCTTTGGAAACCGAACTACATCTACGACAAATAATTCTACTTTTGACGTGTCTAGAATGGCTGTGGCGAGACAGAAATGATTTCTATGCAGCAGGAAACTTGACTATCTACTACAGTCCGCACCAACGCAAATCAGAATATTTCCGAGGGCCAGACTTTTTTGTAGTGCTAGGAACCCAACGTAAAACCCGTAAAAGTTGGGTAGTCTGGGAAGAAGATGGCAAATATCCAAATGTAATTTTAGAAATTTTGTCAGATTCAACGGCAAAAACAGACAAAGGTTTAAAAAAAGAAATTTATCAAGATACTTTCCGCACTTTTGATTATTTTTGGTTTGATCCATATACATTAGAATTTGTGGGATTTCATTTAGTAGATGGAAAATATCAACCTCTGCAATCAAATGAGCAAGGACAATTGTGGAGTCAGCAGTTAGGGTTATATTTGGGAGTTTATCAGGGTTTATTGCGGTTTTTCACATCAGATGGGCAACTAATACCAACACCTGAAGAAACAGCACAACAGACAGAACAAAGACTAGAACAGGTCGAACAAAAGGCACAACAGACAGAAGAAAGACTAGAACAGATAGAACAAAAAGCACAACAGGAAGCTGACAAAGCAGAACGTTTGGCAGCAAAATTGCGGGAGTTAAATATCGACCCTGATACAATTTAGCAGTGCCTAATTTGTTTTTCGCCTATTTATCGCCACTTGCTTCAGCAAAGCCACGCTTATAAAGTTAAAAAAAGACTAGCCTCCCACAGCTAGTCTAAAAAATGTTATTTTGCGTTGTCTTCTCAATAGAGTTAAAACCAAGTTGCGCGTTCCCAAAATGCAACGAGCAACTTTTCTTAACAATATTGTAACATCCAGTACAGTTTTTTCGTAAAGATCTACCAAAAAAAGACGTTCCCGAAGAAAATTAACCTCTATCTAGCAGAATATTTCTGAAAATCCAAGGGATAGAGTAGGACAAAAAGATCACTATTGGCTATTGACTACCAACTGCGGTTTTCCCCACAAAATGCGCTCCTGTTTGTAAATAGCAATCCCTGGTTTCGCTCCTTTGGGTTTGTAAACGTGCTTTGGCTGAGTATAAATCACTGGTACTTGCTCACTCTGACGAGCGCGACTGTAATATGCAGCAAGATTTGCCACAAATTGCAAGTCAGTTGCTTCTGGGACGCTACCAGGTTCTAAACGCAGTAACAAATGGCTTCCGGGAATTTCTTGAGTGTGAAACCACAGGTCATAATCTCCAGCGACACGAAAAGTCAATTGGTCATTTTGGCGATTGTTGCGACCGATTAAGACTTCAAAGCCGTTAGGTGTGCGGTAGCGGTAAAAATTAGTGCTGGTAGTTTCGTTGGTACTACGATTGCGGTATTCGGGATCTTCTAAATACTTTTGTCCAATTAGTTCATCGCGGATTTCTTCAAGAGCCTGTAAATCTTCTATTGTTCGGTATTGGTCTATCTGAGCGATCGCAGCTTCAACTTGTTCTAAATATGCAAGTTCTGCTTGCACTTCTAAGAATAACGGTTCAACGGCAGTACGAGCGCGTTTGAGTTTTTGGTGCTGTTTGTAAAGACGTTGGGCA